>JAUMXM010000013.1:40900-45714 GCA_030529085.1 Rikenellaceae bacterium | reverse complement strand
GAGGGGTTGGGGAGGATTTTAAGTATCGGGTGGCCGCAGGCCAACCCTCTCTCTTCGCAAAAGGTCTTTTTTGAAGCGGGCTATGGAATAGGTGAGAGAGGGATTGCAGCGCGTTGCTACGCAACTTTTTGCGCTGCTTTCCCTTTCGCTCGCCGCGGGGCCCGCTTCAAAAATGAACAAGCAGAAGCAAGCGACGCCGACGGCGTATTTTTTTTTGTATCCAAAGCCCTATGCGTGCGAGCACGCAGGGCTTATGGCACAAAAAAAACACCAGCACTTCTGTGCTGGTGTCGCTTGCTTCAGGTTGTTCACCTTTGGCGGAGAGAGAGGGATTCGAACCCCCGGACCCGTGAAGGTCAACGGTTTTCAAGACCGCCGCAATCGACCACTCTGCCATCTCTCCGAGACCGCAAAAGTACGACCCTTTTTTTCATTTTGCAAACCTCCGGCTCGAAATTCTATCGAAAAGAGTCTACGAAAGCTATTTTTCACCCCAGCAACCGACTCCAAAGTCCCCTTTTTCAAACCCTATTTTTTTTGATTTTACCCGAAATTCTATATCTTTGTAGTAATATCCCTTGTTATATCATAAAATTAACCCTACCATGAACAAAACACAGCTTGTAGAAGCCGTCGTAATCGAAAGCGGACTCAGCAAAATCGAGGCTCGCAAAGCGATCGACGCCATGCTTCACGTCATCGAGCAAACCCTCCATGAGGGCGATCGCGTCAGCATCTCGGGGTTTGGTTCATTTTGTGTACACCACACCGCCGAACGCATGGGGCGCAATCCGCGCACGGGCGAAGCTATCCCCATTCCGGCTCGCAAAACAATCAAATTCAGACCATTAATCGAAATCGAATAAATCCCTATCACTATGCCGCACATCTCTGAACGCGCCGTATTGATGCCTGCATCCCCGATTCGCAAGTTGGGTCCGCTGGCAGATGCCGCGAAAGCTCGTGGCACGAAAATCTACCACCTCAACATCGGTCAGCCCGACCTGCAGACCCCCGAGGTGGGTCTTAACGCCCTGCGCAACATCGACCGCACGGTGCTCGAATACAGCCCCAGCGACGGTTATCTCTCGCTGCGCAAAAAGCTCGTCGAGTACTACGAGCAGTACCAAATCAAACTCACGCCCGAGGATGTGATTGTCACCACAGGAGGCTCGGAGGCGGTTCTCTTTGCCTTCATGTCGTGTCTGAATCCGGGCGACGAGATCATCGTGCCGGAGCCCGCCTACGCCAACTACATGGCCTTCGCCATCTCGGCAGGCGCCACGATTCGCCCCGTAGTTTCGACCATCGAGCAGGGCTTTGCGCTCCCCGATGTCGATGAGTTCGAGAAGCTGATCAACCCTCGCACGCGCGGTATTCTGATCTGCAACCCCAACAACCCGACGGGATACCTCTACACGCGTCGTGAGATGGATCGCATCCGCGATTTGGTCAAGAAACACGATCTGTTCCTCTTCTCGGACGAGGTCTACCGCGAATTTATCTACACCGGATCGCCCTACATCTCGGCCTTCCACCTCGAGGGCATCGAGGAGAATGTGGTGCTGATCGACTCGGTATCGAAGCGTTACTCGGAGTGCGGTATCCGCATCGGAGCCCTCATCACGAAGAATCAGGAGATCCGCGAGGCAGTGATGAAGTTCTGCCAGGCACGCCTCTCGCCCCCGCTGCTGGGTCAGATTGTGGCCGAGGCCTCGATCGACGCCCCGCGCAGCTACTCGACGGAGGTCTACGAGGAGTATATCGAACGCCGTAAGTGTCTGATCGACGGCCTAAACCGCATTCCTGGCGTCTATTCACCGATCCCAATGGGTGCCTTCTACACGGTGGCACGCCTACCGGTTGACAACAGCGACGACTTCTGCGCCTGGTGTCTCTCGGACTTCGAATATGAGGGCGAAACGATCATGATGGCCCCTGCCTCGGGTTTCTACTCGGAGCCCGGATTTGGCCAAAACGAAGTGCGCATCGCCTATGTCCTGAAAAAAGAGGATCTGCAGCGCGCCCTGGTGATTCTGGGCAAGGCGCTCGAGGCCTACAACAACCGCAACCTGTAACCACAACCAACACAAACCATGAAAAAACTGTTTTTGGGCCTTGTAACCCTGCTCGCGGCCACGCTGACGGCCTCGGCACAGCTCCCCTACCAGGATCCCAACCTCTCGAACGAGGAGCGCGCCAAAGATTTGGTGAGCCGCATGACCCTCGAGGAGAAGGTTTCGCAGATGCAGAACAACGCCGCACCCATTCCGCGCCTCGGCATCGAGGCCTACGAGTGGTGGAGCGAGGCGCTGCACGGCATCGCCCGCGCCGGTCTGGCCACGGTCTTCCCCCAGACGATCGGTATGGCATCGTCGTTCGACGAAGTGCTCTTGGAGGAGGTCTTCACGGCCACCTCGGATGAGGCACGCGCCAAACACGCCGACTTCGTCCGCAAGGGGTCGCGCAAGCGTTACGAGGGTCTCTCGGTTTGGACGCCCAACATCAACATCTTCCGCGATCCGCGCTGGGGTCGTGGCCAGGAGACCTACGGCGAGGATCCCTACCTGACAACGCAGCTCGGTCTGGCCGTAGTACGCGGCCTGCAGGGCGACCCGAATGCCAAGTTCAACAAGCTCCACGCCTGTGCCAAGCACTATGCCGTACACTCGGGTCCGGAGTGGAATCGCCACTCGTTCGACGCCAAGAACATCTCGAAGCGCGACCTGCGCGAGACCTACCTTCCTGCCTTTGAGGCGCTTGTGCGCGAGGGCGGCGTAAAGGAGGTGATGGGTGCCTACAACCGCTTTGAGGGTGTTCCCTGCAACGCCAGCACCTACCTGCTCGACGAACTGCTGCGCAAGGAGTGGGGCTATCAAGGAATCGTCGTATCGGACTGCGGTGCCATCCGCGACTTCTACCGCAAGGGCGACCACGAGACCCACGCCGATGCTGCCGAGGCTTCGGCAGCGGCCGTGAAGGCGGGTTGTGACCTGGAGTGTGGCTCGAGCTACGCTTCGCTGGTCGAGGCCGTGAAGCGCGGCCTGATTACCGAGGCGGAGATCGACCGCGCCGTTACGCGCCTGATGGTGGCCCGCTTCGAGATGGGACTCTTCGAGGAGGAGGATCCCTACAACATCCCCTACTCGGTGGTCGATTGCCCCGAGCACCGCGCCCTGGCCAAGAAGATGGCCACGGAGAGCTTTGTGCTGCTGCAAAACAAGAACGCTCTGCTCCCGCTCAACGAGCTGAAGCGCGTAGCCCTGGTGGGTCCCAATGCCGATAACGCCCAGATGCAGTGGGGTAACTACAACGGTACCCCCTCCTACACGATCACCCTCAAGGAGGGTCTGGAGCAGCTCCTCGGCAAGGAGCAGGTGATCTACGAGCCCCTCTGCGGCCACACCGACGCCGGCACCTTCCGCTCGCTCATCGCCGAGTGCACGGCCGCGAACGGACAGAAGGGCTTCGCGGCAACCTATTGGAACAACCTCGACCGCGAGGGTGCTCCCGCCGCCCATGATCAGCTGGCCACCCCCTTCAACTTCAGCGTTGCAGGTAATACGGTCTTTGCGCCAGGTGTAGCTCTCTCGGCCTTCTCGGCAGACTACAAGACCACCTTCACCCCGAGCAAAAACGGTACGGCAGCCTTCCGCCTCTCGACCAACGAGCAGGTCGAGGTGGTGATCAACGGCCGCTCGGTGACCACCAAGGCCAACATCAAGAATACCGCCACGATCCACAGCTTCGACTACCGCGCCGGCGAGCGTTACGAGATCGAGCTCCGCTACACGGGCATCCGTCGTCGCACAGACGCCTTCCTGCGCTTCGACTTCGCCGAGGAGCTCCCGATGCAGGTCGAGCGTTTCATCGAGCGCATCAAGGATATCGACGTGGTGATCTTCGCAGGCGGTATCTCGCCCCAATTGGAGGGTGAGGAGATGCCCGTTTCGGCTCCCGGATTCCGCGGTGGCGACCGCGACGAGATCGAGCTGCCTGCGGTGCAGCGCGAGGCCGTTGCAGCCCTCAAAAAGGCGGGCAAGCGCATCGTCTTCGTCAACTTTTCCGGCTCGGCCATCGGCCTGAAGCCCGAAACGGAGCAGTGCGAGGCGATTCTCCAGGCCTGGTATCCTGGACAGGAGGGTGGCTCGGCGTTGGCCGAGGTGATCTACGGCAAGCAGGCCCCCTCGGGCAAGCTCCCCATCACCTTCTACCGCAGCGTAAAGGATCTCCCCGACTTCGAGGATTACAATATGAAGGGCCACACCTACCGCTACTTCGAGGGCACGCCCCTCTTCGCCTTTGGCCACGGTCTGAGCTACACCGACTTCTTCTACGGCTACCTCAAGGCCGATCGCAAGGTGCTCAAGAAGGGCAAGACGATCTTCGTCACCGCCCCCGTAGGGAACGTGGGCAAGCGCACCGGCACGGAGATTGTCCAGCTCTACATCAGCCGTCCCGACGACAAGGAGGGCCCGCTGCAGACCCTGCGCGCCTACCGCCGCGTGACCCTCGCGCCGGGTGAGAGCGAGATGGTGGTCTTCGCCCTCGACGAGAAGGATTTCGCCTGGTTCAACCCCGAAACCGAGCGCATGGAGGCGCTCAAGGGCGATTATATCGTCTCGGTGGGTGGCAGCTCGGCATCGAGCCATCTGCGCACGCTGAAGGTTGAAATTCGCTAAAAAAACGCTATCTTTGCACCGCTCTTTTCATTCAAAAGAAGAGCGGTGCGATTTTTGCCCCTATAGTTCAAGGGATAGAACGAGGGTTTCCTAAACCCTAAATTCGCGTTCGAGTCGCGGTGGGGGTACGAA
>JAUMXM010000013.1:31213-40800 GCA_030529085.1 Rikenellaceae bacterium | reverse complement strand
TATGGAATCGATTCGTGAAATATTCAAGATAGGCAACGGCCCTTCTTCGAGCCACACCATGGGCCCCAAGAAGGCTGCCGAGCAGTTTGCCGTGCGTTGCGCCAATGCCGAGCGCTACCGCGTGACCCTCTACGGCTCGCTTGCCGCGACAGGCAAGGGTCACTTGACGGATGTGGCCATCCTCGACGTGCTTGAGAAGATTGCCCCGACCGAGATTATCTGGAAGGCCGACACGGTACTCCCCTACCACCCCAACGGCATGTTATTCGAGGGGTTAAAAGGGGACGAAGTAGTCGATAAGTGGCTCATATTCAGTGTGGGCGGTGGTGCACTGGCCAACGAGGAGAGCCAGGAGAGCCCCAAGCAGGAGATCTACGCGATGAACACCATCGAGGAGATCAAGGCCCACTGCCAGCGCGAAGGAAAGACCTACTGGGAGTATGTCGAGGATTGCGAGGGCAAAGAGATTTGGGACTATCTCGACAAGGTGTGGACGGTGATGTGCGAGACGATTCAGCGCGGTCTGAACAACGACGGCGTGCTGCCCGGAGGACTCAAAGTGGCCCGCAAGGCGAGTACCTACTACGTCAAGTCGCAGAGCTACACCGGTTCGCTCGCATCGCGTGCCCGCATCTACGCCTACGCCCTGGCCGTCGCCGAGGAGAATGCCTCGGGCGGCGTGGTTGTAACGGCCCCCACCTGCGGCTCGTGCGGCGTACTGCCGGCCGTGATCTACCACATGGCCACCTCGCGCGAATTTCTCCGCATCCGCATCCTGCGCGCCCTTGCTACGGCGGGCCTCTTTGGCAATGTCGTGAAGACCAACTCTTCGATCTCGGGTGCCGAGGTGGGTTGCCAGGGTGAGATCGGCGTGGCCTGCGCCATGGCTGCCGCTGCCGCTTGTCAGCTCTTTGGCGGCACCCCCTCGCAGATCGAATATGCCGCCGAGATGGGTCTCGAGCACCACCTGGGACTTACGTGCGACCCCGTATGCGGTCTGGTACAGGTTCCCTGCATCGAGCGCAACGCCGTAGCTGCAGCCCGCGCCTTCGATGCCAACACCTACGCGACACTCTCCGACGGCCAGCACCTGGTGACCTTCGACAAGGTGGTCCGCGTAATGAAGGAGACGGGTCTCGACCTGCCGAGCCTCTACCGCGAAACCTCGGAGGGCGGCCTCGCAAAACGCTACCACGAGTGTTAAGCGTCGAGCGAAGAGAACAAAACGGGAGATAGCCGAACAGTTGGCTATCTCCCTATTTTTTTCTCGCGCGGCTAAAACGACGAACGACTCTCCACAAAAAAAAAGACCGCTCCCCGAAATCGGGAAGCGGTCTTTTCATATAGCGCAATCGGCTTAGAGTGCCTGCTGGAGATTCTCCAGATCGGCCTTCGAACCAACCACGAGGTTCTCGTACTCGCGCAGACCCGTACCACCGGGGATCAGGTGACCGCAGATGACATTCTCCTTGAGGTTCACCAGCGGATCGACCTTGGCCTGGATAGCAGCCTCGTTGAGCACCTTGGTCGTCTCCTGGAACGAAGCGGCCGAGATGAAGCTCGAGGTCTGGAGGGCAGCACGCGTGATACCCTGAAGTACCTGCGTCGAGGTTGCGGGCACGATGTCGCGCACCTCTACGGGGCGCAAATCGCGACGCTTGAGGCTCGAGTTCTCGTCACGCAGCTTGCGCAGCGTAACAATCTGACCCGGCTGCATCGTCGTCGAATCGCCGGCATCGGTCACAACAGCCTTGTCGTAGAGCTCGTCGTTTACATCCATAAACTCCCACTTATCGACAATCTGATCCTCGAAGAAGCGCGTATCACCCGGATCCTCGATCTTGACCTTCGACATCATCTGACGAACAATCACCTCAAAGTGCTTATCGTTGATCTTCACACCCTGCATACGGTATACCTCCTGAACCTCGTTCACGATGTACTCCTGGATGCGGGTAGGACCAAGGATGTTCAGGATGTCGTTCGGCGTAATGGCACCGTCCGAAAGGGGCGAACCGGCCTTCACGAAGTCGTTCTCCTGTACCACGATCTGACGCGACAGCGGCACCAGGTAACGCTTCACCTCACCCTGCTTCGAAGTGATGATAATCTCACGATTACCACGCTTGATCTTGCCGAATGCTACCTCACCATCGATCTCCGAAACGATTGCGGGGTTCGACGGGTTACGAGCCTCGAAGAGCTCGGTAACACGCGGCAGACCACCGGTGATATCGCCACCCGACTTACCAACGGCGCGCGGGATCTTGATCAGGATATCACCAGCCTTGATCTTCTGCTTATCCTTCACCACCACGTGAGCACCCACAGGCAGGTTGATCTGCTTGATCTCCTCGTCCTGCTTCGACATCACCTTGATGACGGGGTTCTTCGTCTTATCCTTCGACTCGATAACCACCTTCTCCGAGAGGCCCGTCTGCTCGTCACGCTCCTCGCGGTACGTAACGCCCTCGATAACGCTCTCGTAGGCAATCTTACCCTCGTGCTCCGAGATAACGACTGCGTTGTAGGGATCCCACTCGCAGATCATATCGCCCTTCTTGACCATAGCGCCATCCTCGACAAAGAGCGTAGCACCATAGGGAAGTGCGTGGGTATAGAGCACAATCTCGGTCTTGGGGTCGATGATGCGGAACTCCGACTGACGCGAAATCACCAAATCGATCGCCTCACCGGCGCTGTTCTTCGACTTGATGGTGCGCAGCTCGTCGATCTCGATCTTACCCTCGTACTTCGAAACTACGTTGGTCTCAACAGCCGTACCACCGGCCACACCACCGACGTGGAACGTACGGAGCGTAAGCTGGGTACCCGGCTCACCAATCGACTGGGCGGCAATCACACCGACAACCTCACCCTTCTGGACCATGCGGGCCGTAGCCAGGTTGCGGCCGTAGCACTTCGCGCAGACACCGTGGCGAGCCTCGCAGGTAAGCACCGAACGAATCTCAACCGACTCGAGCGGCGACTTCTCGATAGCCTCGGCAATAGCCTCGGTAATCTCCTGACCCGCCTCGCAGAGCACCTCACCCGTGAGCGGGTGGATCACATCGTTCAAGGCCGTGCGACCCAGAATACGATCGTAGAGCGTCTGAACCACATCGTCGTTGCGCTTGATGGCCGTAGCCGTCAGACCACGCAGCGTGCCGCAATCCTCCTCGTTGATAATCACATCCTGTGCAACATCGACCAAACGACGCGTCAGGTAACCGGCGTCGGCCGTCTTAAGTGCCGTATCGGCAAGACCCTTACGGGCACCGTGGGTCGAGATAAAGTACTCGAGCACCGACAGACCCTCCTTAAAGTTCGAGAGAATCGGGTTCTCGATAACCTGCTGGCCACCCTCAACACCCGACTTCTGCGGCTTGGCCATAAGACCACGCATACCGCTGAGCTGTCGAATCTGCTCCTTCGAACCACGAGCACCCGAGTCAAGCATCATGTATACGGGGTTGAAACCATCCTCGTCCTTGATCAGGGTGTCGATTACCACCTTCGTCAGCTTCGTGTTGATGTTCGTCCACACGTCGATGATCTGGTTGTAACGCTCGTTGTTCGTGATAAGACCCATATTATAGTCATCCATAATGGCATCGGCACGCTCGTAGCCCTCCTGGACCAGCGCCTCCTTCTCCTTCGGGATGATCACAGCGTCGAGGTTGAACGACAGACCGCCCTTGAAGGCCATACGGTAACCCATATCCTTGATGTCGTCGAGGAAGGCGGCCACCTTGGCAGCACCGGCCTTCTTCATCACCAGCGAGATGATATCGCGCAGCGAACGCTTCGTGAGCACCTCGTTGATGTAACCCACCTCGGCAGGAACCTTCTGGTTGAAGAGGATGCGACCCACGGTCGTCTCCTTGAGCGCCTGAATCGTGTTACCCTCCTCGTCGATATCGTTGACGATACACTTCACCGTAGCGTGCAGGTCGGCACGACCCTCGTTGTAGGCGATGATGGCCTCCTCGGGACCGTAGAAGGTCAGACCCTCACCCTTGACACCCTTGCGGGGCTTGGTGATGTAGTACAGACCGAGAACCATATCCTGCGAGGGCACCGTGATAGGCGCACCGTTGGCGGGGTTCAAGACGTTGTGCGAGCCGAGCATCAGCAGCTGAGCCTCCAGGATGGCAGCATTGCCCAGCGGCAGGTGGACTGCCATCTGGTCACCGTCGAAGTCGGCGTTGAATGCCGTACAAGCCAGCGGGTGGAGCTGCATTGCCTTACCCTCGATGAGCTTGGGCTGGAAGGCCTGGATACCCAGACGGTGCAGCGTCGGGGCACGGTTCATCAGTACCGGGTGACCCTTCACGACATTCTCCAGAATACCCCAAATTACGGGATCCTTACGGTCGATGATCTTCTTGGCCGACTTAACCGTCTTCACGATACCGCGCTCGATGAGCTTGCGGATGATGAAGGGCTTGTAGAGCTCGGCAGCCATATCCTGCGGGATACCCATCTCGTGCATCTTCAGCTCGGGACCCACGACGATAACCGAACGGGCCGAGTAGTCAACACGCTTACCCAACAGATTCTGACGGAAACGACCCTGCTTACCCTTGAGCGAGTCCGAAAGCGACTTGAGCGGACGGTTCGACTCGTTCTTCACGGCATTGCTCTTACGCGAGTTGTCCAAGAGCGAATCGACAGCCTCCTGCAACATACGCTTCTCGTTGCGCAGAATCACATCCGGAGCCTTGATCTCGATCAGACGCTTCAGACGGTTGTTGCGGATAATAACGCGGCGATACAGATCGTTCAGGTCCGACGTAGCGAAACGGCCACCATCCAGGGGTACCAGGGGACGCAAATCGGGCGGAATGACCGGAATCACGTTCAGCACCATCCACTCGGGACGGTTCACATCGCGCGATGCACGGAACATCTCGACAACATTCAACTGCTTGAGGGCCTCGGCCTTACGCTGCTGCGAGGTCTCGCGCGAAGCGCGGTCGCGCAACTGGTACGACATCGTATCGAGGTCGACCTGCTGCAAAAGGGTCAGGACAGCCTCGGCACCCATCTCGGCGATGAACTTGTTCGGATCGTCGTTCGGGAGCTGCTGGTTGCCCTTCGGCAGAGCCTCGACTACGTCGAAGTACTCCTTCTCCGAGAGGGTTGCCAGACGCTCGATGCCCTGCTCGGCAGCGGCACCGGGCTGGATAACCACATAACGCTCGTAGTAGATGATCGACTCGAGCTTCTTCGACGGAATACCCAGCAGGTAACCAATCTTCGAGGGGAGCGACTTGAAATACCAAATGTGAACTACCGGCACCACGAGCGAAATGTGACCCATACGCTCGCGACGTACCTTCTTCTCGGTAACCTCGACACCGCAACGGTCGCAGACGATACCCTTGTAACGGATACGCTTGTACTTACCGCAGTGGCACTCGTAGTCCTTCACCGGACCGAAAATACGCTCGCAGAACAGACCGTCGCGCTCGGGCTTGTAGGTACGGTAGTTGATGGTCTCCGGCTTCAAAACCTCGCCGCTCGACTGCGCCAGAATCTCCTCGGGCGAAGCCAAACCAATCGAGATGCGATTGTAGCCGTGATTCGATTTATTGTCTTTCATTGACATATCTCTTTTCAGTTTTTCTTATCCAACTTTGGTTACCTTATCTTACTCGAGCTTTACCGAGAGAGCCAGACCGCGCAACTCGTGGAGCAACACGTTCATAGCCTCGGGAATACCTGCCTTGGGCAGATTCTCACCCTTAACAATAGCCTCGTAAGCCTTGGCACGACCCGTTACGTCATCCGACTTGATGGTCAGGATCTCCTGCAGGATATTGGCGGCGCCGAAGCCCTCCAATGCCCAAACCTCCATCTCACCAAATCGCTGACCACCGAACTGAGCCTTACCACCGAGCGGCTGCTGCGTGATGAGCGAGTAGGGACCAATCGAACGGGCGTGCATCTTATCGTCGATCATGTGACCGAGCTTAAGCATGTAGATCACACCCACCGTAGCCGGCTGGTCGAAGAGCTCACCCGTGCCACCGTCGTAGAGATACGTACGACCGCTGTGCGGAATACCGGCCTCGGCCGTGTACTCGTTGATCTGGTCAAGCGAAGCACCGTCGAAGATCGGCGTAGCGAACTTCATACCCAGCTCGCGACCGGCCCAACCGAGCACCGTCTCGTAGATCTGACCGAGGTTCATTCGCGAAGGCACACCCAGCGGGTTCAAGCAGATATCGACAATCGAACCATCCTCAAGGAAGGGCATATCCTCGTCGCGCACAATCTTGGCAACGATACCCTTGTTACCGTGACGACCTGCCATCTTATCACCCACCTTCAGCTTACGCTTCTTGGCAATGTAGACCTTGGCCATCTGGATAACACCCGTCTGCGGAAGCTCATCACCATTCGTGAGGTTGTACTTCTCACGCTTGATGGCCGCATCGGCCTTCTTCCACTCGATGATGTAGTTGTTGATCGTCTTCTCGATCAGCATGTCGATGTGCTCGTCGCCCGTCCACTTGCAGGGACCCAACTCGAGGTAACCCGAAATGACGTGCGTCTTCTCATCCATCTTGCGCTTGCCGATCTCCTCGAGCATCTTCTGCGAGAACTTCTGGCCCGGAGCGTAGAGCTCAAGACCGAAGTAGTCGTAGATACCCTTCGTCGTCTTGCCCTGCAAGAGGGTCCAAAGCTTCTGCACGAGGATCTTCGTCAGCTCGTGAACCTGCTCGGCAAAGCGATCGTCGAGCTTCTCGAGCTGGGCCTTCTCGGCCGTCTTGCCCTTCTTCGACGAATCCTTGTTGGCACGGCTGTAGAGTTTCGTGTCGATAACCACACCGTGCAGCGAGGGCTGAGCCTTGAGCGAAGCATCCTTCACGTCACCGGCCTTGTCACCAAAGATGGCGCGCAGCAGCTTCTCCTCAGGCGAGGGATCGCTCTCACCCTTCGGGGTGATCTTACCGATCATGATGTCGCCCGGATTCACCACCGCACCGATGCGGATGATACCGTTGGCATCCAGATCCTTCGTAGCATCCTCGCTCACGTTCGGAATATCCGACGTCAGCTCCTCGACACCACGCTTCGTGTCGCGTACCTCCATGATGTACTCGTCAACGTGTACCGACGTGAAGAGGTCCTCACGCTGGATACGCTCCGAGATCACGATAGCATCCTCGAAGTTGTAACCCTTCCAGGGCATGAAGGCCACCTTCAGGTTGCGACCCAGCGCCAACTCACCCTTCTCGGTCGAGTAACCCTCGGTCAGGATCTGACCCTTGGTCACCTTGTCGCCCGTCAGAACGGTCGGCGTCAGGGTGATCGAGGTATTCTGGTTCGTACGACGGTAGCGCGGCAGCTCGTAGGTCGTAACCTCGGGCTCGAACGAGGCCAAAATCTCCTCCTCCGTGCGGTCGTACTTAATCTGAATCTTCGTTGCGTCGGCGAAGGTTACAACACCGTCACCCTCGGCAACAATCTGAATACGGCTGTCCGAAACCATATCCTTCTCCATTCCCGTTCCCACGATGGGAGCCTCAGGCGTTACCAGCGGAACCGCCTGGCGCATCATGTTCGAGCCCATCAACGCACGGTTAGCATCGTCGTGCTCGAGGAAGGGAATCAGCGAAGCTGCCACCGACGCGATCTGGTTCGGAGCAACGTCCATCAGATCCACCTCGTTAGCCGTCACTACGGGGAAGTCGGCACCCTCACGTGCCTTGATGCGGTCGGGAGCCAGGAAGGTACCCTTCTCATCAATGGGCATGTTCGACTGAGCCACGATCTTACCCTCCTCCTCTTCGGCCGAGTAGTAGCGAACGTGCGAGTTGTCCATGTCGATCTTGCCATTCTCTACCGAGCGATAGGGGGTCTCGATGAAGCCCATCGGCGAGATCTTGGCATAGACGCAGAGCGACGAGATAAGACCGATGTTGGGACCCTCAGGCGACTCGATCGGGCAAAGACGACCGTAGTGCGTGTAGTGTACGTCTCGCACCTCGAAACCGGCACGATCACGCGACAGACCACCGGGACCAAGAGCCGAAAGACGGCGCTTGTGGGTAATCTCGGCCAGAGGGTTGATCTGGTCCATGAACTGCGAGAGCTGCGAGGTACCGAAGAAGGAGTTGATCACCGACGAAAGCGTCTTGGCGTTGATCAGCTCAACCGGCGTGAAGACCTCGTTGTCGCGCACGTTCATGCGCTCACGAATGGTACGCGCCATACGCACGAAACCAATCGAGAACTGATTCGAGAGCTGCTCGCCCACCGTGCGCACACGGCGGTTCGACAGGTGGTCGATATCATCAACCTCGGCCTTCGAGTTGATCAGCTGAATCAGGTATTTGATGATGGCGATGATATCCTCGCGCGTCAGCGTACGTACGGCGGGATCGATCTCCATATTGAGCTTCTTGTTGATGCGGTAGCGACCCACATCACCCAGGTCGTAACGCTTGTCCGAGAAGAAGAGCTTCTCAATGACGTCACGAGCCGTAGCCTCATCGGGCGGCTCCGAAGCGCGCAGCTGTCTGTAGATGTAGACCACAGCCTCCTTCTCGGAGTTGCAGGGATCCTTCTGCAGCGTGTTGTAGATGATCGAGAAGTCGATACCCGAAGCATTCTCCTTGTGCAGGAGGATCGTCTTCGTGCCGCTCTCGAGAATCTGATCGATGTGCTCCTCCTGGAGTACCGTCTCACGATCTACAATCACGTTGTTACGCTCGATCGAAACAACCTCACCCGTATCCTCATCGACGAAGTCCTCGACCCAGGTCGTCAGCACGCGGGCTGCCAGCTGGCGGCCTACGGCCTTCTTCAGATTCGACTTCGTAACCTTCACCTCGTCGGCCAGGTCGAAGATCTCGAGAATCTGCTGGTCGGCCTCGTAACCGATAGCGCGCAGCAGCGTCGTTACGGGCAACTTCTTCTTACGATCGATGTAGGCATACATCACGTTGTTGATATCGGTCGCAAACTCGATCCACGAACCCTTGAAGGGGATGATACGCGCCGAATAGAGCTTCGTACCATTCGTGTGCATGCTCTGGCCGAAGAATACACCCGGCGAGCGGTGGAGCTGCGATACGATAACACGCTCGGCACCGTTGATGACGAAGGTACCGCGCTCGGTCATGTAGGGAATCTGACCGAAATAGACATCCTGCACCTGAACGCCGAAATCCTCGTGCTCGTCGTCCGTGCAGTAGAGCTTCAGCTTCGCCTTGAGGGGCACGCTGTAGGTCAAACCACGCTCCACACACTCCTCGATGGTGTAGCGGGGCGGGTCAATGTAGTAATCGATAAACTCGAGAACGAAGTTGTTTCGAGTGTCCGTGATCGGGAAGTTCTCCTGGAATACACGATAGAGGCCCTCGTTCTTACGATTCTCGGCCGTCGTGTCCATCTGGAAGAAGTCACGGAACGATTTGAGCTGCACCTCCAGCAAGTCGGGATAAGGAACCCGATTCTTCACCGTAGCGAAGCTCGTTCTTTGTTGGTTGATTTTGTTGGACATCGGTAATTAACCTAATTTTTTGCGGACAGCGACCTTGCATCCTGCCCATTTTTACCTTTTTGGGGAT
>JAUMXM010000013.1:0-31113 GCA_030529085.1 Rikenellaceae bacterium | reverse complement strand
GACTCCGCGATCCGATTCCCAGAGCCCGATGCCGGGATTCACTCTGCAACCGATAAGATGATCGGGGGCATTGACCACATTTTCACACCTTCGACAAGCGACCCGAATCAAAGCGAGAGCCTCATTTGCTCCCCGTCTCTCTTCTTGCGCCTCTCTTCCTGGCGGTCCCACTCGATGCGAGAGCCCGATGCCGGGGTTCACTCTGTTACCGACCGTGGGTGTGGTCCTTGGGTTTGCTGCCCTCACCTTTTCAAGCGTACAGAGCCCGATGACGGGATTCACTCTTACGCTTCAAAAGCCGATTGGCAGACGGGACAAACAATTTTCTTCAACGGCTTCAATCCTCCCAACAATCCCCATTGTGTTGGGTTTCAAGCTATTGACCCCTTGTTTATCCCACGAATGCTCCCGAGCAAAAAGGGGCTTTCGGGCCCTTGATGCGGGAGCAGTTTATGGGGTTTATGCGACCGGTGTCGCACAGGCCTTTTTAGACCAAGAAAAGGTATAGGGCTTAAAATTAAGCCACTATACCTGTTTCTCGTTTGGCGTGCTTGTAGCGCGCGAAGTAAATTACTTCAGCTCTACCTCAGCACCAGCCTCCTCGAGCGAGCTCTTCAGAGCCTCGGCCTCCTCCTTCGAGATACCCTCCTTGATAGCCTTAGGAGCAGCATCTACGAGAGCCTTAGCGTCGCCCAGCGACAGACCGGCAGCCTCCTTAACGGCCTTGATGACCTGGAGCTTAGCCTGACCGGCGCTCTTCAGAATAACGTCGAACGTCGACTTCTCAGCGGGAGCGGCCTCACCGGCTGCAGCGGGAGCTGCAACAGCGACAGCAGCAGCTGCGGGCTCAATGCCGTACTCCTCCTTGAGGATCTGAGCCAGTTCGTTTACCTCGGTAACCTTCAGGTTAACCAGTTCTTCAGCAAGTTTCTTGATATCTGCCATAGTTGTAGATTATTAAATTTTTGTTTGTTTCTTTTGTGATTAATTGTTTCTCTCCTCGAGCGTCTTTACGAGGCCCGCGATCTTCTGACCTGCAGCACCCTGCAGTGCAGAAATAACATTCTTGGCCGGCGACTGGAGCAGTGCAACGATATCGGCAACCAGCTCCTTCTGCGACTTAATGTTGCACAGTGCGTCGAGTTTGTCGTCACCTACGTATACGCAGTCCTCTGCGTAAGCGGCCTTCAGCACGGGCTTATCCGACTTCTTGCGGAACTCCTTGATAAGCACAGCGGGAGCCTTGGCCACGTTGGTGAACATAATCGACGTGGGACCCTCCAGGGTCTTCACCAAATCAGCGTCTGCCTTCTCTACCTTCTCCAGAGCCTTCGTGAAGAGCGTGTTCTTTACAACTACGAGCTTCACGTCGTTCTCGAAGCACTTGCGACGCAGGGCAGCGGTCTGCTCAGCGTTCAGAGCCTCGATGTTGGTGATGTAGAAGTGAGGATAGGCTTCGAGCTGCTCGGCGAGGTTGTTAATAACAACCAGTTTTTCTTCCTTTGTCATCTCTAACTTTCCTCCCTATTATTTGGTTTCTACTGATTTAGGATCGATCTGCAAACCGGGACTCATCGTGGTCGAGAGATAAATGCTCTTCACATAAGTACCTTTTGCGGCAGCGGGCTTCAGCTTGATAATCGTGTTGAGAACCTCCTTCGCGTTGTCCACGATCTTGTCCTCGGTGAACGAAATCTTACCAACCGACGTGTGAACGATACCGAACTTGTCGACCTTGAAGTCGATCTTACCGGCCTTCACCTCCTGAACAGCCTTTGCTACGTCCATCGTCACCGTACCCGTCTTGGGGTTCGGCATCAGACCACGGGGACCGAGAATACGACCCAGGGCACCAACCTTACCCATTACGTTCGGCGTACAGATGATAACGTCTACATCCGTCCAACCGCCCTTAATCTTATCTACATACTCATCCAGACCTACGAAGTCGGCACCTGCAGCCTGTGCCTCAGCCTCCTTCTCGGGGGTGCAGAGAACAAGCACGCGAACTACCTTACCCGTACCGTGGGGCAGCGTTACCACACCACGTACCATCTGGTTAGCCTTACGGGGGTCAACACCCAGGCGTACATCGACATCTACCGAAGCATCAAATTTCGTATAGGTGATCTCCTTCAGAAGAGCGGCAGCCTCCGAAAGCTTGTAGACCTTACCGGCCTCCACCTTGGCGATGGCATTCTTTTGGTTTTTCGTCAACTTACTCATCTTCTTCTTTAGTTCTTAGGAAATTCACCAACGACACTGATACCCATACTGCGAGCAGTACCGGCAACCATTCGCATTGCAGACTCAATCGTGAAGCAGTTCATATCGGGCATCTTACCCTCAGCAATCTCACGAACCTGGTCCCACGTTACCTGACCCACCTTCTGGCGGTTAGGCTGAGCCGAACCCGTCTGAACATTGGCTGCTTGCTTGAGCTGAATAGCTACAGGCGGCTGTTTTACAACAAAGTCGAACGACTTATCGCTGTAAACGGTGATGATGACCGGAAGAACCTTGCCTGCCTTGTCCTGCGTACGAGCATTGAACTGCTTGCAGAAGTCCATAATGTTGACTCCCTTAGAACCCAATGCCGGACCTACCGGAGGCGAAGGATTGGCGGCACCACCTTTGATCTGCAATTTAATAAATGCAGCAACCTCTTTTGCCATAGTTTTCCTTTGTTAATTATTCTTTTTCTACTTGTGTGAAGCTCAACTCCATCGGAGTCTTGCGCCCGAATATCTTCACCGATACCGTGAGCTTCTTGCGCTCCATATCGACAGCCTCGATGGTTCCCTGGAAGCTTGAGAAAGGGCCATCGGTTACCTTAACGGCTTCGCCGACAATATAGGTTATCTCGTTCTCCTCCTCCATTGCATTGACCTCATCGACGCGACCGAGAATGCGTGCAACCTCTTGTGGACGGAGGGGTGCAGCCTGCATTTTGCGGCTCTCCTCTTTCGTCTCGCCCAAGAAGCCAAGTACATTGGGGATGTTACGAATGATCATAGGAATTTGGCCTACCAAAGCTGCCTCGACCAGGACATAACCCGGATACGAAACCTTCTCCTTGGAGACCTTCTTTCCGTTGCGAATCGTGTAGTACTTCTCCGTGGGGATCAGCACCTGCGAGATGTAGTCCTCCAAATGACCAAGGCGTATCTCTTTATCGAGATACTCCTTGACCTTTGCCTCCTTGCCACCGATGGCACGGACTACATACCACTCTTTCTTAATCTCTGCCATTGTGCGGATTACAGATTACCGAGGGTCTTGTAGATAAACTCCATCATGTTCTCGAACGTCAAGTCCATTGCCAATACGACAACAGCGAAGATGGCCGAAGCCACCATCACGACGATCGTCGAACTCTGCAACTGAGCAAACGAAGGCCACGAAACCTTATTTACAAGCTCGTTGTACGATTCTTTGATGTATTTCAACATAACTATCTTTCTTTTTATTCTTAGCAGGAGCAGAGAGATTCGAACTCCCATCAACGGTTTTGGAGACCGCTATTCTACCCTTGAACTATGCTCCTAAGTTGAGAAGCGGCGGTTAAACCGCTTCTCGTTTATTTTTGAGGCGTTGTATTACTCAACGATCTCGATGATCTGACCGGCACCTACCGTACGACCACCCTCGCGGATAGCGAAACGGAGACCCTCGTTCAGAGCGACGGGATAGATCAGCGTTACGGTAATCGTTACGTGGTCACCCGGCATCACCATGTCAACACCTGCGGGCAGAGCAACCTCACCGGTTACGTCCATCGTACGCAGATAGAACTGGGGACGATACTTGTTGTGGAACGGCGTGTGACGGCCACCCTCCTCCTTCTTCAGGATGTAGACCTCAGCCTTGAACTGGGTGTGGGGCTTGATCGAACCCGGCTTGGCAACTACCATACCGCGCTTAACCTCCTTCTTGTCGATACCGCGGAGCAGCAGACCTACGTTGTCACCTGCCTCACCCTCATCGAGGAGCTTGCGGAACATCTCAACACCCGTACAGGTCGACGTCATCGACTTCTCACCCAGACCGATGATCTCAACGGGATCACCAACGTGGATAATACCAGTCTCGATACGGCCCGTTACTACGGTACCACGACCGGTGATGGAGAATACGTCCTCAACGGGCATCAGGAAGGGCTTCTCATTCTCACGAGCGGGGATCGGAATGTACTCATCAACGTTGTTCATGAGCTCCATGATCTTCTCCTCCCACTGAGCCTCGCCGTTCAGACCACCAAGAGCCGAACCACGAATGATAGGAGCGTTGTCGCCGTCGAAATCGTACTTCGAGAGCAGGTCGCGAACCTCCATCTCAACCAGGTCGAGCATCTCGGGATCGTCAACCATATCGCACTTGTTCAGGAAGACAACGATGCGGGGAACGTTCACCTGCTTAGCCAGCAGTACGTGCTCGTTCGTCTGGGGCATCGGACCGTCCGTTGCAGCTACTACGAGGATGGCACCGTCCATCTGGGCAGCACCCGTAACCATGTTCTTTACGTAGTCGGCGTGGCCCGGGCAGTCTACGTGAGCGTAGTGACGGCCAGCCGTCTGGTACTCAACGTGCGAGGTGTTAATCGTAATACCACGCTCCTTCTCCTCGGGTGCGTTGTCAATCGAGTCGAACGAACGAAGCTCCGACAGACCATTCTTAGCCAAAACGGTCGTGATAGCGGCCGTCAGGGTCGTCTTACCGTGGTCAACGTGACCGATGGTACCGATGTTCACGTGCGGTTTCGAGCGGTCAAATTTTTCTTTTGCCATAGTTGTATTAGTTTTAAAGTATTATAAAAGTTTCTCTTTTATTACGTTTTTTTGCCGGGCATCGAGTCTTTATGACCCGACCCCGACTTTTGAGCGGAAGACGAGGCTCAAACTCGCGACCCATAGCTTGGAAGGCTATTGCTCTATCAACTGAGCTACTTCCGCAAAAACGAGCCGCATCAGAGTAGGCTTCTCCCCTTATTGACGACACAAAGGCAGCCTGCTAACAGACCCCCTCTCCTTTCAAGCTCGCTCGACGCGCCTTTCGGCTCATCGACCGGCTTCCAACCTGTCGCCCGGGTTTTGCAACTCCAACCGGCACTCTTTTATTCGTGGGAAGTGATGGATTCGAACCACCGAAGGTAAAAACCAGCAGATTTACAGTCTGCCCCATTTGGCCACTCTGGTAACTTCCCTTTTTTTGCTCGGGCTTTTTGTCTTTCGACCTCACCGACTCAACTGTTGAGCCGATGGAGGGACTCGAACCCACGGCCGCCTGATTACAAATCAAGTGCTCTGCCAACTGAGCTACATCGGCAACTTTAACCGTTTCGGATTGCAAAAGTAGGTATAAAAATTGTATCGTCAAAATTTTTGGCGATAAATTTTCATTTTTTCTTCACGTCTCAAAGAGCGTTGATTGCGACACGAATTACGACATGCATAAAAGTGCGAAATCGGGTGCAAATATACTACAGTTTTGCGAATTTACAAATAGCGCACAAACTTTTTCGCATCGAAATCGAAAAAAAAGCGAGGACCCCGCTTGGGAGCCCTCGCCTTTATTATAAATAGGTATCACGATTACTCATTCTTGAAGCCATAACCGTTGGTCAGACCACCTGCGATGAGTACGTTGGGCGTAAAGGGCACCAGGTAGATCGGAGCCGAAACATAGTCATAGTCGTAGAAGAGGTACTTGTCGTACTCGTCACGAACCGAGATGAGCTGGGCACCCCAGGCAACCTCCGAATAACCGTCGGCTAAGAGGGCAGCCTTCTCGCTCTCCGATACGGGTGCGAAGAGGCCCTTAATAGCCAGGTTGGGATTCTCGGTAGCAGCACAACCGAACTTCGTCCAATCATCGTGCTGACCACGCCAGCCGGGGAAGAGAACCGGATCGTCCTGCATGTCGGCCGGGCACTGAGTCGTCAGACGGAAACCATGAACTGCCTTACCGTCAACGGGCTTCGTATAGATGTAGCTCGAAATCACATTGCCGTTAGCAAACTGATAGTAACCGTCACGCTCCAGGCCATCCATCATATCCTTCGTGAGATCCTTGATACGCTTGATCATCTTCGGGAGCAGACCCGAGCGAATCAGCGTCCAACGTCGATCACCCTCACCGGCAAACTCAAAGCCACGCTCCTCGATAATCGCCTCCGTCAGGTTGGCGCACGATGCAATGAAAGCATCCGTATTAGCCTTACCTGCGGGGAACGAACGCTCGCGAACGAGTTTCAGATACTGCTTAGCCGTTGCAGCATCACCCAGCTCCGAACAAACCTCGGCATAGCTCAGGTAAATCTCCGACATACGCATGTACGGACCATTGACACCCGACTTACGCTGAGCCTGCCACCAGGGAGTCTCCTGACGGTTCTCGTCCCACTTGTTGAACGAAAGACCACCGGCATCAGCCTTCGAACCCATAGCAAAGGAGATCAGTTTCTCCTGGCCGGCACCGGTGCTACCAGTTACCGTTACCGAAACATCACGACGCATATCGTTCGGATCGAAGATACCATAGTAGTAAGCGGGGTTGATACGACCCTGACCATAGTCCTTGCAAGGATAGTTCTTCGTACCCTTACCATCACCGCTCGACGGACGGCCGAACGAATAGGGACGAGCATCATTACCGCCACCAATCTGCATCGGATACTCGTAGATCGACTCCGTAGCATAAATTGCATCGCTCATGTGCATCTGCTGGAAGAAGTACTGATAGGGGTTGCCATACTGACGCTTACCCTCGGCAGCACGCGGGTCAACGGTCAGGAACTCAGCAGCTCCGCTATCGCTCAACAGTGCCTCATAATAGGTCTTTGCGATCTGATAGAAATCCTTCCAATCGTCACGACGCCCATAGGTAGCGTTGTTGTTCTCGTTACCCATCTTGGTAATCGAAATCGGATTACCATCGATATCCACCGGCTTTACGTCGTTACGACGCGTCTGATAACCGGCAGCCTCGAGGCACATACGGCCGATCAAACCCTGCACATAGGTACGCGAGAAATAGTTCTTGGTGCCCGTGAAGCCCGGGATCTGACCCGAACGGTACATCAGCGGCTCCACACGACGCAGGTCGGCGATACATACCTCATAGATCGAGTCACGCGAAGCAATGTCACCGGCGGGCTCACCGAACGTGTCGCTGTAGGGAACATCACCGAAGTACTTAATCAGCTCACGATAAGCCGTAGCACGCATGGCAATAGCCTCACCGTAGATCTGGCTTACGCCCGAAGGCTCGGTCTGAGCCATGATCTCCTCGAAGTTGGCGGCATTCTCCATGTTAGTAATTACCACGTTAGCCTTACCGATCACGTTGAAGAGGCGGTTGTAGGCACCGTTCTGATCATTCTTGTCATAGAGGGTCAAACCGTAATCCTTGGTGTAGGTACCATTCTGATAGAAGGTCTCGGGCCAGTGACGACCCGGCTGGTTCGTAAATGCCTCCGGGTGACGCTCGATATCCGAGCCGGCAACATCCAAAGCATAGAACCAACCATCACCAAAGACCTGGTTCTGCGCGCAGTCACGCCACGTCTCATATGCACCATCCAATGCAGCACGTGCAGTGGTCGAATTCGAGAACACGAAATCGGCATCCACTTCCGACGGAGACGTTACATCGAGAAAATCGCTGCATGCCGTCGTAGCTGCCAAGGCAACTACACAAAGCGAATAAAGTATCTTTTTCATAATGTTGAATCTCATTTTTTAATTAGAACGTAACGTTAAGACCGAACGTGTAGGTTCGTGTTCTCGGGTACGCGTTGTAGTCGTAGTTGGGGGTCGGGAAACCATTCACGCCATTAACACCGGTATTCACATCGGGATCCAGACCCGAGTAACCGGTCAGACAGAAGAGGTTCGAACCCGTGAAGTAAACGCGGATCTTCTCGATGTGAATCTTCGACAGCCACTTCTTGGGCAGCGAGTAACCTACCGTCAGGTTCTGCAGACGCAGGTACGAAGCATCCTCGATGAACTGCGAATCAACCATACCGTACTCGCAATAGTTCAGCGGGTACTTGGCATTGGCGTTGAGTGCATCCAGCGCGTCGGGAGTCGTCACGGCAAAGATATCGCCGTTGGCATCCACGTCATAGATGCGATAGGTCTGAGCTGCAATAGCCAGACGGTTTGCACCCAGCGAGTTATCCTTATCACCCATCATCGAGTGCATAGCGTTGGCGTTGTAGATGTTACCACCGATCTGGTAGGTAAACGAAGCCGAGAAATCAAGGTTCTTCCAATTACCGTTCAGCGTAAAACCGCCAAGGTGCTTTGCCGGCATCTCGGCAATCACATCAACATCATCAGCGTTGATTACATTATCACCGTTAATATCCTTGTACTTCGCCATACCGGGGAATGCATTCTGACCCTCCGCACGGTTGAAGTTGCTACCACCGCTATAGTTCACGATATCCTTCGTATCGGGCACACCCTCTTTCAGGGTCCAAACACCGTTCTCGTAATTGAAATCGTTAGTCGTGTAGAAGCCCTGCGAAACAAAGCCCTGTACGGTACCTACAGCCATACCCTCACGGATGATGTAGTCGTAGGTCGGCTTACGCATCGACGAACCCCAACCCGTACTGGTGTCAGCCAAAGCACTGTCGCTCAGGCTCTCCACCTTATTCGTGTTGTAGCTGTAGGTCAGGTTCAACGAGAGGTTGAAATCCTGCTTGCGAACGAGATCGGCACCCAGTGCTACCTCAATACCCTTGTTCGAGGTCTCGCCTACATTCTGGAACTGATACGAATAACCCGACGATGCATCGGTCGGAACCTTCATCAGGATATCCTTCGTCGAGTTCCAATAACCATCAATGCTACCACGCAGACGACCATTCCAGAAGCCGAAGTCCAAACCGATGTTACGCGACGTGGTGGTCTCCCACTTCAGGTCGGGGTTGGCCTTCATCGAACCCGGGTTGTAAACCGGTGTAATCACACCATCCACCGTAATCGTGCTCGACGACCAGGTATCCTTCCACAGCGACGACGAGATACCATCCGAGCCCGACGTACCATACGACAGACGGAGCTTCAGGTTGTCGAGCCAATCGCGCGTGTTCTCCATGAACTTCTCATCCGAGATGCGCCATGCGGCAGCAGCTGCGGGGAAGTAACCCCACTGGTTGTTGGGAGCGAACTTCGACGAACCATCGGCACGGAACGTAGCGGTTACAATATACTTACCCTTGTACGAGTAGTTCACACGACCAAACCACGACAACGTGTGGTTTGGAATACCGATCGAAGCAGCAAAGGCATCCTTACCAAGCGAGTTGTCGGTCATCGTAATCATACCGAAAGCATCGTCCATCGTAAACTCCGAAGGATAACCGGCACCGGTGATCGACGACGAGTTCGACTTCGAAGCCAGCACCTCGTTACCGGCCAAAACCGTCAGCGAGTGGTCGTCGCCCAAGCCCTGCACCTCGTAGTTCAACGTCGTAGCCCAACGAACGCCATAGCCTTTCGAGTTTGACAGCTCGGCCGTACTATAACCAGCCTCAAAACCACCGTCCCAGCTCTTCGTCTCCGACCAATTGCGATTCAACGAAAGCTCCGACTTGGCCGTCATACCCTTGAAGGGCTGCCATGTCAAACCGGCACGAGCGCGGATGCGCTGCGTCTCACGGATGTTCTGATAGTTATTCACAATGTCGATCGGGTTGCCACCTGCCTCTACGAAGCCCGAACCATTACCGAATCCGCTACGATCCTCGGGATCACCCAGCGGGTCGTCAATCGGCTTATACTTATAAGCCGAGGTAGCTACGTCGAACTTGGAGCCATCATACAAGATATCCGAATAACGCAGATCGGCATCAAAGGTCAGCGTCTTGGCCAGTTTCTGCGTAAACTTAAAATTGGCATTCCAACGGCGGAAGTTCGTGTTCACGCGAACACCCTCATCGTTCATATAATTGACAGTAGCATAGTACTGCGTCTTATCGTTACCACCGCTGAGCGAAATATCGTGATTCCATGTGCCGGCCGACTGCATAATGTCGTTCACGTAGTTGTGAGCATTGACCGTCTTGTAGGCCTCCAGGTGGTTTCCATTGGCCGAGCCAAGACCGAAGTAACGAGCAACGCCGTCACCGTAGGTCGAACCATACGACGTACCGTACGACCAGGTCCATAGCACATAATCGTAAGCGCTCATCATATCAAGCACCTCCGGTTTCTCCTTGATCTGATAGTACATGTTGTAGCGAACAACAGTCTTCTGATCCTTCTGACCGCCCTTCGTCGTAATGAGGATAACACCGTTAGCACCACGAGCACCATAGATAGCCGTCGAAGCAGCATCCTTCAGTACGTCGATCGACTCGATGTTGTCAGCCGGAATGTCATCAATCGAGCTAACCTGTACACCGTCCACGATGAAGAGGGGATCGTTCGACTGCGTAATCGAACCACCACCACGCACGCGAATCGTCGTCGAGGCACCCGGACGGCCGTCCTGCGAGGTTACCTGCACACCGGGGAGCTGACCCTGGAGGGCCTGCGCGACGTTGGCTACCGGGTTGGCAGCGAGCTTCTCACCCGTTACCGAGGCCACCGAACCGGTCAAATCGCGGCGCTTCACCGTGCCGTAACCGATCACCACGACATCCTCGATGCCGGTTGCATCCTCCTGCAGCGTAACGTCGATCGACGTCTTGCCACCCAGAGCGATGCGCTGCTCCGTCATACCGATGTACGATACGATGACAGCATTGTTCTTTGCGTCGGGTACATTCAGCGTAAACGAGCCATCGATGCCCGTACTCGTACCCAGAGTTGTGCCTTCCACAACTACGGCAGCACCGATAATCGGTTCACCGGCTGTGTCCTTCACGACTCCTCTCACAGTTTGCGCTTCGGCTACAAAGGCGAAGCACGATCCCAACACGACGGTCAGGACTAACTTGAGCATAAAGTTTTTCATTGTAAAAGATTTTAGTTAATAGTGGTTGTTGGTTTCTGTCCCAATTGAGTTATTCACCCAATTATTAAACAAAAATAACAACTTTTTGGCTAGATACAAAAAAAAATCACGGTTTTTTTATGAAAAACTCTACTTTGAGGCCTGCTATGAGCGGCGTTTTTGATCTAAAATCGACCAATTTTGTATCTGTATTTTACCTGTAATTGGCCCTAAAAGAGGGCCGTTTGACCCCCAAAAAACAACCATCAAAGCGATCTATAAAATTGATAAAGCTGCGTTTTCTGTACCTTTTCGTACCACTATAAACATAATAGAAAGGCTGATTATCAGCACTATCCGCTTTTACAATGAAAAAGCTAACACTCAAGTTTTTCCTAACAATGCTGTTGGGTGTGTGCTTCGCATTCGCAGCTGAAGGCCAACGCTGGTATGCCTTGTAAGAACTACGGTCAGGGTCGTATCAACCCCGCTTTCTACTACGGTATGTTCGATCCCAACGATATGCGTCGTGACGTTTCGATCGCTGTTACAGGTAGCAAGGGTGATGGCTCGGAGAAGCTGCTCCCGCTTAAGCCCGGTTCGCAGTCGAACGGTGGTGGTCTCTCGCTCAACAAGTGGGATGAGAACCGTCAGGATGTTCCCTACACGGGTCAGCGTAAGTCGGGTATCAATGCTCCCTATATGCGTATGGCTGAGATCTACCTGGGCTATGCCGAGGCTTGCGCCATGACCGGTGACGAGGCTACTGCCAAGCAGTATCTGAAGATTATCCGCGAGCGTTCGTTCCCCGCAGGTAAGGCCAATACGGATGCCTTCATCGCGAAGTATGAAACGCTGCAGGAGGCCATCATCGACGAGCGTGGTTTCGAGTACGCCGGTGAGGGTGATCGTCGCTACACGCTGATTCGCTCGGGCTTCATCGGTGAGAAGATCAAGGCTACGAAGGAGCTGACCAAGAAGATGATCGACGGTCTGAAGGCCAACGGTTACTATGAATTCGAGAACGGCAACGTGATTTCGGACTACGTTTACACGAAGCTCGTTGACGCCAAGACGATGCTGGGTTACCGCCTGACGGCTCAGTGCCCCGAGAACGCAACGGGCGAGGAGAAGGCTGTGCTCTATCCCTCGTGGCGTGGTCAGCACGACGATTGGGCTTCGGTTTGCGCTGCCGGTGGTTTCACCTTCGCAGGTGCTGCCGAGAAGACGAACCTGGCTATTAAGGGCTTGTTTGAAAATGTTCCGTTGCCTTCCGATTGGTTGATTCATTTCGAGCCGACTGGTGATAATAAGGAAGAGGCTTATGAGGAGCCTTTCTCGGGCACATATGAACAAGTTCAGGCTAAGGTTGCGGAGTATCAGAAGATTGAGGCAGACAAGGAGAAATCTGAGTGGACTGTATCGTACACCGATAAGGATGGTTATACGGTAGAGGCATGGGGTAAGGCTCTTGTAGCTAACGAGGAGGACTACTACAACAAGTACTTCAACGGCTACGACTACGAGACCGCACCGATCTACTTCTGGCCCTTCACCCCCAACGTTGTTGCCACGGGTGGTTTCGTAAATGGTTACGGCTTCCAGAACGAATAAACCATACCCATAAGGATCAACCTTATAATTATGGTAGCGAGGGCCCACCCATCAGGGTCCTCGCTTTTTTTATCCGCAGGGGAGTGTAGATACACAAAAAAAGCGGCCTCAGAATTGAGGCCGCCTTGTTGAGCTACCAGGATTCGAAGGTCGGCGGTCTATCCGCCGAGCTCGCGCGAATACCGCTGAAAATCAAACATAACTATTCGCGCAACCTTCACCCCCTTACGGGAGCTCGACAGGGCCTTCATGGCGGCGATTGCGTGCCGCAGGCTCTTTGGTGTTCGAGGGGTGGCGCGCTGCTTGCAGGGGCGAAGACTCCTTGAACAGCAAAGATTCACCCAAAGGGTGGCAATCGCCGCTTTGATGCAAAACAAGAGTTCGGATATCGACACAAAAAAAAGCGGCCTCAAATTGAGGCCGCCTTGTTGAGCTACCAGGATTCGAAGGTCGGCGGTCTATCCGCCGAGCTCGCGCGAATACCGCTGAAAATCAAACATAACTATTCGCGCAACCTTCACCCCCTTACGGGAGCTCGACAGGGCCTTCATGGCGGCGATTGCGTGCCGCAGGCTCTTTGGTGTTCGAGGGGTGGCGCGCTGCTTGCAGGGGCGAAGACTCCTTGAACAGCAAAGATTCACCCAAAGGGTGGCAATCGCCGCTTTGATGCAAAACAAGAGTTCGGATATCGACACAAAAAAAGCGGCCTCAGAATTGAAGCCGCCTTGTTGAGCTACCAGGATTCGAACCTAGAATAACAGGACCAGAATCTGTTGTGTTACCATTACACCATAGCTCAATGTCCCTTTTGACGATGCAAAAATAGAACTTATTTTTCGGAATGCAAAGAAAAAACGAAAAAAAATTTATACTTTTGTTTTTCGGGGGTGGTTAAAGCCCCCTATTGAGCACTGAAAAACATAAAACTACACATTATGGGTATTAAATTCCGTCTTATCCTGATGAACTTCCTCCAGTATGCGGTGTGGGGTTCCTACCTGACCTCCATGGGTTCCTACCTCGTAGGTGCAGGATTGGCCTCTAAAATCGGCCTTTTCTATGCCATGCAGGGCATTGTTTCGCTCTTTATGCCGGCTGTGATCGGCATTTTGGCCGACCGTTGGATTCAGGGACAACGCCTGCTGGGTATCTGCCACGGCGTGGCAGCCATCTTTATGGCCGGTGCAGGCTATTATGCCATGGTGAGCGGTGCGGGTGTTGATTTCGGCACGCTCTTTACGCTCTATGCGTTGAGTGTGGCCTTCTATATGCCGACCATCGCCCTCTCGAATTCGGTCGCCTACAGCGTGCTGGAGAGCAATCGCATGGATGCCGTCAAGGCCTTCCCACCCATCCGCGTATGGGGTACGGTGGGTTTCATCTGCGCCATGCTCTTCTGTGATGCAGCCGGTTTCCAGACCACCTATATGCAGTTCTTGCAGTGCGCCGCCCTGGGCCTTATGCTGGGTGCCTACTCCTTCACGCTGCCTGCCTGCCCTACGAATCGCTCGGGCGAGAAGAAGTCGCTCGTCGAGGCGCTTGGCCTGCGCGCCTTCACCCTCTTCAAGCAGAAGAAGATGGCCATTTTCTTCATCTTCTCGATGTTGCTGGGTGTCTCGCTCCAGATCACCAACGGCTTTGCCAACCCCTTTATCACCTCGTTCCGTGATATTCCCGAGTTCGCCTCGACCTTCGGTGCCAACCATGCCAATGCGCTGATCTCGCTCTCGCAGGTTTCGGAGACGCTCTGCATCCTCCTGATCCCCTTCTGCTTGAAGCGCTTCGGCATCAAGAATGTGATGTTGATGGCCATGTTTGCCTGGGTGCTTCGCTTTGGACTCTTTGGCGTGGGTAACCCCGGTAACGGCGTCTGGATGTTCATCCTCTCGATGATTGTCTACGGTGTCGCCTTCGACTTCTTCAACATCTCGGGTTCGCTCTTCGTGAATAAGGAGACCGACACGGCTATTCGCTCCTCGGCCCAGGGTCTCTTTATGATTATGACCAACGGCATCGGTGCTACGCTCGGTACGCTGGGGGCTCAGGCTGTCGTCAACCACTTCGTCTATTCGCAGGCCGAGCCCGCTGCCCAGGTGGCCGGCTGGTCGACCTCGTGGCTCCTCTTTGCCGGTTATGCTCTTGTCGTGACGCTGCTCTTCGCCGTAGTCTTTAAGTACAAGCACAACCCCGAGCAGGTGTAGCGATTGTTCTTTTTTGATTCGATTGTCGCACAATTGGATAAGGTCCGCTCTTTTCAGGGCGGACTTTTTTGTTTGGTACCTAATTTGTAGTTCCTTTGCATAGCTGCAGCTCAGCAACTGCAGTGAGGTTTCTTCATTTATTTAAGTTTGGGTTAGTAGTTTTAGAGGGGTGCAACGCCCCTCGAGGATAGGCGGCAGTCGTGACGACTCCCGCCTGTCTTTTGTTTATGGCGTTGCTGTCCCCTCTAAAACTACTTTCAACCGGTTCTCGCAGCAAGCCTGCTCTTGTGCGCGCGAACGCTTTTTCAAGTCCTTCGCTCGAAAGGCCTGGTTGTTTGTGCGCAAGCCCCCAACTCCCCGGCCTTTCGTGCGACTGCTACGCAGTACGTTCGCGCTCACCTCGCGCAGCCTATGTCCTGCTGCTGCGGTCGTTAGTAGTTTTGGGTGTCGTGGCAAGATTGGTAGATATGTATTCTTGGTGCAATTGCTTGGAAATATGGGGTGAAACGCCCCTCGAGGATAGGCGGCAGTCGTGACGACTCCCGCCTGTCTTTTGTTTATGGCGTTGCTGTCCCCTCTAAAACTACTTTCAACCGGTTCTCGCAGCAAGCCTGCTCTTGTGCGCGCGAACGCTTTTTCAAGCCCTTCGCTCGAAAGGCCTGGTTGTTTGTGCGCAAGCCCCCAACTCCCCAGCCTTTCGTGCAACTGCTACGCAGTACGTTCGCGCTCACCTCGCGCAGCCTCTGTCCTGCTGCTGCGGTCGTTAGTAGTTTTGGCGTCGTGACAAGATTGGTATGGGGGCTGAAAATTCAGGGCACAAAAAAAGCCCCGCAGAGGGGGCTTTTTGCTATTTTTTGATTCGGCCAAAGGTCTTGATGCTTGTGTAGCGGCGCCAGAGGTTCACCTTACGTTGTTTGGGGACACCGTGGCGGCGAATATAGTCTCGAGCCCCCTCCAACATGCGGTGCGAAACCTCTCCGTCGAGGTAGGGATCGTAGTTTTCGATCACCCAGCGACGCTGACGAATCTGCTCCTCATCACTCTGCACCTGATCGAAAGCGGCACACAGCTCCTCGGGGTCTTGGATATCCTTCCAGCGAATCTCCTTGGAGGAGGCACGCACCGTGATAACGGGCTTATCCTTGAGCAAAAACTCATAGATCGTCGAGGAGGTGTCGCTGATCATCACATCGGCCATCAGCTCATACTTGGCCACCGAGAAATCATCGCGGAAGAAGATCTGCGGATGCTCCTCGGCAAGCTGCTTGTAGCTCTCGACCCACTCGGGAGCCGTCAACGGATGGAGCTTGATCACAACAGCCACATCACGCTCCTCGACCAGGCGCACCAACGCATCGCGCATCACGGGCAGCGAAGTGAGCGAAGGGGAGAAGGTCGGAGCATAGAGCACCAACCGACTACGACCACTCTCGGCAAGGAGCGCCTCACGATCTGCATCGAAGGCATGCAAGTGCTCCTTGACCCAATCCTGGCGCGGCCATCCCGTCTCCAGCACCTCGAAATCGCCATACTTGGCAGCCAGCTTCTCGAAGCCGCGCGTAAAGTGAGGCCCCTGCGTAAAGTAGGTATCGAAGTAGTGGCGAATGATCCAATGGCCCTTCTTCTCACCGGCATAGCCGTGGAAAATCTGCACCTTGACACCCGGCAGGTAGTAAGGCACGATATTACCGGGGCAAAAGATCACCTCGGGCGAAAAGTCGTAGACCTCCTGCATGGAGTGGGTCCAACGACAATCCACGAACGGGAAATCGGTGATCTTCTTGCGGTGCACATACCAAAGCACCTCATTGCCACCCTCGCGCAACGCCTCCTGCTGAATCGGGTGCAGGATGTCGAAGGCATACTTATTTTCACAGAACAGAACGATTCTCATAGAAGGCTACTCTTTGCGGATAAAACGATAGAGGTGGATAATATCGCGCACATCGCAACCGCGCTTCGTACTCGCATAGACCTGCTCGAAGCGATACTGCTCCTCCCAGCGCGGCAGGAACTTCGCAGCATCCTTGCGACCCACCAGCAGATAACCGGCATCGGGCTCCTCGCGCTCGAAGAGCAACACGCGGTTGTCGGTATAGAAGTTCACCACATAGAAGCGCAACATCTCCGTGCCGATATAGGAGTAGATCGGCCCCTCGGGAACATAGCCTGACACATCGGCCGCCATGCCCTTATCGGACTTCACATTGAGGACCGTCGGCTGGTAATAGCCATCGAGTGCCACAAAGAGCAAGACAATCGAGGCCACCGTGCCGATCAGCACGGTTCGATAATCCTCGCGGCGCAACACACGTACCACCATCCAAAGAGCCACCACGACGGGCATCAGAATCACCACCCAGCCCCACCAAGGGATCGGCAAGAGTTCCAGAGCCTCGACCATGGCCAGATTCTCGGCTGCATGGCGACCCGTGAAGAGAGAGTCGGGAACGAGCCCCATACGAACGATTGCAAAGACAGCAATCAGGAGCAGATTCAACCCCGCCATCACACCACCAAACCACTTCAAGACGCGCTTACGGTTGCGGTACAACGCAAGCATCCACTCGGCCAGGAAGAGGGCCAGGAAGGGGTAGATCGGCAAAAGGTAGACACTGCGCTTACTCTTCGGGATGCAGTAGAAGACAAAGATCACCACGATGCTCAGCAGCGCAAAGAGACGTGCAGGATCCATCGTGCGGAAATACTCCCGCGTACGCTCCCACCACGCTTTCAGACCTCCACTGATGCGCTTTATGCGCAACATCGGCAGCGCGAGAAGCAGCAGCAAGGTATAGGGCACATAGCCCGCGATGACCGAGATAAAGTTATAGGAGATCGGATTTTCGTGTGAAGCATAGCTCATCTTGCCCACAAAGCGGTGGAGGTTCTCCTCGACAACCAGGGCCATAAACTCATCACCACCCTGCTGGTAGGCAGCCACATACCACAAAGCGGGCAGCAGGCAGCCCAAAACGGCCGCCAGAGCCATCTTGTAGAAGGCGCGCCAGAAGCTCGTGCCACGCATCAAAAGGAACAAACCACCCACAGCACAAGGGAGCAGGAAACCGACCGGTCCCTTGGTCAGCGTTGCACAACCCATCAGCAGAGCCGCAAGCCAGGGCACCCCCTTCAGGTCGCGCTCCCACCAGCGATATAACGCATAGAGGGCCAAGACAATAAAGGCGGTCAAGACCATATCGACACGGCAGGCAAAACCGGCTCTGTGTACCTCGAAATTTGTCAAGGTAATCAGCGCCATGAGCACCGCTTCATCACGGCCGCGACGCTTGGCAAAAAAGAGGAAACCGGCCATCACCATCACAATCAGGGCCAGGGCCGACGGCAGACGCGAGGTGTACTCGGTCACAGCCCCTGCCACCACCGAAAAGAGGGTAATCATCCAATGGAAGAAGGGGGGCTTGTAGGCCATATCGCCGCCGTTGTTCTCGGGCAAAATCCAGTTGCCGCTATCCAACATCGAGTAGGCTACAATCGCCTCACGTGGCTCGCCCTTGGTGTGGAAATCGGGCAACCCCAAAAAGGGTAAAAACATAAAGCAGGCCACAAGCAGCAGCCCCCAAAATCTTTTATCGAAGTTCATATTTTGCACGGATATAACAAATTTAGAAACAATTATACGAAATAATTTCGCATGCGGCAAATTTTTTGTTAATTTTGTCTGATTAAAACTTTTGAAAGCACGTTTTTACATGCACAAATTCAAGACAAGTCGCTTCGCATGGGCTGTGGGTTATCTGCTGACACTGCACGTGGCCGCCTTGGTGATTTTCACACTTTTCCGAGTGGCCCTCTTCCTGCTCACCAGCTACGAAATCCCCGCCGAATCGAACTCCATATCGCTCATCGCAACGGCCTTTGTCAAGGGGCTATGGTTCGACAATGTGATCGCCTGCTACATCCTCGCACTGCCGCTGGTGGTAATGTGGATTGCCGGACTCTGTAACTACACGCCCCGTTGGCTCTACCGCACAACAGCAGCCTGGTACACCCTCTTCTACGCCGTTGCCTTCACCTTTACGGCCGCCAACATCCCCTACTTCGAGTACTTTTTCAAGATCATAAACTCCTCGATTTTTAACTGGTTCAGCTATGTCGGAACGACGGCAGGCATGATCTTCGGCGAGTCCTCCTACCACCTACCGATCCTGCTTGGCTCATTGGCCATCCTGGGTTGGGGAGCGCTCGCCTTCTACCTCGCAAAGCGCTTCTGGCAAAAGAGCCTCACGGCTCATGCCGCGATCAGCTGGCTGCGTCGCGCTATCATCCTTGTCGTCGGCGCACTCCTTGCAGGGCTCTGCATGCTCGGCATCCGTGGCCGCATGGGCTACAACCCGATCAAGATCAGCCAGGCCTACTTCTGCGAGGATCCCTTCCTGAATCAGATTGGCGTGAACCCCGTCTTTAACCTGCTTACCAGCGCCCTGGACGACCGCCGCAAGGAGAACAAACAGCTCGAGCTGCTCGACGAGGAGCAAGCCCTGGCCCACGCCCAAACGCTCCTCGGCCGCAAAGGTATCGAAGGTATATCACCCCTCGCCCGCGAGGTAGAGGCCTCAACAGCGCCCAATCGCAAGCATGTCGTGGTGATCTTCATGGAGTCGATGTCGGCCCACCTGCTGCAGGCCTATGGCCAGGAGAAGGCTCTCACCCCCTATCTGGACAGCATCTACCACCATTCGCTCACCTTCGACCGCATCTATTCGGCCGGCATTCACACCAACCACGGGCTCTTCTCGACCCTCTACTCCTTCCCCACGATCATGAAGCGCAACGCCATGAAGGGGAGTGTCGTGCCGCAGTACAGCGGTCTGCCCACCACGTTGCAGCGCGAAGGGTATCGCAACCTCTTCTTCATGACCCACGAGTCGCAGTACGACAACATGAACGCCTTCTTCCGCACGAATGGCTTCGATGAGATTTACGCCGAGGAGGACTACCCGAAAGAGAAGATTGCCAACCACTTCGGAGTGGCCGACGACTACCTCTACGAGTATGCACTCCCGATTCTGAGCGATCGCGCGGCGAGCGGCAACCCCTTCTTTGCCGTGCTGCTCTCGATCAGCAACCATCCGCCCTACGTCATTCCGCCCTACTTCAAGCCGCGAAGCGAACGCATCGAGGATCAGATTGTTGAATTTGCCGACTGGTCGATTGCCCAATTCATGGCCAAGGCTGCCAAAGAGCCCTGGTTCGAAGATACGATCTTCCTCTTCCTGGGCGACCATGGCAAGCTGGTGGGCACCCCCGAATGTGAGATGCCCCAATCCTACAACCACATTCCGCTCATCATCCACGGCGAAGGTATCACACCGATGCACCACACCTCGTTTGGCGGTCAGATCGACATCGCCCCCACCCTGCTCCACCTACTGGGCATCTCTTACACCCAAAACAACTTCGGTGTAAACCTGCTCAACGAAGAGCGTCCCTGCACCTTCTACACGGCCGACAACCTTATTGCCGCCCGCGATGAAGCCCACCTCTACATCTATTCGCCCGAAACGGGGCAGGAGTTCTGCTACGACACCTCGGCCGAGAAGATTCGCCTCACGGAGTTCGACGCCGACTTCGAAGCCTTGAAGAGTTACTGCTTTGCCATGCTGCAGAGCACCGAATGGATGGTGCGCAACAAACTTACGTTGGATTACATCCCCGAAAAGGAGCGACGATAGATGGATAAACGAAAAATAGCCGGTGAATTTATCCGCTTCGGATTGGTAGGCGGACTCTGCACGGTGCTGCACTATGCCGTGTACTACGTCTTGCAGCTCCTGCTCAATGTCAACGTTGCCTACACGATCGGTTACTTGATCGGCTTTGTGGTCAACTTCTACCTCACCTCGCACTTCACGTTCCGCGAGACGGCCACCTGGAAACGCCTTGTCGGCATGGGCGGTGCACATGGAGTCAACTACCTGCTACACATGCTACTCTTAAACCTCTTCCTGGGGCTGGGAGTGCCTCCGGCCTGGGCTCCGCTGCCGGTCTATGCGGTGGCCATACCTGCCAACTTTTTGTTGGTCCGCTATGTATTCAAACATAAAACTAAATAAGAGATGAGTACCACATCGCTTCTTCTGGTAATCCCTTGCTACAACGAGCAGGAGGTTTTACGCGAAACCACGGCACAGCTGACCGCCCTGCTCGGCTCGATGCAGCAATCGGGGCTGATCGGCAAACACCAGCTGCTCCTGGTCGACGATGGCAGCAAGGATGCCACCTGGTCCCTGATCGAGGAGCTCTCGCAGCTCAACCCTGCAATCAGCGGTTTGAAACTGGCCCACAACGTAGGCCACCAGCAGGCGCTCTGGGCCGGATTGGAGTGGGCTGCCACAAGCCCCTACGAAGCCATCGTATCGATCGATGCCGACCTTCAGGACGACATTGAGGCGATTCGCGAGATGGTCATCCAATACCGAGCCGGCTACGAGATTGTCTACGGCGTTCGCAAGGAGCGCAAGACCGATACCGCCTTCAAGAAGCACACCGCGCAGCTCTTCTACAAGCTGATGAGCTCGCTGGGTGGCGAGGTGGTCTACAACCATGCCGACTTCCGCCTCATGAGCCGCCGCACGCTTCAATCCCTGGTTGCCCACCCCGAGCGCAACCTCTTCCTACGCGGCCTTGTCTGCAGCTTGGGATACCGCTCGACATCGGTCTACTACGACCGTAAGGAGCGCTTTGCCGGCGAATCGAAGTACCCCCTTTCGAAGATGCTCAACTTCGCCATCGACGGCATCACCTCCTTCTCGGTCAAGCCGTTGCGACTCATCACCCTCTTCGGCATATTCATCCTGCTGATAGCCGTTGTGGCCATCTGCTACGCACTCTACGCCTTTATTGCCAACCAAACCATTCCGGGCTGGACCTCGCTCCTGATCTCGATGTGGCTCATCGGTGGCGCCATTCTTACAGCAATCGGCATCATCGGCGAATATATCGGCAAGATCTACAAGGAGGTCAAACGTCGCCCGCGCTACTTCATCGAAAAGAGCGCCAACCTCCCCCAATAGAGAACCTCAACACAAAAGCGAGGCCCACCCGAATAAGACGGATGGGCCTCGTTTGTTTTCCGGTAAGGCTTACTCGACACGTCGGCACGGGCTCTCCGTACCAAGCAGGTACATCGGCTCATAGCCGCCCCAATCAAGAACCAACTTCTCGAAGACAATACCCGGATCGAGCGGCTCGATGCGCAGATCGCAAACACCACCCGATTGAGGCACCTCCAACTCAATCTCCTCGACCACGACGCGGCGCGCCACGGTCGGATAGAAGATGTCATAGATATTCTCGGGGCGCTCGTTCAGATCGTCGTTGAAGCAACGCTCAACAGCCGCACCACCCTCGAAACCGACACGGTAGCTGTGTCCGGCGGCATCATGGAAAGCGAGGGTCGATTTCGTAGCCACATAGAGCTTCACACGCTTCACATCGGCAGGCACCGCCACGCGATAGGTCAGGCTCGCCCCCTCGACCGGCGCCGTGTAGGGCATCAGTGCCACACCGCTGCGCGTGCGTCCCATATCCTCGATTTCGGTCCACGTTGTCCCCTCGGGAGCTGTTTTGGCGTAGATATGAGCCGCCTCGATGGCCGTATAGTCCTCCGAAGGATCGAATACAAAGCCCCCCTCGAGCGGAGCCTTATCGGCCAGGCGGAAGAGCTCGGGCAAGGTATCGGCGGGGAAGCTATCGTTCCAGATCGTGTAGCCGATATGTTTCTGGATCATCATATTCTTCCACTTACCCCCCGCAAGGTCGTTGTTGTAGCTGTCGCACAGCTCCCGATCCCGCTTGAAGCAGGCCTCGGCACGATCGGCCCAACGGTTGGCATCTGCATCGCCACGGGCATAGAGTTCGTGGTTCATCGCCTGGGCGTAGTACATCTCATAGAGGTTGGCCATCGCCTGCACAGGGAAGAGGATAAGTTGGAAGTAGGCATCGCGCTGCTCGGCCTCGAGGCGCAGGTATTGGCGCAAGGCCTCGGCCTCCAATTTCACAAACTCGTCGGTGACCTGCTTCCACTCGCCAGAGGCGAGGTTGTAGGTGGTGCGATCGAGCATCTCGGCGGTGATGCGCCCTGCATATTTGCTGTAGCGATTCAGGATGCGTGCCGCCTCTTTAGCCTCCTTCTCGCCCACAAACTCGGCACAGAAGGCCTCGGGATGCTCCATGAGATTCTCGACCGTAAAGCGTTCGGGATTCCACGCCATATCGAGGAACAAGGTGATCGGATACTCCATCGGCTTCAGGTCGCCCACGTTGAGCACCCAGAGTCGATCAACCCCATAGGCATAGGTGAGCTGCATCTGCTCCCAGAGGTTTTGAATCGGGGTTACGTTGAGCCACTTCGTGTTGCGGGGTGCCCCCACATAATCGACGTGGTAGTACATACCCCATCCACCCTTGCGCTGACGCTCCTTGGCATTGGGCAGACGGCGCACGTTGCCCCAATTATCGTCCGAGAGCAAAATCGTCACATCGTCGGGGACACGCAGTCCCTGGTCGTAGTACTCCTGCACCTCCTTGTAGAGGGCCCACACCTGCGGTGTTTGGTCGGCAGGACGGCGCGTCACCTGACGGATGATGCGGCGCTGATTGGCAATAATCTCCTCCAAGAGGGCGATATCGGCCTCCTCGCTCATCGCCTCGTCACCATCGCCGCGCATACCGATCGTGATCAGATCTTCGGTCTTGTAGGCGCGCTCGACACCCTCGCGGAAGAATTGATCGATCACCTTGCGATTCGTGCGGTAGTTCCAGGCTCCATACTCGTTACGCCTACGCACCCACTCCTGGTGGTTGCGGGCCATCGGCTCGTGGTGCGAGGTACCCATGATGATACCCATCTCGTCGGCCAGGCGGCTATTCTCGGCATCGTCGGCATAGAAGGCCCAGCCCCACATTGCCGGCCAGAGGAAGTTGCCTCGCAGACGCAGGATAAGCTCGAAGACACGCTCATAGAAGCGGTGGTCGCCGTAATTGGTGCCATAGGTATGTTTGACCCAGCCCGTCAGGCAGGGAGCTTCGTCGTTGAGAAAGATACCGCGATAGCGCACCTTGGGCTCGCCTGCGGTATATTCGCCGCGCGCAATCGAGAGCTCGCGCTGCTTCACGACGGGCACATCGGCCCAATCGTACCAGGGCGAGACGCCGATCTGCTCCGAGAGTTCGTAGATGCCGTAGACCACGCCGCGGCGGTCGCTACCGACAATCACCAACGCCTCGTCGATCCCCTCGAAGGGGTTTTTGACGCTCTTGATCAGGTATTTTTCGAGGCAACCGACAAGCTTTGAGCCATCAATCTTGCCCGATGTCACCAACGGAGCGATAAAGGGTGAGGAGAGCGAGCCGACAATCACGGCACGCTTACCGGCCTCCTCGGCCGATGTGGCACATGCGGGTTTGTGGCCCGTCACGCGCTCGAAGTCGAGTCGAAGATTCTCCACGGCGCGCAGTATGGCCTTATCTTCCCCCTCGAAGACCAAAATAGGATTGGCGACAGCCCCTTCGACAAGCGTAAAGCGCTCCTCGTTCACCATCGGGAGTACAGCTCCGGGATGATCGATTGCCATGATTTCAGGACCTGTAAAAAGAGCCGAAAGCAGAGCTAAGAGTGTAAACAATTTCTGTTTCATAGGTTGTCGTAATGTTAGGTTCGGAGCTAAATTTCCGAAAAAAAGAGGCCGTCCAAACATATTTTGCATGAGCAGCCTCTTTCGATTCACAAGAACTTTTTATTTCAGATATGAGGTGGCCGAGCCGCCCCCGCGGATTGCAATTGATCAGGTAGTTGCGGCTCGGCCGCCTCCCCTCCACTAATATAGATGCAACGAATCTCCGCAGGCGCAAACTCACCCCCTGCACAAGGCAGGGGGATGAGTCCAACTAACAACCACTATTGATAAGAAGGATTCTGGTAGGCTGCCTTCTCCTCCTCGGTCATCTCCATACCATCCAGCTGACCCTGCGGGATCGGGCGGAGGTAGTGATAATCCTCGATCGAACGATTGTAGGTCACCGGCGTCTTGTCGTTCCAAGCCGAGCCACAAATCGTATAGGATCCGGCACGCTCCTGCCAGGTCTGCGTGCGCACCAGCTCGAACCAACGTGCACCCTCACCGTAGAACTCGCGCATGCGCTCGTCCAGGATGTAATCGATCGTAATCGTCTGGGGCGTAGCAGCAACCAGCTCGTCGCTGTAGTCCAGCTCGACGCTCTGGTTGGCAGCCACATCGAAGCTCCACTTACCGGCACGAGCACGGATTACGTTCAGCAGCTCACGAGCCGACTTGCCACTCTTGGCCGTAGCACCCTTCACGGCAGCCTCAGCAGCCACGAAGTAGAGCTCCGAGAATTTATTGATCGTGTAAGGACGCGTACTTGCACCATTGGGCGAACCCAGACCGGTACCCGTATCGGTACGGTGGCCCGAGATCTTCCACGGACCGGGATAACATACGCGGCTCACAGCGTGCGGCTCGATTACGAAGTCGGCACGACCTGCAATCACACCTGCACCCACATTGCTCACACCGGCATCCGACGGATAGGCAACCTCGCCATCGTACTCCTCGCCAAGGAAGGTCAGGATCACATCACCAGACTGCACAGCAATACCGTTGGCAGCATAAGCCACAGCATCGGGCTTACCGGCACGATCCCAGTTGGCGCGATAGGCCGTCGTGAAGGTGACGTTGAAGCGCGAGTCCATCGACTTGTCGGTAAAGGTAGCCAACGCCTCGTGGGTCGGAGCCATACGGGTCCACGGACGACCGTAGCCCTGGAGTGCATCACGACCAATCGGCTCGAAAGTAGCACCGTTGGCATCCTTAATCTTGAGGGTCTGGTAGTTCCAGTTGATCATCCAATAGGAGAAGTTCTCCGGCGCGTTACCGTTACTCCACGAGAGGCTCGAGGCGTTGTAGAACTCGCTATCCTGCGTATGGTCGGCATAGAGCAGAATCTCGTTGTTGCGATCGTTCGTAGCCACGTGTGCATCGTAGTAGGTAGGAGCCAGGCCGAAGGGGCCGGGATTCTCGATAGCCTCGACAGCGATGTCGTAAGCCATCTGGAAATACTGGGCAGCCGTCTTGCCATCGGGGTCCTGACGACCGGCCTCGGGATAGGTCGGCTTGTTCTTCGGATTCTCCAGCCACCAAGCGTAGGTCAGATAGGCCTTCGAGAGGTAGAGGCGAGCCAGCGTCTTGGTCACACCACCCGTCACACGACCCGTCTCGGGCAGATCCTGCACAGCGAGAATCAGGTCGGGGAAGATAGCCTTCGTATAGACCTCGGGGACCGTATTACGCACCGAGGTACGAGCCGGCGTGGTGTTGAACTTCAACTCACCTGCACCCATATCCAGCGGCACACCACCGAAGGTCTGCACCAGTTTAAAGTAGTCGAAGGCACGGAAGAAACGCGCCTCGGCAATCAGCGAAGCACTCATACCTGCCTTGGTCGCATTCTCAATAATACCGCTACAGGTGTTGATGTTCGAGAAGGCAGTACCCCACAGCACATCGGAGCGCGAGGTCGAAGCGGTCAGGTTGCCCACACCCGAGAGGTCGGCATCCTTGAAGTTGGAGTCAGCCGACTGGGCATAGGTTGCCTCGTCGGTACCCGTCGTCATAATATTATAGTAGTAGCCCTGGCCATAGATGTAGCGCAGGTGGGCGTAGAGCGACGTCAAACCACCCTGAATACCCTCCTCGGTAGAGAAGAACTCGGGGGTATAGAAGCTGCGCGGCTGCTCATCCAGAATGTCCGAACACGAGGTGGACAACAGCAACGCCGCAAGGGCTAAAAATTTCGTTATCTTTTTCATAATTGTCCTTTTCGTTGGTTAGAAGGTTAAATTAACACCGAGCAGGTAGTTGCGCGTGTTGGGGGTGTTGTAGCCCACAACCGGCATACGACCCATACCGCCGCTGTATTTCACAGCCGACGTCGAGCCATCGTCACCCATCGTGTTGGTCTCGGGATCCAGACCCGATTCGCGGTGGAAGGGCGAGTAGATGACGAAGGGGTTCTGAACCGTCACATAGACGCGTAGGCCCTCGATACCGATCTTTTTCAGACCGCTCAAGTGATCCATCGTGTAACCGAGCGTGATGGTGCGGATCTTGACATACGATGCATCGAAGTAGCCCAGCGTCGAGCCATACTTCGGGTTATCGTTGCTGGTGATGCCACCCGGCTTCGGATAGCGGGCACCGGTATTCTCGGGCGTCCAGTAATCAACGTCGATCTGGCCGCGACGACCGGTAAGCATATTCAGGTAGGAGTTCGACGAGTGGAGCGACGAGATGAGGGTACCACCGGCCTGGAACGAACCGATCACGGTCAGGTCGAGACCCTTCCACGCTACGCGCGTATTGAAACCACCCATAAAGTCGGGTTCTACGTCGATAATCTGGCGGTCGGCAGCACCAATGGCGCGAGTCGGCGTACCGTCGGCGTTGTAATCACCCGTGTACTTCACCTTAATCATACCCACGTTACCACCCGGCTCCAGGATATCGAGGTAGGGATCACCCTCCTGCCACAGACCGATGCGCTCGTAGTCGAAGATCGAACGAATCGGATGACCTACAAACCAGCAGTTCGACTCATCGCGCTCCTGACCCGAGGCCAGCTCAACAAGTTCGTTGCGGTTCATGTAGAGGTTCACACCGGCATCCCAAGTCCAGTCGCCCTTCTTGAGAATCGTGCCGTTCAAGGTCAGCTCGAAGCCTCGGTTCTGCGTAGCACCGATGTTGGCCGTATAGCTGCTTACACCCGAAGTTGCGGGAAGACCTACGCCGAGCAGAATATCCTTCGTATCCTGCATGTAGTACTCCATCGTACCGGTCAGGCGACCACCCCACAGCGAGAAGTCAACACCGAAGTTCCAGGTCTCGGTGTACTCCCAACCCAGCTCGTTGTTCGGGAGTTGCGATACGTAGTAACCCGTAGCGTAGTCCGAGCCGAAGTTGTAGGGACGCGTCGAGAGCAGACCCAGCGTCTTGTAGGGAGCGATGGCCTGGTTCGAGGTCTCACCATAACCTACACGCACCTTCAACATATCGAGCCACGAGGTGTTCTTCATAAACTGCTCGTTGTGGACATTCCAACCGGCCGAAACGGCGGGATAGGTGTGCCACTGGTTGCCCTTGGCCAGACGCGACGAGCCATCCGAACGGACAGCCACCGAAAGCATGTAGCGGTTGTCGTAGCTATACATTGCACGAGCCATCCACGACATCAGGCCACTCTTCTGGTAGTCCCATTTGCTCGGATCGACCGTAATCTCACCGGCAGCCTGACCTATATTATAATACTGGAAGTATTCGGCAGGAATCTCCTTACCGGCCACGTGCGACTTCGTGAATTTGGTCTCCTCAGCCGAGTACATACCCACCACATTGACGCGGTGCTTGTCGGCAAAGGTGCGATCGAAGGTCACGATGTTCTCGACAACCCAGTTCGTCGTTTCGTCGTGCTGCAGCGATGCCGAGTTGGGGTTCTTCGGGTTCGTATCGTTGATACCCATGCCCGTAAAGGTACCCTGCTTCTTGCTGCGGTAGTTCAAACCGAGGTTTACGCGGTACGAAAGGCCCTCAACACCCGGGATCTGCACCTCGGCATAGGCCGTGTTGTAGGTGGCCAGCGACTGCGACTCGTTGAGCCACAGATCCTCGTACTTCTCCAAGACATCCTTCGTGATGATATACTGATCGGTGTCGAGCGGCATATTCACGCGCTCCTTCATCGTGCCATCCTCGTTGTAGGGATCAATCAGCGGCGACTTCGAGAGGGCGCTGTAGAGATTCACCTGATTACCGTGGTTCTGGCTGTAGCTCGTGTTGGTCGTAATACCAACGCGGATGTACTTACCCAGCTGCTGGTCGATCGAGCCGTTGAGCGAATAACGCGAGTAGTCCTGCGTCGGAAGAACGGCCTGGTCGAGGTAGTAACCTGCACCGAAGCTGTAGCTGCCATGATCCGTACCGGCCGAAACGTTGAGGCTGTGGTTGGTAACGATACCCGTGCGGTAGAGCATATCCTGCCAATCGGTATTCACATCGTTCGACTCGTCGATCGAGTTGGTGTACATACCGGCATACTCACGCATCTTGACATACTCCTCGCCCTGCATCATATCATACGGAATGGCATCCTTGATACCCACGTAACCCGAGTAGGTCACGCGCGCGGGCTGGTTGCGCGTACCCTTAAAGGTGGTGATCATGATCACACCGTTGGCACCACGCGAACCGTAGATGGCCGTCGAAGCGGCATCCTTCAGGATATCCATCGACTTGATGTCGCTGGGGTTGATATCGGAGATCGAGCCCATGAACGGAATACCGTCCAGAACGATCAGCGGGTCGTTCGAGGCCGAGAGCGAGCGCTCGCCACGAATACGAATCTGCATGCTTGCACCGGGCTTCGACGAGGTCGAGGTCATATCGACACCGGCGATGCGGCCCTGCAGAGCCTGCGTAATATCCGTTGCGGGCACCTTGCGCAGATCCTCGCCACCCACCGTGGCAATCGAACCCGTCACATCCGAACGGCGGGCCGTACCGTAACCGATCACGACAACTTCGTCAACGGTTTGGGCATCCTCGGCCAGCGTTACATTGATTTGCGTCTTCCCATTCACGGTTACCTCTTGATCGATGTAACCCAAGAACGAGAAGACCAACACATCTTTCGACGTAGCCATAAGCTGATAGCTACCATCCAGATCAGTGGTCGTACCCTTTACGGTTGACTTCACGACGACGCTGGCGCCGACGATAGGCTGACCGCTCTGGTCCGTCACTGTACCCTTCACGGCAAACTCCTGTGCCATCGCTGCCAACGGGAGCAGGCAGCACAGCATCCACAGTCCTAAAGACCGTTTGAGGTTTAAGTGTTTCATAAACATCTGTTTTTAGTGGTTAATAAAATTAGGTTAGGTTGTTTGTTAGGTTTTTTGCATCTGTTTCGGGTTGGTATCCAACGGCAGACAACATCCCCACTTGTCTGCAATACAAAATTACAGCATCACGCTCGAAGCGATTGGTATCTATGATTCACATACTTTATTTTTCGGCACTACACGATTCGATAATGTTTCATTTATATTCATTATTGTTTCACACCACGATTTTGCCACCACAAAGAGTTTTATAAGCGTTGCATTTACCGGGATTTTTTGTACTTTAGCGCTACCTAACTATCCACTACACCAAAAAAATGAAACATTTTCTACAAGCAGCACTCCTCGTGCTGCTCACGCTGCATAGTGCAACGACCGAGGCGCGCAGTCGTCTCTTCGGATCGGGCGAATTGACCTCGACCCTCACAACAGCCATCACGCAGGATAAGCGCGGTTATATATGGGTAGGAACCGAGTATGGTCTGAACAGACTCGACGGGGAGCGCGTCGCGCAATACCTCCACGACGAGCACGACTCACTCTCGCTGATGAGCAACACGATTCGCTCGCTCTACTGCGATAGCGAGGGACAACTCTGGGTGGGTTGCCTGAACGGCATCCAGCGCTACGACGAGCGTACCGACACCTTTCATCGGGTGCGCTTCGAGGGGACTACCTATACGCCCAACGTATCGGAAATCATCCAACTCGCATCGGGCGAGATTTGGCTCCTGATCTCCCACCTGGGTATCTTCACACTCGATTGCGAGGCGATGGTGGCCCGTCCCCATGCCCATCTGACCGAGCTTTGCGGGACCGACCGTATCAACCACTTCTTCGAGGATGCCAAGCACCGTATTTGGCTCACGACGAGCGAAAACGGCATCATCACCATCGACTCGAAATTAGAACACGCCACCCACTACTCGCTCCCACACAAGAGCCGCAACAACAACACGGCCGAGTATATCACCGAAACCGAGAATGGCGTATTGGTCACCGTCGGATATGGCTTGATTTGGCTCTTCGACGAGGTGCATCGCCGCTTTATCCGTGTCGAGCAGCCCCACGATGTCTACCTCGATGTCTATGACCTGCTCCAGCGCTCGAATGGCGACTTTTTGATTGCCACCTTCCGCCACGGTTTGTGGCGCTTGAACACCGACGAGCATCGTCTGGAGCGCTACGCCTACGACCAAACGGCCCTGATCAACAGCGAGAAGGTCAATTTCACAAACCTCTTCGAGGACCGCGAGGGGAATCTTTGGTGCGGCTGTTTTATGCGCGGTGCGCTGCTTATTGATGCTACCCCCTCACCCTTCGAACAGTGGGATATGGCCACCATCGAGGGGCTGCCCTACCTCTCGGACCATGGCGCCGTGACGGCCATCCACGCCGACGCCGACG
>JAUMXM010000001.1:58254-103853 GCA_030529085.1 Rikenellaceae bacterium | reverse complement strand
GATCGGCACTGCCCCAAACATGCTCATCTCGGCTTTCTATGCCGATGAAACAGGCATCACCATGGGGCTCTTCGCCCCTACCCTTGTCGGCCTCTTCTGCCTGACCGTGGGTGTACTCTCGGTTCTTGCCTTGAGTCGATTGATTCCGGTGCGTGTATCGCCCGAAGATGCCCTGCAGGAGACCACCGATTATACCGTCGAACTCATGGTTCCCACCATGTCGGATTTGGTCGGCAAGAGCATCGCGGAGGCCGGCCTGAACAAGGTAGATGGAGGCCATCTGGTCGAGATCATCCGCCACGACAGAGAGGTGATCACCCCGGTCGACGACGAGGAGTTTATTTTCGGCGGTGACCGCCTGATCTTCTCGGGCGACATTGAGCGAATCCTGACCCTGCGCGAGGCACACGGCCTGGTGAATGCCACGCACCACATCTACTCGCTGGACGACGTAGCGAAAAACCGCAAATTGCGCATGATAAGCGTAGGCTTCAAGAGCTCACTGCTCGGAAAACGCCTGTGCGACAGCACCTTTGAGGATGACAACCAGGTGGTCCTTGTGGCTATTGCCCGCCAAGGCGAGGTGGTCAAAGGGAGTCCGCGCGAAGTGGAGCTGAAAGCCGGCGATACCCTCTTGTTGGAGTGCTCGCCGAAATTCAAACCCACCAAAATCTCGAGCAGCGATCTGCACGAAATCGAGAATGACTCCTTCCGCAAGCCCGACATCAGGACATTCTACTCCTCGCTGATTCTGATTGCAATGGTGGTGGTCTCCTCGCTGGGTTACCTCTCGCTGTTGCAGGCCGCCTTTCTTGCCGCCTTTGCCATGATCGGGTGTCGCTTCTGCACGATCAAGCAGGCCCGCGAGAGCATCGATTGGAGCCTGCTGATGATCTTCGCCGGAAGCATCAGCCTCGGAACAGCCATCCAGGAGACGGGCATCGCCGAGTGGATATCGCAGGGAATTCTCACCGTATGCGACGGCAACCCCTACTTAGCCCTGTTTGGCATCTGCCTGGTGAGCACCTTTATCACCGAGGTTACGAGTAACACCGCCACCGCCGCTATTTTCTACCCGATTGCCTTTCAGACAGCGGTCAATCTGGATGCAAATCCGCTCACCTTCTGCATCGCGCTGATGGTTGCCGTATCGTCGAGCTTTGCCACTCCCATCGGCTCGCCGACCCACATGCTTGTCTACGGCCCGGGAGGTTACCGTTTTTCGGACTTTGCACGAATTGGCCTGCCGATGAATTTCATCATCCTCTTCGCCAACCTCTTTGCAACCTTGCTGCTCTTCCCCTTGTAGCAACAAACTTTTAAGATCGCAACCCACAAAAAAAAGGAGTCAATCGCTTGACTCCTTTTTTCTTCCGATCGGGCACACTACTCACGTAGGGATTTGATCTGTCTCAGCACCTCCTCGAGATGCTTACGATTCTTGCGTTGCAAGGCGTAGCCCCACAAGAGCGAGACACCCATTGCAAAGCAGGTGATGGCTATAACTTTCCATCTCAACGTAAAATCACCGGCGATGAGAATCACCCATACAATGATGGCGATAAGCGGCAGAGCCATAATTCGGTTGGTGGTCGTTACCATCTGCTTGTGGCGCAGGACGCGCTCCGTAGCCTCGGTCATCGACATCGAGGGGAGGCCCTTCGGGTCGAGGGCGCGATAGCTCCGCTTGTGGAGAAAATACTCCAGCAAGCCCGCCAAAATCACAATCACACCAAGCGACCAATAAGCTATCCCGAGCGGATAGTAGTGCAGGATGAAATAGATACCGACAATGGGTGCGGCGATTGTTGCCGTGCGGATGCGGTTTTGGTACCACCGCTCGACGTGCGAGAGCTGCTTGCTCATCGACTCCTTGATCAGCTCATCGGTGACGATTTGCTGCTTCTCCAATTTTTTATTCAACAAGCCAAATTGCTCCTTCAACTCCTGCAACTCGGCCAAATCGATCTTTTGCTCCTTCATGGCTACTTGTTTTGCGTGTCCGACATTGATTTGAGTTGTTCCTTGATGCGGAACAAACGAGTAGTAACACCCGCGAGCGAGATTCCGACCACGTCGGCTATCTCCTGATAGCTCATATTCTCCAGCCAAAGGAGAATAATGGCTCTATCGAAGCGGTCGAGTCGGTTGATACGCTCGTAAAGACGCTGAATCTGCTTGCTGTGGATATCGTCATCGTTGTAGAGGTCGATGTCGATCGAAAGGCGTACCGTCTCTACACGACTGCGCTTCTTTCGCTCCTGGTTGCTGCAGGTATTCAGGCTCACGCGCCAAATCCAGGTTTTGAGTTCACTCTCGCCCCGAAAGGAGGCAAACCCCTTCCAGAGATTGATCAAGACCTCCTGAAAAAGGTCATTGACCTCCTCGCGGTCTTTGGAGAAAAAGTAGCAGACCGAGTAGATCGTCTGCCGATGCTTTCTCACCAGCTCCGTAAATTGCTCTTCGATGTGTTCCATCCGTTTTTGTTTTTAGTAGGTTTCTACCTCTTTAGACACGCAAAAGGGCAAATCCTTTCACAAATATCGCTCTTTTTAACAAAAAAGTTGCTACCTTTATCTAATAAAGATGATTTATCATATAAACCTGTTATGCATATGAAAACTTTTTTACCCCTGTTGCTCGCACTCCTGATTGTGGGATGCGCCGAGCAACCCCAAGCACCCCAAAAGGCCGAGTATGGACACCTGGACTACTACCCCGCCTTCGAAACGAGCCACTTCACGCCCCGTGATGTGCTTGTATGGCTTCCCGAGGACTACAACCCCAAAGAGCGCTACGGCGTGCTCTACATGCACGACGGACAGATGCTCTTCGACCGTGCCACCTCGTGGAACAACCAAAGCTGGGAGATCGATTCGCTGGCCCACGCTGTAATTTCGGACAAGCGCACGGCCCCCTTCATCGTGGTAGGCATCGATAATTGCGACTCGACACGTCTCTTCGACTACATGCCGCGTCGCGTCTTCGACTACCTGCCGAGCGAAGAGCTTCAACGCTACAACACCCAAGCTGCAGATTTTCGTTCGGACGACTACCTGAAATTCTTGGTCGAGGAGCTGAAGCCCTTTATCGACAGCCACTACCCCACCTACCCGGATGCCGCCCATACCGCCACGGCAGGCTCGAGTGCCGGTGGTCTGATTTCGCTCTACGCCATCTGCGAATATCCCGAAGTGTTTGGTGCAGCTGCTTGTCTTTCGACCCACACCCCGATGGTGATTGCCTCGCTGGACCAAATTGCCGAGGCGGCTCCCGTATGGTCAAAGGCGCTGCGCGACTACATCGCCGAGCACCAGCCGACCCCCAACAGCGTAAAGATCTACATGGATTGTGGCGATCAGACGCTCGATTCGCTCTACCCCCACTACCAGCAGAAGGTCGACTCGCTCTTCCACAGCCACGGCTGGAATGACAACAACTACCAGAGTCGCGTCTTTGCCGGCCACCACCACGACGAGAATTCGTGGAAGCGCCGCTTCGACATTCCGTTGCAATTCATCTTCGCGCCCAAAGCCGAATAGGTCGCAACGCCACAAAAGAAGCACCCCTTCTCGATTTTGAGAAGGGGTGCTTCTTTTCGACTCGTTCGCCTATTGGCAGAGCAGCAACAAGAGAACGGGAAGCAGGATGCCGGCCACCAATTCAATACCACCACGCCCCCAAAGACCGCGCTTACCCTTGAGCATTAAAATGCCCGTTAGCGTAATCACAATGAGCGCCACAGCAAAAGCATCGGCAAACCAGGTCCACCACTTGCCCGGATTGTAGTGCAGGGTTGTCATCGGACTGACAAGCGGGCGGCGTTTGAGCGATTCATACACAACCTCGCCCGTCGCAACATTGGCCACAAGCGACGAGCCACCCTTCAGAAAGACCTTCAGCTGATGCTCGCGCGGAAAGTAGTGTTTCGTATAGCGCTCGCCCACCTCCAACTCCGCCATCAAGGCATCCACATCGGCGCGCGTAAAGTCGGCCTGCGAAGGTAACCCCTCCACAACGCGCTCGGTGAGGGTCACCGTGTAGTGGGGATTAATCGTATCGCGGTGGTTCATATAGAGGCCCGAAACGGCATAGATCAGCACCATTCCCGAGAAGAAGAAGGAGAGCTCGCGGTGAATCGTACGGCTCCAGGTACGGAGCTTGGTTGCGGCGACTTTCATAGGCATCTTTTTTTTACTCGTCGGCACGCGCCAACTTCACCGTAAAGTGACGCATCAGTTCCGTCTCCCATACGATCTTCATACCGCGCTTAATCTCATTGCGGCGATCAAAGACATTCTTCAGGGCGACGGCAATCACATCCATGTGGTTGTTCGTGTAGACACGACGGGCAACACAGAGGCGCAACAGATCGAGGCCACCAAAGCGATTCTCGCGCGTGATGGGATCGCGGTCGGCCAGGATGTAGCCAATCTCGCAACCACGCACACCCGCCTCGAGGTAGAGCTCAACGGTGAGCGTCTGCGCCGGGAACTCCTCCTTGGGCACCCGGGTCAGAACCTTCGAGGCATCTACGAAGATGGCGTGCCCACCTGCGGGGCGCTGATAGGGGATTCCAAACTCATCGAGACGGGCCGCGAGGTACTGCACCTGACGGATGCGGGTCTCGAGATTGTCAAACTCGGTATTCTCGTCCAAGCCCACCGCCAGAGCCTCCATATCGCGGCCATTCATACCGCCATAGGTCAGGTAACCCTCGAAGGGGATGCAGAAACGCTTGGCACCCTCGTACCAATCCTCGTGGCGCGTAGCGATAAAGCCGCCCATATTGACAATACCGTCCTTCTTGGCCGACATGGTCATACCATCGGCCAGGTCGTACATCTCCTTGACGATCTCCTTGATCGTCTTCTCAGCATAGCCCTCCTCGCGCGTCTTGATAAAGTAGGCATTCTCGGCAAAGCGGGCCGAATCGAAGACCACGCGCTTGCCATACTTGTCGGCAATCGCGCGCACCGCTTTCAGGTTGGCCATCGATACGGGCTGACCACCGGCCGTATTGTTCGTGATCGTCACGATGATAAAGGGGACCTTCTCGTGGTGCTCGGCGAGGGCCTTTTCCAACTTTGCGGGGTCGACATTGCCCTTGAAGGGGTGCTCGAGCTGGGTATTCTTCGCCTCGTCGATTGTGCAATCGAGGGCCATCGCCTTGCGGCTCTCGATGTGACCCTTGGTCGTATCGAAGTGGGAGTTGCCCGGCACCACATCGCCCGCCTTGACCAGGTGGCTGAAGAGCACATTCTCGGCTGCACGGCCCTGATGGGTCGGGATCACATAATCCAACCCCGTCAGGCGCGTGATGGTCTCCTTGAGATGAAAGAAGGAGAGCGAGCCTGCATAACTCTCATCGCCCATCATCATCGCCGCCCATTGACGGTCGCTCATGGCACCCGTACCCGAGTCGGTCAGGCAATCGATATAGACCTGGTCGGCACGCAATTGAAATACATTATAATTGGCCGCTTTGAGCCACGCTTCGCGCTCCTGGCGCGTACTCTTACGAATGGGCTCCACCATCTTGATGCGCCACGATTCAGCAAACGGTAATTCCATACAATACTTTTTTTTCGATGAATATTTATCGCCTCTCGCCACCGAGCGGCAAACATAGACTCCAAACAAAGTTAATCATTTATGGGAATCCGCGCAACAACACAACAAAAAAACGACCGAAAAATTGGGTCGTTTAACGTTTTTATGGCTATTCCGAGCAGTGCAAATGGTCGTAGCGCGACAGGTTATAGGCATAATCGCGCAACTCGTCCCGCGTGGCACAACGCACATAACGATACTCGGTCGGCAACAGATGCCAACGGCTGAAATTTTGCAGATCGACCGAACTGGATTCGAGCAAAAGCCCCTCCTCGTCCCAGTCAAAAAGTACCGCCCAAAGGCTCTCATGCGACGGGCATTGCGGATTGGAGGGGTGGAACAGGTAGAGCTCACCCTTTTCGCAATGCATTCGACCAATATGACATTCGATTGCAGTGTGCATACAACTATCGGAATCCATACAATAACCAATTATATTGTTTTTTTCGATTCCAAAGTTATATACAATTATTTATTTATGCAAACAAATATTGTATTTTAAACGAGATTAGGGCTAATATTCCAATAAAAAAGCAAAAAAGAAAAGATCTAAAAATACCGATCCACCCCCCCCACCGCGCGCTACTTTTGCGCAATGAAGTTCAAAATGGTATCGATCACAAACGACTCATCGTCGGTCAGCGAAAGCTGCAAATTCTTATACCGCCCGCGCTCCATCATCGTATCGAGCAGGGGGTAAGCAGGAATCTGTCGCGTCCAATACTCGCTATCGAGAAAGACCATCGGGGAAGCAAAGCCAAAGGTTTTGTAGTGATTCTGGGCCGCATCCTGGAAGATCTCCTGCATCGTACCAGCGCTACCGGGCGAGAAGATCACACCACCCTTGGCCAACGCCAACAGGCCATCCTCGCGGATGCTGTTGTCGAAATATTTGGCAATATGAGTCGCAAAGGGGGTTGCCGGCTCGTGGCCATAGAACCAGGTGGGGATGCCGACACTCTCCACCTCCGTCAGACGCGGATAGCGACGACGCACCTTGAAGGCCGATGCCAACCACCCTTCGTCGCGGAACGAGGGGGCGACCGAGAGTTCATCGACGGCCATCATCAGCTCCTCATCGCTACGCCCTGCGAACCAAGCCCCAAGATGGGTCGCCTCCATAGCACCCGGGCCACCTCCGCTCATCATCAAGCAGCCGGCCTCGGCCAGATGTTTACTGATACGAGCAACCTTAAGAAACATATAATCGGTACGTGAGAGTGCGTGTCCACCCATAATGGCAACCACCTGACGTTCGTCGTAGGCAGCCAGCAACTCATGCAGGGAGCGACTAATGGCATGGTCGTGCAGCGTACGCGAGAGGGTCTCACTCACACACGTCGCCTGCTTCCCCGACTCGATATAGTGGCGATAGACACGCGTGTCGTAGCAATCCTCGAAGGTACGCTCGTCGGTCGGATCATAGCCCGAATAGAGCGAATCGGCATCGTAGAGTGCAGGCGGAAAGACCTTGAAGGGGCGCGGAATCGCCGGGAAGACAAAGCAATCCTCCTCCATCACGTCGCGCATCGATTCGGGGATTCTACACCCAAAAAAGAGGCAGTCGGTAAAGCGGCAAGCCGCAGCACGATCATCGAAGCGAATGGCCTGAAAGGCATAGTGTCGCAAGGTGCCGCCGAGCGCAAGCAGCTCCTCCCACGCTTCGCGCGACTCAATTTCTCGGTATTCGGGAATCATAATCTACAGAGTTCATTTTTACAAAACTACATTAAAATAGCAAGAAAAGCAAGGCCGCAGGGTTGCAAAATCGGGAAATATCGGCTATATTTGAAGTATTGGAATTACAAAACTCTATCATATGGCTTTACAACTTATCGAATGTGTCCCCAACTTCAGCGAGGGACGCAACAAGGAGGTGATCCGCGAGATTACCAATGCCATCGAGGCGGCAGCCCCCGTCAAACTCCTCGATGTTGATCCGGGCGAAGCAACCAACCGCACAGTAGTCACCTTTGTAGGTGAGCCTGAGGCGGTTGTGGAAGCCGCCTTCCAGGGGGTTAAACGCGCATCGGAGGTAATCGATATGCGCCACCACAAGGGCGAGCACCCCCGCATGGGTGCCACCGATGTCTTGCCGCTGGTCCCCATCGCAGGCATCACGCTCGAGGAGTGTGCCGCTCTGGCACGCAAGCTCGCCGAGCGCATTTACCGCGAGTTGGGCGTTCCGACCTACTGCTACGAGGCGGCCGCCTACAAGCCCGAGCGCAAGAATCTGGCCGTCTGCCGTGCCGGCGAGTATGAAGCGCTGCCCGAGAAGCTCTCGACACCCGAAAAGGCGCCCGATTTTGGTGGTGCCTACGACGAGATGGCTGCTCGCGCCGGTGCTACGGCTGTGGGTGCACGCGACTTCCTGATTGCCGTAAACTTCAACCTCAATACCACCTCGACACGCCGCGCCAACGCCATTGCGTTCGATGTACGCGAGAAGGGGCGCCCCGTACGCGAGGGCAACCCCATCACGGGCAAAATCGTCCGCGACGAGGAGGGCAACCCCGTCATGAAGCCCGGCTCGCTCAAGGCCACGAAGGGCATTGGCTGGTTTATCGACGAGTACGGCATTGCACAGGTTTCGATGAACCTGACCGACATTGCTGTCACGCCGCTCCACGTCGCCTTCGACGAGGTGTGCCGCAAGGCCGATGCTCGCGGTGTGCGTGTGACGGGCACCGAGATCGTCGGTCTTGTTCCCAAACGCGCTCTTCTGGAGGCGGGTCGTTACTTCCTCAAGAAGCAGCACCGCTCGGTGGGCATCACCGAGGAGGAGATCATCCGCCTGGCCATAAAGTCGATGGGATTGGACGACCTGAAGCCCTTCAATCCGCGCGAGAAGGTGATCGAATACCTCATCGAAGAGAAGTGTTCGAACCGCTTGATCGACCTGACGTGCAAAGGCTTCGCCGAGGAGACGGCCAGCGAGTCACCCGCCCCGGGTGGTGGCTCGATTTCGGCCTACATGGGCGCCCTGGGTGCAGCCCTGGGTACAATGGTAGCCAACCTCTCGTCGCACAAGGCTGGTTGGGACGAAAAGTGGGAGCACTTCTCGAACTACGCCGAGCAGGGTCAAGCCTTGATGGCCGAGCTGCTCTACCTCGTAGATGAGGACACCGAGGCCTTCAACCGCATCATGGCAGTCTTTGCCATGCCCAAGACGACCGACGAGGAGAAGGCCGCTCGCAGCGAGGCGCTGCAGGCCGCCACACTCTACGCCACGGAGGTTCCCCTGCGCACGATGCAGGCGGCAGCCAAGGTGATGCCGCTCGTGCGCGCCATGGCCGAGGAGGGCAACCCGAACTCGGTTTCGGATGCCGGTGTGGGTGCTTTGGCTGCTCGCAGCGCTGTGTTGGGTGCAAGACTCAACGTGCGCATCAATGCCGCCGGATTGAAGGATAAAACGAAGGCCGAGGAGCTGACTGCCGAGGCCGACCGCATCGCCTGCGAGGTGATGAAAGCCGAGGAGGAGATCCTCGCACTTGTTGAACAAAAAATCGGATAGTATGACACTGCAAGAGTTTCAAGATGATATTCGCGGCGGTATTCCCGAACAGTTACCCGCCCCGAAACCCTACGACAAGACAATCAACCACGCTCCGAAGCGCAAGGCCATCCTAAGCGAGGAGGAGAAGGTGCTGGCACTGAAGAATGCCCTGCGCTACTTCCCCGCGCGTCAGCACAAGACCTTGGCCAAGGAGTTTGCCGAGGAGTTGCGTCGCTACGGACGCATCTATATGTATCGCCTCCGCCCCGACTACGAGATGAAGGCGCGCCCGATCGAGGAGTATCCTGCCCGTTCGCGTCAGGCCGCAGCTATTATGCTGATGATCCAGAACAACCTCGACAAGGCGGTGGCACAACACCCCTACGAGTTGATCACCTACGGTGGTAACGGTGCCGTCTTCCAGAATTGGGCCCAGTACCGCCTGACGATGCAGTACCTCTCGGAGATGACCGACGAGCAGACCCTGGTGATGTACTCGGGCCATCCGCTCGGACTCTTCCCCTCGCACAAGGAGGCGCCGCGTGTTGTTGTTACGAACGGTATGGTGATCCCCAACTACTCGAAGCCCGATGATTGGGAGCGCATGAACGCCATGGGTGTTTCGCAGTATGGTCAGATGACGGCCGGCTCCTATATGTATATCGGCCCGCAGGGCATCGTGCATGGAACGACCATCACGGTAATGAACGCTGCACGCAAGCGCTACAAGGAGGGTCAAACCTCACCGCGCGGTATGCTCTTCGTATCGTCGGGTCTGGGCGGCATGTCGGGCGCACAGCCCAAGGCCGGCAACATCTCGCAGGTCGTTTCGGTCGTGGCTGAGATTAACCCCAAGGCCGCCGAGAAACGCTACGAGCAGGGGTGGGTCGATGAGTTGCACACCGACTTGGATCAGCTCATCCCCCGCATCCGCGAGGCCGTGGCTGCCAAGGAGATCGTATCGATGGCCTACGTGGGCAACATTGTCGATCTGTGGGAGCGACTGGCCAAGGAGGAGATTCAGGTCGATTTAGGCTCGGATCAAACCTCGCTGCACAACCCATGGGCCGGTGGTTACTACCCCGTTGGTTACAGCTACGAGGCTTCGAACAAGATGATGGCCGAGGAGCCGAAGCGCTTCCGCGAGTGCGTGCAGGCCTCGTTGCGCCGCCAGGTCGACGCCATCAACCGCCTCACGGCGCGTGGCATGTACTTCTTCGACTACGGCAACGCCTTCCTCCTGGAGGCCTCGCGTGCCGGCGCCGATGTGGTGGCACGCGGCGGTAAGTTCCGCTACCCCTCCTATGTGCAGGATATCATGGGCCCGATGTTCTTCGACTACGGCTTTGGCCCCTTCCGTTGGGTCTGCACCTCGGGCAAGGCGGAGGATTTGGCCCTCTCGGATCAGATTGCAGGCGACGTTTTGGAGGAGATTCGTCAGACGGCTCCAGCCTCGATTTGCGGCCAGCTGGAGGACAACATCCGTTGGATTCGCGAGGCGGGTCCCAACCGTCTGGTCGTAGGTTCGCAAGCCCGCATCCTCTACGCCGACTCGGAGGGTCGTACCAAAATCGCGCTGGCCTTCAACAAGGCAATTCGCGAGGGTCGCATCTCGGCACCCATCGTGCTGGGTCGTGACCACCACGACGTATCAGGTACCGACTCACCCTACCGCGAGACCTCGAACATCTACGACGGCTCGAACCGCACGGCCGACATGGCAATCCAGAATGTCATCGGCGACTCGTTCCGCGGTGCTACGTGGGTTTCGATCCACAACGGTGGCGGCGTTGGTTGGGGCGAGGTGATCAACGGTGGCTTCGGTATGGTCATCGACGGTACGACGGAGGCCGACACCCGCATCGAACGCATGCTGCTGTGGGATGTAAACAACGGTATCGCGCGTCGCTCGTGGGCCCGCAACGAGGGTGCTGTCGAGGCGATTCGTCGCGAGATGGAGCGCACGCCCAACCTCAAGGTCACCCTCCCGAACTTTGCCGACGAGGAGCTGATCAAACAATATCTTGAATAACACAAAACCTACTTGGAAAACGATGGAAATTCATCATATCTCGGCGGAGCACCTCTCGATTGACCGTGTCCGCGAAATCATTGACAAGAAGATGCACCTCGACCTGAGCGAGGATGCCAAGGTGCGCATCGTGCGTTGCCGCGAGTACCTCGATCGCAAGATGGAGAACCAAAAGGAGCCTATCTACGGTGTAACGACCGGCTTCGGCTCACTCTGCAACATCTCGATCGACCGCGCACAGCTGGCTCAGCTGCAAAAGAACCTCGTCATGTCGCACGCCTGCGGTACGGGCGAGAGAGTCGACAACGAGATCGTGCGCCTGATGTTGCTGCTCAAGATTCAGTCGCTTTCATATGGCCACTCGGGCGTACAGCTCAAGACCATCGAGCGCCTGATCGACTTCTACAACCACAACATCCTGCCCGTCGTCTATCAGCAGGGCTCGCTCGGAGCCTCGGGCGACCTGGCACCCCTGGCCCACCTCTCGCTGCCGTTGCTCGGCCTGGGCGAGGTGGAGTTCGAGGGAAAGATCTACCCCACAAGCGAGATTCTTGCGAAGTTCGGCTGGGAGCCGATCGAGCTGCAGTCGAAGGCGGGTTTGGCACTGCTCAACGGCACACAGTTCATGAGTGCTTACGGTGTTTGGTCGCTCCTCAAGGCACAAGATTTGAGTGCCTGGGCCGACCGCATTGCCGCCCTCTCGCTCGACGCTTTCGATGGCCGCATCGAGCCCTTTGGTGATGAGGTACACCTCGTTCGTGGCCACAAGGGACAGCTCACGACCGCCCGCACGATGCGCCGCCTGTTGGAGGGTAGCGAGCTGATCGCCCACCCCAAGCAGCACGTACAAGACCCCTACTCGTTCCGCTGCATTCCGCAGGTACACGGTGCTTCGAAGGATACGATTGACTACGTAACATCGGTGCTCGAGACGGAGATCAACGCCGTAACCGACAACCCGACGGTCTTCCCCGAGGAGGATATCATCGTCTCGGCCGGCAACTTCCACGGCCAACCGATTGCCCTGGCTATGGACTTCCTGGCAATTGCTGTGGCCGAGCTGGGTAACATCTCGGAGCGCAGAACCTACAAGCTCATCTCGGGCTCGCGCTCGCTGCCGAGCTTCTTAGTGGCTAAGCCGGGGTTGAACAGCGGCTTTATGATTCCGCAATACACCGCCGCCTCGATCGTAAGCCAGACCAAGGGACTCTGTATGCCCGCTTCGGTCGATTCGATCCCCTCGTCGCAGGGTCAGGAGGACCACGTGAGCATGGGCTCGAATGCCGCCACCAAGCTCGCGCGCGTGGTTTTGAATACGGAGCGTGTGTTGGCCATCGAGCTGATGAATGCCTCCCAGGCACTCGAGTTCCGTCGTCCGCTCCACTCCTCGCCCATCAACGAGGAGCTGCACGCCGCCTATCGCCGCGTGGTACCCTTCATCGAGAACGATGAGATGATGTATCCCCACATTGCCCGTTCGATTCAATTCCTGCGCGAGAACCGATGAGATTGCTTGTAAAAAATATCGGCACAATTGTCGGCATCGACACCGCAGCTCGTGAGCGCATCGCCGGAGCCGAGATGGATCGATTGGGTCGTCTCGACGAGGGCTACCTCATCGCCGAGGATGGGCGCATTGCAGCGTTTGGGTCGATGAGCGAACTTGACGAGACGGAGCCCTTCGACGAGGTGCTGGATGCCGAGGGGGGAACACTCTTCCCCTCGTTCTGTGATTCACACACCCACCTGGTCTATGCCGGCAGCCGCGAGCAGGAGTTTCTTGATAAGATTCACGGCCTGAGCTACGAGGAGATTGCTCGCCGTGGCGGCGGCATTCTTAATTCGGCCGACCGCCTGCACGAAGCCACCGAAGAGGAGCTCTACGAGGCGGCGCGCGAACGTCTGCACGAAATTATGCGGATGGGCACGGGTCTGGTCGAGATCAAGAGCGGCTATGGCCTCTCGACCGAGGATGAGCTGAAGATGTTGCGTGTGATTCGTCGTCTGCGCCAAAGCGAGCCGATCGAGATTCGCGCCACCTTCCTCGGCGCACACGCCGTAGCACGCAACTACATCGGTCGCCAAGAGGAGTATGTCGACGTGGTCTGCGAGGAGATGATTCCCGCCGTAGCCAAGGAGAATCTGGCCGACTTTGTCGATGTCTTTTGTGATCAGGGCTTCTTCACAATCGAGCAGACACGCCGCATCATGCGTCGCGGTGCCGAGTATGGGATGAAGGCCAAGATCCACGCCAACGAGCTGGCTATCTCGGGTGGTGTGCAGCTGGGCGTCGAGGAGGGAGCCCTGTCGGTAGATCACCTCGAGCGCATGGGCGAAGCCGAAATCGAGGCCTTGCAACAAGCGATGACAATGCCCACGATGTTGCCCGGTGCCGCCTTCTTCCTCGGCATGAGCTATCCGCCCGCACGCAAGATGATTTCGGCAGGGTTGGCCGTAGCGCTCGCCTCGGATTACAACCCCGGATCGTCCCCCTCGGGTAATATGCGCATGGTGATGGCACTTGCCGCTACGCAGATGCGCATGACCCCGACCGAGGCACTCCACGCCGCGACACTCAACGGTGCCGCCGCAATGGGTCTGAGCCACGATTTCGGCTCGATCACGGTGGGCAAAGTGGCCAACTTCTTCCTCACCAAGCCCCTCTCGTCGCCCGAGTTCTTCACCTACGCCTACTCCACACCCCTGATTCGTCACACGATTCTGCGCGGTGAAATCTGGCGCGGGTAACACACCATCACACACAACAAAAGAGGTTGGGTAATCACTACCCAACCTCTTTTTCTCTTCGGAGGGGAATCACTCCCCTCGATCCGAAAAACTACTCAGCCTCGGCAATCACCTCGGCAGGAATCTCCGCGCGGACATAGACCGATACGTCCGATGTATCGTCCTTGGCCACCCACACCATCTCCGAAGCCGTCAGGCTCGTGATGATATAGCGGTGGTTCCACTCGCCCACACCGTAGTCGTACTCACCACGAATCACAACGCCCAACTCGGGATCGGTTGCGAGGGCAAAACGACCAGTGGTCAGCACCGCCTGGAAGCTATTGAGGTTGTCGTAGAGCTTGAAGGTAGCATCGTTACGCACCAAATTGAGGTAGAGATAGGTACCCTCGGTCAGCTCCTGACCATTGCTCCAGCTCTTGAGCATCCACTCACCTGCGAGGTTGTGGATCGTCACATCGAGCTGCGGCTCCACGTAGGTCTCATCATCGTCGTTGCAACCTACAAAGGCAACGGCGAAGAGCATCATCATCAGATAAAACCAGTTCTTTTTCATATATTTCTATTTTTTTTATTCGTTCTTGGGTTTGGTACCAACATGTACGGTCAAGGCACGCTGACGCGGCGCCAAGCGCAAGCCTCCGATATAGAGCGGCATCGTGGGATTGATAAAGACGGCCTTCGAGGGGTCGAATCGCACCACAATTTCGCCCTTGGCACCCGGAGCCAAACGCTGCGGACGACAGACGATGCGCAATGCCGGCGAGGTGAGCAGCGTGTCGGTCGAAAGACGCAAAGGCTCACGACCTCCATTTACGCAGAGCAACACCTGCTCCTGCGGCTTATCACCGGCCGTAAAACGCACCTCGGTACTGCGCAGATGCAATGCACCGAGCGATGCGGGATACTCATCGACAACCTCGGGAGCGCCATACACCTCACCACACAGGGTCAAGACAACCGAGGGGTGGTCGGCCGAGCTGTTCGTGTAGACAAACAGTCGCTGGTAGACCGCACCCGGGTGTCCTTTCGGGTTGTAGCGCACGCGAATCGTGGCCGTCGAGTCGGGCATCACGGGGCGAGGTAGAAACTCTCCCTTCAGGCAGCCACACGTCGAAGCGATGCGCGTCACAACCATCGGCTCGGGACCCACATTGGTCCACGTTACCGTCTTCGTCCACACACCGGCATTCTCCTCGATGCCACCCATATTGAGCATTGTGCCCTCCGCAAAATAGATCGGAACCGAGGCGAGCACCTTGGGTGAACGCACGCTATCCAACTTCTCCTGCGGAATGAGTTGCAGCTGCGCGACTACATTGCCTGCCATCATGACAAGCAACATAGCCAGCAACCACTTTCCCATTTTTGTTACGTACATAGTGTCCAAAAAATTTCGTCACCGATTTTTTCTACAACCAACCGTTATCGTCGGCAGCACGGCGTACCGTGATGACGAACTCCTGCGAGGCACCATTCGAAGCCGTCACAGTGGCCTTCGTCGAGCCGGTCTTCAGACCCTGGAAGTAGAACACCTGCTCCATTCGGCGGAACGAGGCAACCTCCGTATTCTCGATCGAAACCGTGTAGGTCATCTCGTCACCACCCTCGAAATAGCGGGCCGGCGAAACTACCGAAATACCACCCATCGCGATGTAGAGGTTCGGGAAGACGAGCTCGACACCCTGGCCGTCGATGGCAGCGAGGAAGGCTGCAGCGTTGGCCTGACCGTTACCCATCTTGCCGCGGTAACCATTCAGATCCATCTGCATCGGCTGCGTCGTGCCAATCTCGGCCGTGTAGCGCGCATAACGCTTCATGCCGGCCTGGTAGCTGTCGATCGGCGTAGCCGTAGCGTAGAGCATCTCCTTCAGCTCGTCAGCCTTGAAGTGACGACGCTGCTGGGCTGCATACGAGATACCGAGCGCCACAACACCCGAAACGTGGGGGCAAGCCATCGAAGTACCCTCCATATAGCCGTAGCCACTCGTGCTGACGGTCAGAGGCAGGGTCGAGAGGATGCAACCAACCGTACCGTGGTTGTTGGCGGGATCGATATAGTCGTAGTAGTAATCCTGGTCACCACCCGGAGCCGAAATGCGAACGCCGAGACCGTAGTTCGTATAGACGGCAGCCGTGAAGTCGGCAGCCGTAGCAGCTACCGATACATAGTCCTCCGAAGCACCCGGATAACCGGCCATGTTGGCCGACTCGTTACCGGCAGCGAAGACAGCGATACCGCCATCGATCGGACCGTTGGGCGAACCTGCCGTGTGGGTGAAGTAGTCCAAAGCCTCCTTCTCGAGCGGAGCACCGGCCTCCCAAGCCTCCTGCGAAGCGAAGCCCTGAGCACCCCAATCGTAGATGTTGGCCGAACCCGACACATAACCCCAGCTGCACTGGAGCACCACAGCACCGTTGTCGGCAGCATACTTGATGGCGCGAACCACAGCCAAGCCGTTGCTACCTACGTTGCCCGAGAAGATCTGGCACGACATAATCTTCACACCACCCTTCTGGCCATCACCACCGGCAATCGAGCTGATACCGATGCCGTTGTTGTTCGTAGCCGAGATCACACCGGCCACGTGCGAGCCGTGACCCGAATCGGCGAAAGCATCGGTCGAGATAACACCCGAATCGGTCACGAAGTTGTAACCGTAGTAGTCACCGGCATAACCGTTGCCATCGTTATCCTTGTGCGAGTTAAAAATCTCGGCAGGGTTGATCCACATGTTGTCCTTCAGGTCGGGGTGATCGAAGCAAACGCCCTCGTCGAGGACAGCCACAATCACCGACTCATCACCCATCGAACGCTCCCAAGCCTGCTCGACCTGCACGTCCGAATCCTTGATGAACTTCGCAACGTCGCCCTGCGTGTGGAGCGAACCGTCGTTGATCATGTTCCACTGCATGCGCAGCAGGGGGTCGTTCATCGCAACACCGCGCGTTGCGGGAGCCGTCATGCGCTGAAGCTGCTCCATCGTCAGCGGAGTAGCCTTGCCCGTATAGGCACGCTTGATCGTACGGTTGAAGTCGATCTTCTGTACCTCACCCAGCTTCTGAAGGCGCAAAGCAACCTCCTCGGCCGAGTGCTCGGCACCGAAGCGTACCACATACCAGCGGTTCAGACCCGCCTCACGCGTACGCTCCTCGTTCATGGCATCCACGGGGAAGACGCGCTCGAGCTCGTAGCCGTCGATCAGCTCCAAAATCTCATCTACAGTCGGCACACCACTGCGCGTCAGGGCACCGCTGCGCGTCAAGGCCTGCTCCTCGATGGTATCAACTACCTCGGGGGCAAACTTCACGAACAACTCACCCTCGGCAAAGGGGCTGAGCTGCTCCTCCTGCGGCTCCTCGTTGGGAAGAACCACCTCCTCCTTGGCGCAGCTTACCACCGTCAGGGCAGCCAGCGCTACGAGGATATATAAATAGGTCTTTTTCATATTCTATGCTCTCCTTACACTATTCAGGCGTGCCCGTAGGCTTCGTCTTGGTCGTATAGATATCGTAATAGTAGTTCATATTCATCGGCTCGTTCTCGAACATCGCGGCACGGCCATTGCTGGCGCGACCATCCTGCGGGAAGACCAGGCTATAGGGGAACCACAGGTCGAGTGCCGGATGGTAGAGCAACCAATCGGGCAATTTACCGTAGAAGTGGTTTGCGTTGATGGCAAAGAGCTTCGTCGAGGGCATTACCTTCTTGATGCGGTTATCCACGAGGTACTGCGGAAGCGTATCGACAGCGTCGATCTCCTGCTGCGTGTAGTAGGGGAAATCGGGATCGTCGGCCAGGTCGGGCAGCTCACCCTGCAGGTGGTTCACCGACAGCACCAGCGTATCGAGATCCCACTTCAGCAGATCTACCGGGAAGGTCTCCTCGTCGATGAAACCACCCAGGTCGGTGCGCGTCGTGTTGCTCAGGTCATAGACCGCAGCACGCTGGTTGGCGTTCATCACCAGGGCACGCAGGTTGGGGAAGTTCTCCTTCGTGAGGATGTCGGGCACCGTCTGGAAGTTGTTCGAGCAGATGTTCAGATACTCCAGGTTCTTCAAATTCGTGAACGAGGGGTGCAGCTCGGTAAGACCATAAGCACCGATGGTCAGACGCTTCAGCTGCGTCAGCTCCGAGATGTACTCACCCGTCGAGAGGTTGTAGAGGAACGAGTTGGCGTTACTGAAGATGTAGAGCTCCTCGGCAGCCGTCAGGTAGCGTACCTCGAAGGGCAGCGGCTCCTTGGTATAGAAGAGGAAGAACTGGGCATACTTCACGCGACCCACCTTCTCGGGGGTGCAGCCCTCCATACCCTCTTCCCAGAGCGTTACGCCCTGCCAGAGGTTCATCGGCTCACCATTATCCCACGTCGACTCCATCATATCGAGCGTACGAGCAATGCTCAACAGCGCCACCGAGTCACCGGCACGCGTACCCTCCTCGATGGGCTCGGCAGCCTGCTGCTTGACGTTCACGCCCTGCTGACGGCTCAGCGTCACATCCTGCTTGGGGGTGAACTCAATGGCAGCCAGACGCTCCTCGGGACGGGTGTTGATGTCCCAATTGAAGCGCACTACCACCTCACGCGGACGAATACCGCTCGTGAGTTTGAGCGAATACTTCTCGTTCGAAAGCCACGAGGCATCGGTCGGAATCTTCACGTCGAAATCGACATTCGAGCGTACACGTACATCGAAGGTACGCTGCTCGCTCTTGGCGTAATTCGAAACCTCGATCGACTCCTTATCCACCTCGATCAGGTAGGGATAACCCGTCTGCTCGACGGTGATATCCTTCGACTCCCAACTCTCGTTGCTGCGAATACGCACCGTAGCACGACGTGCATCGGCCGTCTTGGCCGAGTCGATCAAAAACTTACAGGTCGTCGTACCGCGACCGTTGGCGGGCGAGATGGCGATCCATGCATCCTCGGTCGAAGCGGTCCACTCGCCCTCGGCTACAATCTGTACCAGCTCCGTGCCACCAACCTCGGTGACCTGAATCAGATCACGGTCGGTCGAAAAATCAACCGTGTTGTCATCACTCGAACAACCTACGAAGGCCGTTGCGAGGAGCATCATCCAAATATATTTCTTCATAGCTTTCATCTGTTTAGTAGAGCATCGGATCACAGTTCTTGATATTCTGCCACTTGTCGTAGATCAGGATATAGGCACCTACCTGCCAAGCATAGCAGATATCCGAAGCGTCGAACACAATGTTCGGGTTATCGCTGATGTCGAGGTAGTAGCAGAGGGTCGAAATCGTATCATCTACCTCACGCAGGTCGTTCGAGCCGAGGTAGAGGCCGCGCAGACCCGTGTGCTGATAGATACCCGTAGGCCACTGCTTCAAGCAACGCTTACCGTCGGCATCGCGCTGCGAGCGGAGTGCATAGACCGTAAGACCAGCGGCATCGAGCGGCTCGAAGGGGACCTTCGAGAAGCGGTTGAACGACATATCCAAACCGTAGAGGTAGGGAATGTTGCCGGCGTGGAACTCGCGGGGCATATCCGAGAGGTTGTTGTACGAGAGGTCGAGCGACACGAGGTTTACGGTCGTCTCACCCGAGAACGAGCCCTCGGGGAACTCCTCGAGGCCGCAAGCACGCAGTACGATGTAGGAGACGAACGAGCCGGCCTTCCACAAAGCTGCGGGGTACTTCTTGAGGTTGTAGTTCTGCGAGAGGGTCAGCGTCTGTACGTTGATACCCTTGAAGGTACCATCCTCCTCGCCCTCGAAGCCCGTAATCTCGTTACCCGAGAAGTCTACCGAGGTCATCGTATAGATGCTCTTTGCCGAGAAGATGTTGGGGAACTTCTTGAGCTTGTTGAAGGTCACCGAGAAGGTCTCGACATCCTCGTAAGCGCAGAAGTAACCCTCCTCGTCGCGAGGCAGCTCCTCGATCTGGTTGTGGTCGAGATAGAGCTGGATCGGGGCGAACTTCTTACCGAAAGCGGGAACCTTCTTAATCTTGTTGTAAGCTACGTCGAACAGACCGAGCTTCTGCATACCAGCCAACGAGATGGGCAGCTCCTCGAGCTGATTCTCGCGCATATAGAGAATCTGAATCTTCTCCTTCGAAGCACCGGTAGCCAGCGCATCGAGGCCCTTGAGAACCTCCTCTGCCGACCACTGGCGGTTGTTTGCCAGGTTGACCGAAATCAGCTCGGGCATCTGTGCAACAGCCATCGGGAACGAGGTCATCTTCGGACAGTTGTAAACCTCGAAATCGGTGCAGCTCTCCAGCTGGGCAATCTCCTCAGGCAGCGACTCGATCAGCGAGTTGGCAATGAAGAACGAAGCAAGCTTCTTCAGGTTACCAATCTCGGCGGGAATCGACTTCAGACCGTTGTTGATCGTACCGTGGGTCGTATCGTGCTTCACGATCTTACGCATGGCACCCGTCTTCACATCGATCAGATCCGACTCCTTGTGGGTGGCGTAGAGCGCCGTCTCGGGAATCGTGATGTTGTGCTCGGCCAAGGCGCGGGCGCAAGGCTCCGACATCTGCGTTGCGGGGTGAATCGTGCGGAGGTAGGTCTTGTGGTTCTCCAGGCGGTTCTGCTGACGCTCGGCCAACGACTTCGAGAGATCGAGCGACGGATCGTAGCTCATCTGGGCATCGTTGTGGGTACCGAGGTAGAGCTCAACAAGCTCCGTAAGCTGACCGATGGCGGGCGAAAGATCGCCGCTGAAGCCGAAGCCGCTCAGGTCGAGGCGGGCAATACGGCCGTTGGGGTGCATCTGCACACCGGGCTGGTTACCCCACAGGTCGGGATCGCAGTTGAAATTCCAGTTGCAACCCACGTTGTAATCCTCACCCTCGTAGTACCAATTCGGACCATCGAGGCTCTGCCAAATCTCATAGAGTGCGTAGTAGTCCTTCAGGTACTCGTCAGCCGCATGCAGGGCAACGGGAACAGCCACCTCGGTGGTGGTGTTATCGGCCACCGTGAAGGTCAACTCCTGGGGCTTCGTGTTCGACTCGAGCAACACCTTGCCCTTGTCGAAGAGCTCGTAGGAGAGGAGCTTGTAGTCACCGGCCATCATCCAAACCAGCGAGTCGCACTTAAGCGACGAGGTCTGGTAGCCATCCTCCACGTCGTCCTCCTCGTTGAAGTGAATCGAGAACTCGGCGGGCAGCTTTTCGATCTTGGTCTGCTGCAGGTTGGCCGTGTGCTGCACGTTAAGCGTTACGAAGGCAATCTCGTCGAAGGTGTACTCGCGCACCACACCACGCGTGATGGCCGAGAGATCCTTCTTGATCGAGAAGGTAGCACGACCACGCGGCGTTACGGGAACGGCAATGTCGTACATCGTAAGGCCGCCCATTACGACCTCCAGCTGACGCTCCCCGATGGGAGCGCCGCTGAAGATAGCGTTATCGTTGCTGTCGTAGAGCGTGTAGGTAGCCAACTCGTAGGTACCGGTGAGCAGCTTAATCTTATCGGTACGCAGACCGTAAGCAGCTACATCCTCCTCGGCCGACTGCAGGTTGAGCGTCTGCGAGATGGTCGTCTCGCCGTAGAGCAGCGTCACCTTCACCTTGTGAGCATCGGTGAGCGACTCCAGAGGGGTCTGCACACCACGCGACTGGGGTGCAGAAGCCTCCTTGTAGAGCTTGAACTGGAGATATCCGTAGCCGTGCTCGCGGTTGTCGACGCCATCGTCGTCCGAACAACTCACCATCAGCAGCGGCGCACAGAGAGCCAGCAGCATTGTTGCGAAAATTCTATATAATTTCATCGTTCTAACGTATTCAGTTTTCACTCATTCACTTTTACTACTCTTCGTTGGTCAGGATGCACTGGATCTGAGCCGAAATCGTACCATCACTCATGTTCTCGTAGAGCGTCAGGAAGGTCGACTGGCGCGAACTACCCGTCGACGTCATCGTGATGGTCACCTCCGTAGCACCATTCTCCGGCCAATCGGGGGTGAACGAAAGCCAACCACCCGAGTACTGGTAACCGAAGTAGTAGTTCGGCACACGCAGAGCCACCGAACCGGCCTTCGGGAGAATCAGGCGGAACTGATTTACACCCTTCGAGCCAAGCTCCTTGTCGTAAGCATCGTCGGTAGCGGGGATGGCAAAGAGCTGTGCACCCAATGCCTGGGCAGCCTCGTAATCGACAAAGGTAACGGGAGCGTTCGGATCGTAAGCGTCATCGGCCTTGATGTCGGCCACGCAGACAATCGTAGCAAATACGATCCACTGGTCGTTGTAGAGGTTTACATAGCCCGTACCACTCTCGGTATCCATCGAGATGCGGATCGTACCGTTGCCCGGCTCATCAACCGACAACCAATCCTGCTGCGGGATAACCATCTTATAATCGGGAACATTCAGGTAAACCTGCTCCGAAGCAGCAGCCTTCGTGTAAGTCAGGCGGAACTGGAGAACACCCATAGCGGCATCCTCGGCGCTGTAATCAGCGTCACCCTCCACGATCTCGGCCAGCTTAGCACCGCACTGGGCAGCAACCGAAGCATCAACGAAAGAGATGGCGCTATCGGAATCCGAACCACCACCGGGCTTATAGTTCTCGTCAAGAACGAAGTAGATCAGCGCCAGAATATTGCCCTCGGCATCCTTGAAGAGGAGGAAGGCCTCATTCTCACCCATATCACCCGGGCAGGTGTTCGGGAACTCCTCACCCAAGCGGCAGGTTACGCGACGCTGCGTAGCAATCGAGTAGGGGCTGGCCTGAACCGTTACCCAGCTCTTATCCTCACCCATCGCCGTACCGTCGTAAGCGTTGGTCTGGAGGAGCGTCTTACCGTCGAAGCCGACAATCTCCACGCGATCGAAAGGCTTGTTGATCTTCAGATCACCACCATACGAAGCGTCGTTCGAGGGATAGGTCATGCGGAAAGCGTGCTCGGTATCGAACTCCGACCAGATCCAGCTGTTCTCTTCCAGGACAGCGAAATCACCACCATAAGCCTGGAGTGCCTCAAGCGAAGCGATCTCGATGGGCGACAGCTCATCGACATTCACATAAGCATCCTGCTGAATCTTCGAGCTGTAGGCAGCATACTCTGCACGCAGCGCCGTACCATCGGCGTTGAAGAGATCCGCATCGGGATCCTTGATAGCCGAAGCCTTTGACTGCGGAACAACCACGATCATACCCTCGCGGGCTGCATCGGTGTTGGCCTCGGGCTTCACGGTCACCTTACGCGACCAGATACCAGCCTCGGGTGTAGCCTCGGCATCGAACTCCTCGGTTACGGTAAACCAGGCGGTCTTCTCCTCCGAAGCGTAGCAGTAGCCATTCTCTACCGCTACTTTATATACGCGCGCGCCCATAGGAGCATGTACCCAACCAATGGCACCCGAATCAACATACGAGCCATCGTTGTTGTACTGGCCGAGGTCGTTGAAGTTCAACGTACCACCCAGCTGCAGGCTCACATAGTCGGCGCAACCGGGCATTGCAATCGCGAGCTCGACATCGGTCAGCGTCGGATTGTGCTCCACGGTCATATCGCTAAAGCAGATCTTGGCAACCGTATCCTCGAAGGGGTAAGCCGTACGTGCCGTGCGCAGGTAGACCTCCGTGCGGCCCTTATCGGCAACCGTCACATTGGGCGTGAGCCAAGCGGGAATCTCACCGGCAAAAGCCCAAGGATGGTTAGCCTCGACAGCGATGCGGTGAATATAGACATCGTTCATGTTCTGCACCAGGTCGATGGCAGCAACAGGCTGCTCGCCGTAGATGTAGTTCTCGGTCTCGTCCTTCGCAAAGTCGGAGAGCTCCTCATCAAAGGTTGCTGCGGCAAAAACCTGCAGATCGCGGTTAATCGTGCCACGCGTCAGGATCGCAATCGTGCGCGTCTCCTGCAGCGAACCCTCGCCCAGCGTAAGGCTCACCTCGCAGCTACGCTCCGTGTCGAACTCCTCAATATCGGCAACACCGATCTGAACATCGTACGAACCGGCTGCACCACGCATCTTATAGACCTTCGAACCCTCGTCCAAGAGGTAGAAATAGGTCGCCGTCTCGGTCGAAAGCGAGAGGGTCCAAGCCGTATTCGGCTCGATGTGGAGCGTGTAGATGTCACCTGCGGCAACCGTAGCCGTCACCTGCTCCGGGAAGTGGGGAGCGGTCAGCTCTTCATCCTCCGAGCAGCTGCAAAAGAGCGTCGAGAGGAGTGCCACCGAGGCCATCAAACGGAAAATGTAATATTTCATAGTCTTCTTCATTGTTTCGTTGCTCAATCTTTACAAGCCCTCCTCGCGCTGCAAACGCTCGGCCTCCTCGTCGCTCACCCACTCCAGGATGTTGTAGTACTGACCGACAGAACCGATCGGCTTGCCCAGATCCTCGACATAAACCGAGATCCAAAGCTCGACAAACGACTGACAAGCGTTAAAATAGGAGTTGTAGTAGGGGCTCGATGCACCGAGGATGTGGTTATCGCCCAAAACCTGGCCGAAGACCGAAGCCTCGTCGCTCAGCACCTGATCCTCATCCATAAGAACCAGCGGGTTGGCCGGATCATCCGTCTGGAAGCGAATCGTCACATCGTAACCATCGTAGAAGGCCTCACGCAGGATAACCGTGTTGGGCTCCGTGGGGTGTGCCTCGGTCTTGATCAGACGCTGGTAGAAGGGGTTCGTACCCGGATAATCGTACAACAAGAGCGAGGTAAGCATACACCAGCCCGTGAAGTTATGGATATCGAACGGGCAGCTCTTATACATCACCACCTTCGTCTCGGTCCACTCCTTGTAGAGATCCCACTCCAGGGCCTCGGGCATCACCAGACGCATACGGAAACCCAGCGAATCGCTCGCCTCGATGTTCTCGTAGTTACCCTTCACACGCACCTCGCCGGCGAGTTTACCTGCAGGGATGGTAATCGTGTTCGATAAGAGGGTGTAGTGCAGACCCTCGATGGCATTGCTGCCCTCGTCGAGAATCTCCACAGCCAGCGTACGATCGTAGTCGCACGCTACGGTAGCCGAGAGGGGCACGGAGAAGTACTCCGCATCGCTCAAGACCATGTTCGTCGAAAGCGTATCGGCGAACATCACATACTCGGGACCGGCATAGGTCGTGTACTCCTCGTCGCAAGCCGTCAGCGAGAAGGCTGCTACGAAAGCTACACATGCCGATAAGATATATTTTGTCATATCACTCACAAAAGTTTAGACGTATTACAAATTGCTTTCGTTGGGCTGAATCTGCGAACCGGGCGACTCAATCTCGTGCTGCGGAATCGGCCATACGAAGAGCGGATTGTCCATCTTGATCGAGAGCGAGCTACCCTCCTCGAGCGACAAGGTCTGCGGCTTACGCGTGAAACCCTCGCCGTTCTTGTAGAGCTTGCCCCAACGCTTCAGGTCGTTCAGACGGAAGCCCTCCATATAGAGCTCACGTACGCGCTCGTTGGCAATCTGCTCGATGCAGTTATCGGCCGTCAGCGTCATAGCACCACCCGACGAAAGACGAGCTGCGCGCAGCGTAGCCATATCCTTCGAAGCAGCCGTGTAGTTAGGCGTAGCCTGACGGCAGTAGGCCTCGGCACGAATCAGGTACTGCTCGGCCAAGCGGAAGGGCTTGGGCATCGATACCTGGAAGATGTTGGCCGTATTGATGAAGTCCTGGTTACCGAAGTACTTCACCAAGAGGGGCCAGGTCAGGCCGTGGGCATAACCCGTGCGCTCCTGCTGGAAGTAGGCATCGTAGCGACCATCACCCGAGGTGTAGAGGTCGAGTACCCACTGTGCAGGCACGTAGTCGGGATAGAAATAAGTGTAGTCGGTCGTAATGTTCAGGAAGATCGAACCCAAAGAACCACCAAACGACGTGGTCGTAAAGCCAATCTGCCAGATCACCTCCGTAGCCAGGTCATACTCCCACATATAGTCGAAGTAGGACGAAGTCGAGGTGTAGTTTACATTCGTGCTCGAGAGTGCGAAGATATCGTGCGGGTGGTCGATCACCTTCGACGAGTAGCTGATGGCCGACTCCCAATCCTGCATATTAAGGGCAACGCGGGCACGCAAAGCGCACACCAGACCGTGCGACATACGCAGGTAGCAATACCAGTCGTTGGCGGGATCCAGACGCTCCTCAGCCTCGCGGAGATCCTCCAACACAAACTGATACGAGTCGTAGAGCGAAGCACGAATCTGCTCCTCGGGCTCCGAGTACTTGGTGCGGATCACCACACCCAGCTCGTTCTGCGCCGTAGCGGGATCGTAAGCCTTGCAATAGTTCTTCAGCAACTCCGAGTAGCAGAGAGCACGAATGGCATAAACCTCACCCTTGTAGGTATCGAGCTCCGTGATAGCAGCATCATCGGTCTGCTTGGCGATCACGGCGTCGATGCGCTCGAGGAAGAAGTTACAGTTGGCAATCACCATGTAGAGCGAGCCATAAACAGCCTCGATCTCGGCATTCGTAGGACGGATGTTCCACTGCCAGATGTCACCATAGACATTCGAGTAGCCATCGACAGCATAGACCATATCGGCCTGCAAATCGGGCAAGATCGTCAGGTAACCACTCCACAGAGAACCACCCATCATATTGGCATAGATACCAATCAGGAACTGCTTGGCATCGTTGAAGTCCTGCATAGCCTCAGCCTCGGGAATTGCCGAGCCGGGCTCCTTGTCAAGACACGACGTCGAGAGCAGCATCGTAGCTGCCAGGAGCGTCGCGGTAATGCGGATATTATTCAAAAATCTCTTCATAAGCGCTTAGAATTTAAGGTCGAGACCGGCGGTGAACTGGCGCGACATGGGGTACTGCGCCGCATAGATATTCGACGTACCCTCGGGATCGAGACCCGAGAACTTCGTGAAGGTCAGCAGGTTCTGACCCTGCACATAGATACGGGCCGAGCTAAAGACGCGGGTCTTGCGCAGCCACTTCTCGGGCAGCGAGTAGCTCACCATCACATTCTTCAGGCGCAGGAACGAAGCATCCTCCAGCAGGCGGCTGTCGAACTCCGTATAGACACCGTGACGCGGAATGTCGGTTACATCACCCGGCTGTTTCCAACGGTTCAACAGACGCTTCGACTGGTTGTAGGTTGCAAAGCGACCGTTCGACTCGTCGAAGTAGCGGTCGTTGTTGATCATCCAACGGTCGGCAACCCAACTGAACTGAGCCGAAACCGAAAGACCGTTCCACGAAAGTGCGGTACCAAAACCACCCTGCCAGGGGGCAAAGTAGCTCTTGCCAACCAGCACCTTGTCGCTGTCGCGCAGCTCGTTGGTCAGCTCGCCATCCTTCGTGTACCAGAGGGCATCACCATTGGCGGGATTCACACCGGCATAACGGTTGATGTAGAACTCGCCGAGGGGGTGACCTACAACAAGCTTCGTATTGGTATTCGAACGCTCGTACTCCTGAACACCGTTGTAGAGCTCAGTGATCTCGTTGTGGTTGTACGAGATGTTGGCATTAACCATCCAGTTGAACTTCTCGGTAGCGATCAGCGAGGCCGAAAGCGAAAGCTCGGCACCCATGTTGACCATCTCACCGACGTTGTCCCAGAAGTAGCCGAAGCCCTTATCCGACGACACCTGCGGCACCTCCATCAACATATCCGACGTACGCTTGTAGTAGAGCTCCAGATCGGCATTGAGGCGATTCCAGAAGCCGGCGTGGAGGGCGAAGTTGGTCGTCCAAGGCTTCTCCCAACCCAGGTTCTCGTTACCGGGCTGCGCGAGCGTTACACCCGGAGCACCCGTGTAGTCCAGACCACCGACGATGAGCGCCAAGTGCTCGTAGTTGGGGATCGATGAGTTACCCGACGTACCGGTCGAGAACTGCAGCTGGGCGTTGGTCAGCCAGCGCGACGAGGACTCCATGAACTTCTCGTTGCGGAGGTTCCACATGAAACCTACCGACCAGAAGCCTGCCCAACGGCGCGACTTACCGAAACGCGACGAGGCATCGGCACGAGCGGCAGCCTCGAAGTAGTAGCGGTTCTTGTAGTTGTACTCACCACGACCGAAGAACGAGAGGAAACCATAGTCCGAGTCGGTCGTATCGCTCCACGAGGTTACGCGCGTACCGGTCGAAATGTTGGTCAGCTTATCGTTGTTCTGACCCTTGCTCATCAAGCTGAAGGCCTCGTAGTGGTAGTCGATACCCTCCTGGCCCACCATGAAGTTGAACGAGTGGTCCAACCCCTTCATAAAGCGGTAGTTGATCGTGTTGGTTACGGTAAGCGTATAGCTATCGGTCGACGAACGCGAAGCGCTACCCTGACCCAGGTTGGGACCATAGCTCGGATACGACACACCGAAACCGGTCGTGTGGCCGTAATCGACGCTGAACTGCGAACGCATCGTCAGACCCTCGATCGGCGTAGCCTCAGCAAAGACGGTCGAGATGATCTTATACTTCTTATAGTTTGTGGGGTTGTTCTCCAGCCACTCCAGCGGATTCTGACCAATACCCTTCCACGAACCATCATTCACCGAAGCCAACGAGCCGTCGGCACGATAGGGGCTGTAGTAGGGCAGCATGAAGCGAGCAGCCGAGATGGGGGTCACAAGCGTGTAGTTACCCTCGTCGGCCTGGCTGATGAGCTGGTAGTTGAGCATCGTGTTGGTACCCACCTTGAGCCAATCGGTAGCCTTGCGCTCGATATTCGTACGGAACGAGTAGCGCTCGAACGACGAGCCGATGGCCGTACCATCCTGGCTGTAGTAACCACCCGAGATGTAGTAGTGGGTCTTCTCGTCGGCACCCGAAATCGAGAGCTCGTAGCTCTGCAACATGGCAGCCGAGTTGAATACCTCCTTCATCCAGTTGATATTCGTGCGGCTCAGGAGGTTGTAGTTCTGACCTGCGGTCATACCAATCTCCTTCTCGTACTGGATACGCTCGGCGGTGTTCATCAAATCCCAATTACCGTGGGCAATCTGCGAAATACCGACCTGGGTGCGGAACTCGATGTTGGGGCGATCGGCCATACGACCGCGCTTGGTCGTGATCACGATCACACCGTTGGCAGCACGAGCACCGTAGATCGAGGTCGACGATGCATCCTTGAGAACCGACAACGACTCGATGTCGGCAGGATTGATCGTGTTGAAGTCGCTGCTCGAGATGGGCACACCGTCCAAGATGTAAAGGGGAGCCGTACCCGAGTTAATCGAGTTCGTACCGCGAATGGTCATCACAGCCGATGCACTCGGCTCACCCGTGTTCGAGAGAACCGTCAGACCCGGTACCTGACCCTGCAGCGCCTGATCGAAGGCTGCCGTCGGGGTACTTTCAATCTTCTCGGCCTTCACCGTCGATACGGAGCCTGCCACCGTGCCCTTCTTACGAACACCGTAAGCAATCACCACAACCTCCTCGACAGCCGTCGATTCGGTCTGCATCTCCAGATCGTAGGTCACAGCAGCCTGACCCGCAGGTACAGTCCACTCGACCGTCTGGTAGCCGACGTACTGGAAGATGAGCTTGGTGCCCGCCTCGGCCTGAATGGTGTAGTCACCATCGAGACCCGTCGTAACACCCGTCATCGCCTCGGTAACGATGGCCACGCCGATCAACGGCTCTTTGATGTCGGCCCCCGTCACCACACCGCTCACGGTAACCTGTGCATTCTGGGCCTGAGCGACCACAGCACACAGCGTCATAAACACCGCAAGCAGGGATTTGATTAGTTTGTGTTGCATAGAAATTATTTTGGTTTTGAATCTCTTCATTGCTCGTTTCACGCAGCCTCTTAACGTGCTTCGCACGTACACGTTTAAATACGCGCGCGATTAAAGCGGTGCAAAGGTCGCATTTTTTGCTTAATTTTCCAAACTAAATAATCGCAAATGATTATAAAATATCAAAAACGACAACACAAAAACACAAAAGCCCCACACCGAAAGATGCGGGGCCACACTTACTACTAATTTATTAGCGGAAATCAAAAAGCAACTCCATACGAATACCCTCGTCACCCTTCTTGATGCGCACATGGCCAGCTTGGGAGGCAGGACCATGGTCGCTGATGGGCTTGAAGCAACGCATGGCAGGAATCTCGTAGAGGAACGATATGTCGCCCTCTGGAAAATCGGGATAGGCCGTGATACCGCTCTTATTGTCAACGGGTTGCGAAGGTGTATAGAGGCGCATAAAGAGTCCGTCGGAGGCCGAATGGATGCGGAATTTGCCCTCCTTGGTCTTGAGCTCCATCCAGCGCATATCGGCGTGGTAGCCCTTGAATTCGGGATAGACCAAGCGATCGAATGCGGCGCCGGTCGAGGCGTCGTTGTAGGCCTTCTCCCAGAGGCCGTATTGGGTGCCGCGAATGCGATTTTTCCAGACACGATAGGGGCCGCGACCAAACCATTTCACCCCCTCGACCAGCTCTTCGGGATAACGGAACGAAAAACCCAAATTGGTCACATTCGGAACAACAACAGCATCATCGAAACCCTTGCCTCCGTTGGCCTTGTTCAGCACCACAGCCTCCATCCGCAGAAGACCGTCCGGACGCATCGTGTAGCGAATCGAATCAACGGCTCCGAGGTAGTAGGCCGTAACGACTGCCTGATCCCCCTCAATGCGGCCTTCAAGGCGCTGCAGGGTGGCATTTATACCTACAAAGAGGGGGCCATCAGCAAAGGATAGCGACCTGTTTTTACGCACAATGCGACTGATGCGGGCTGTCGTTCGATCGAAGGCAATCGCAACCCCCGAAGCGGATAAAACAAGCTCTTTTTCGGTTGTCTCGAGTGCTGCTCGAGGAGTAGTCGAATTGTTCATTTTAGGAATATATTTCGCGGCGCGTTGGACCGGATAGGTGCGTTGTACCATCTCCTGACCCGAGGGGTGGAAGAGCGTAATTTCGAGGATGTCGGCACGGTGGAAATCCTCCGACACAGCCATCCGTGCATAGCCCGAACAGCGGGGCTCCAGGGCAGGGAGTTGCAACGCACCCTCCTCGACAACCTGCACCTCATCGGCCGTAACGGAGAGCAGGCGATAGCGACCATTACAAGCCTCGAGAGAGGTGTAGAGGTGGTCGTTGCGAGTCAGAATGCGCCCATCGAACGAGGAGGTAATCAGGAGATTCTCGAACTGAATCGGCGCCCAGACATCGCGCACAGTGTAGTAGCTGCCCTCCTTCTCGCGGTGGGGTCCCAAGATGCCGTCGGTGCCGTTCGAGCCGTCGCTGTCGAGTGCTCCTTGGCGGTCGGTACGCACCACGGCGTTGTCCGAGAAGTCCCACATAAAGCCACCCACAAAGAGGGGTGAAGCGGTATATTTTGCCCAGAAATCCTCCAAACCTGCACCATGCCCCTGGTCATACATGCCGTGCATGAATTCGGTCGGCATAAAGAGTTTTTGGCCATTCGCAAAGCGTGCAACGCCCGTCTGATAGGCAGGATAGTGGTGGGTGTCAATCGGTCCAAAATCGGCCCAGGGATGGACTACAGGGCGCTTTTGGGGGTCGTGAAGGGCAAAGAGCGGATCGAGCGCGGTGTTCCAGCCACCCTCGTTGCCGTTGCTCCAGATGATGACCGAAGGGCGGTTGCGATCACGCTTGACGAGCGCCTCGACCAAGGGCGCTCCGACCTCGGTATTGTAGGCGTTCTGCCAACCGCAAAGTTCATTGACAACCAAGATTCCGAGCGAGTCGCAGACATCCATAAAGTGGCGGTCGGCGGCGTAATGAACTCGCACGGCGTTCATGTTCATCTCCTTGATCAGCTCTCCGTCGCGGCGGCTGATGGCGGCGTTGGTCGTACGGCCACCCTCGGGCCAGAAGGAGTGGCGGTTGATGCCCTTCAAGAGAAGCTTCGTGCCATTGAGGTAGAGGCCGTCGCGCGGACGCACCTCGAGGGTACGGAAGCCGATCATCTCCTCGCGCTCATGGAGCGTTCTGCCACGCGGATCCAGCAGGCGCAACCCTAAGCGATAACGCTTCGGATTTTCGGGATTCCAAGCCTCGATATTGCACCACGAGGCATCGATCGGATGCTCCGTACCGGCCTCCAACGCATAGCGCAAGACACGCTCTCCATCGAGGGTCAATTCGAGCATTGTGCCCCCATCGAGCGGTGTGGTGGTCAAGGTGCCTCGCAGCGAGCCATCAGCACGCGGATCGAGGGCATATTCGACAATGTGGGTCGCAGGCAAATATTCGAGGTAGACGGGACGAAAGATGCCGCCGAAGATCCACCAGTCGGCCTTGCGTTCTGCCGCATTAACCGACTTATCGTCAGACTCTTTGCTAACTGTAACCTCCAACTGATTCGCCCCTCCGTAGCGTACCGAATTCGAGACATCGAACGCAAATTCGTAGAAGGCGCCACGGTGTTTTTCACCCACCGGACGGCCGTTGATCTTGACCATCGCATCGGTCATCACACCCTCGAAAACAAGGCGGACAACACCCCCACGCCACGTGCGCGGCAGGGTGAACGAAGTGCGGTAGATTCCCTCCTCGCGAGGCGGCGATTTGCGCCCCTCCTTGTACCAGCGGCCGTAGCAATATTCGCCAAAACCCTGCAGCTCCCACTGCGAAGGGACCTCGATGGTTTGCCAGGAGCCACTACGACGCCCCTCGGTGCAGTAAAAATCCCAGGTACGGGTATCCCCTACCCCCTGCCCCGAAAGGTAGATGCGCTGCTCGTCGGCTCGAGCCACAAAGAGCGCCATGAGGGCACAGAGGGTTGTCAAGAATCGTCTCATCGTAGTTGGTTTTATGGTTACCTCTCAACAAAGATACATTTTTTCGCCTTAAATAACAATAAAAATAGGTATAGCACCCCCAATTAAAAAAAACACACTTTTTTAGCCATTTTTTTAGTTCTTTGTATTGCACAATACCAAAATATGATGTATATTTGCATTGTAAAAAGTATAAAACCATCGTAACAACACCCTAAATAACCATGAAAGAGACCATCCACGTAAACATCGGCTCGGTAGCTTTCACCCTCGACGAGGATGCCTACCGCACATTGAAGAGCTATCTGAAACGCATCGAAAACCGACTGCCTGCCGATGACAAAGATTCGCTGGGCGACATCGAGCATCGCATAGCCGAACTCTTTACGGCCAAGCACCCCACATCGAACCGTGTCGTATCACTCGCCGACGTAAAGGAGGTGATGGAGCAGATTGGCGCCCCCGAAGATTTCGGAACGGCACGTGAACCCGAAAACGAGAGCGCAGAGGCGACAAACAACACAACACGTCGCCCCTTCTACCGTCCGCGCAACGACCGCTCGATTGCCGGTGTTTGTTCCGGCTTGGCCCTGCAACTGGGCGTCGACAGCACCCTGGTGCGCCTGGTCACCATCCTCTTTATGCTCTTCGGCGGACTCTCGATCTGGGTCTATGTCATCCTGTGGATCGTAATACCCGAGGAGCCCATTCAAGACTTTAACGCCAACAAACGATAGCTATGACCGAAGAGAATGTAAAAGTACAGATGCGCAAAGGAATCTTGGAGTACTGCATCCTCGCCATCCTGTCGCGTGGTGCATCGTATGCTCCGAGAATCATTGCAGAGTTGAAAGAGGCCGAGATGATTGTGGTCGAGGGTACACTCTACCCGATCCTGACCCGACAGAAGAATGCCGGCCTGCTGACCTACCGCTGGGAGGAGTCACCCCAAGGCCCTCCGCGCAAGTTCTACTCCCTGACCGAGAAGGGCGAAGAGTACCTCGCCCAATGGGACAAAGTGTGGGAGGATATGGTACGACAAATTGAGATTATTCGCGGCAAAAGCGAGCAATAAAACAAAAAGACTATGAAGAGTTATATCATTGGATGGATGATCGCCCTGTCGGTCGTCATCTTTGGCGCACAGACCACCGATGCAGCTCCGGCACGCGTCAAGGGAAGTGGCAACTATGTAGATAAGGAGGTCACGGTTGCCCCCTTCGAAAATATCAAGGCTTCGCGCGGCATCCGTGTCACCGTCATCGAGGGTGCGCAGGGCAAGGTACAGATCAAGGCCGACGACAACATCATCGAGTGGGTGACGGCCAAGGTCTATGACAAGACCCTGCAGCTGGGCATCGATAGCGAGATTCGCACCCTCTCGAACGTGCGTGTCGAGATTACCGTACCTTCGCATGGCCGCTTGGAGGAGCTCACAGTCACATCGGCAGCTGTGATTGACTGCCAAGTGCTCCTCAAAAACGAAGAGGTGGAGCTCTCGGCCTCGAGTGCCGGCCAAATTGCGACCAGACTGATGGCCGAGACGTGCGAGATTGCCTGTTCGAGTGCCGGAAAGGTGAAGGCCGAGGTGAAGAGCAAGGAGTGCGAAATCGAGGCTTCGAGCTCGGGCAAGGTGGAGGCTACGCTGGCCGTGCAGCTGTGCGACGTAGATGGCTCATCGGCAGCAAACATCGACCTGGAGGGTGCCGCCATCTACTGCGAGGTGGAGCTGAGCTCGGCCGCCGACCTGGAGGCATCGAAGCTGGCCGTCAAGGAGTATGATATCTCGTGCTCGAGCGGTGCCGATGCCGATATTCTCTGCCTCGAGACACTCAAGGCGCAGGCCTCAAGCGGAGGTGCCATTCGCTACTCGGGCAACTGCAAGAACATCACGCGCAAAACCTCGAGCGGCGGAAGCATCCGATAGCCAACAAACAAAGCATCAATAATTTATCCCGATTCAACGCTATGAACGAAGTAAAGAAATGCAGCCTCTCAGGGATTGCTTTCACGATGGATAACGAGGCCTACGCCGAGCTGAAAAACTACCTCGACAGCCTCAAAAAGAGCTACAAGGATTCGGCCGACGGCGCAGAGATCGTGGCCGACATCGAGGCGCGCATCGCAGAGCTGATTCTCTCGACACAGAACAACACGCGAGTCGTGGAGCTGCCCCTCATCAAAAACATCATCGAGCAGATGGGCTCGGCCGAGGAGATCAGCGACAAGAGCGACGAGGCACAGCCCAAGCACACCGCCTCGGAGCGCTATCCGCGCCGCCTCTACCGCGACATGGAGCGTGCAAAGCTGGGTGGCGTATGTGCCGGCATCGGCAAATATTTCGATATCGATCCCGTCTGGATTCGCCTGCTGATGTTTGCTCCGATACTCCTCATCTGCCTCGACTTCATCCCCTTCCTCCATTGGGTGAGCGATGTGATGGGCAACCTCTTCGGAGTCTTCCTGATTGGCTACCTGGCCATGTGGTTTGCAGTCCCCGTAGCCCGCACGGCACGCCAAAAATTGGAGATGAACGGCGAGCCGATCACGGCGCAGAACATCGCCTCGACGGCTGCCTCGAACGACCCCGATGCCCAAGCCAAGGCGGTGATGGCCGAGACCGTATCGACGGGTGGCAAGATTCTGCTGATGCTCATGAAGCTCTTCGCAGGTTTGGTGGTCTTCGGCCTGGTGCTCGTGGCCTGCGCTTTAGCACTCGGCATGCTGGTTGTGAGCATCGGATCGCACGAGTTCGTGCCGACAGACATCCCCCTCTCGATGCCCATTCTGGCCATCCTCTTTGTGCTGATTCCCATCCTGATTCTGATCTATGTACTGATGTGTCTGATCGCCTCGCGCAAGCCCAACGGCAAGACGGCATTCGTGGGTCTGATCCTGTGGTTCATCTCGCTCCTACTGCTCGTCGTGATTACCATACGCAGCCAGACGGTGCCCCAGCTGAGCAGCCCGATCGAGAAGGCCTTCACGGGCGAGGTGCTCGAGGAGAAGGTCGAGTTCAACGGCGAGGAGATCACCATCGACGAACTGATCAAGCAGCTCGAGGGCAACGTACCCGTCACGGAGACAACCTCCGAGGCAAAGCCCGAGGAGGCCAAGATCAAGATCGAGGCCGACGATAAGCATGTTGAGATCGGCGTAGGCAAAGCAGGATTCACGGTGAGCGAGAATGGCAAGCCGCTGGTGAAGTTAGAGGTGACCGAGAGCACCAAATAGGCGCTGCGCAGTTTGGAGAATTCGGATTTATTCGTAACTTTGTCTTCCAAACAGGAAACATCTAACACACAACAACTATGGAGAAAACACGCAGTTCGGTCTATCAGATTGAGCAGGAGATGCAATGGGAGCCCGCAGGTGAGGGCGTAACGCGCCAAATTATGGCCTACGACGGTCAGATTATGCTCGTCAAGGTGAAGTTTGAGACGGGTGCCGTAGGTGCCCCCCACACCCACTACCACTCGCAGGCTTCGTATATCGTGAGCGGCAAGTTCGAGCTGACGATCGGAGAGGAGAAGAAGGTGCTCGTGGCCGGTGACGGCTACTACGTGGAGCCCGACCAGATTCACGGTGCTATCTGCCTCGAGGCAGGTGTGCTGATCGACTGCTTCACGCCGATGCGCGCCGACTTCCTCAAGAAGTAATTGGGCAGCTGAAACAACCGTATGGAGCGACTCTCGGAAAACGAGGGTCGCTCTTTTTTCTTTCCTCTTCTTCGGCACTATAGTTGCAACGATTCGGTAGCACTAAAACGTTACCGCAATGAAACGATTACTCTTTATTTTAGGCTCCCTCCTGTTGCTCATGGCGACCATCGGGGTTGTGGGTCAAAAGACGATGCGCTCGCCCAAAGAGGAGCGGCGCGAACAACGAGAACAGCGGCGTGCCGAGCGATTGGCTGCCTACGAGCGGATGATCGACTCGCTGGTCCTCTCCCACAACTTCCAATTCAACCCGCAGACGATGCAACGCCAGCCTGCAGGTCCGATGCGTTCGATTATGAATCCCGAATTCAACATCGGCATCTGGGGCTCGATGGCTGACATCTGCATGCCCTACATCAAGGGCTACACCCCACCCTACTACGTTACGGTCTTGAACTACACGATCCCCACGCTCGACCACTTCACCACCGAGCAGACCCACGAGGGGTGGATGGTGAGTTTCTCCTCGTCGCTCTTCAGCGGCACAACCTACACCTTCATCTTCGAGATCTATTCGCGCACGGGTGGTGCCCAGCTCACGATCAAGAATCCTTGGTATAGCGATGTACAATACAGCGGCACCATCTCGCAACTCTATTGAGGTTGAGAGGAGTACTAAAGGAAATTAAAGGAGATTAAGAAAGACTAAGGAAGTCCCTATAGCGACCTCTAGCGACCTCTAGGGACTTATAGCGACCGATATAAATAACTATTGATTTACTCCTTATAAATCAGCGCCACGGCGCTTACGGAGACGCCCTCTTCGCGCCCCTCGAAGCCAAGATGCTCTGTGGTTGTGGCTTTGACCGACACCTGGTCATCGTCCACACCCATTGCATCGGCCATCGCGTGGCGCATCGCGTCGATATAGGGGCGAAGCTTGGGTCGTTGCATACGGATCGTGCAATCGACATTGCCAATGGCATAACCACGTTCGCGGAGCAACTCCGCAACGCGACGCAGCAGAATTTTCGAGTCGATACCCCCAAATTCGGCTGCCGTATCGGGGAAGTGGAGGCCGATATCACCCAGCGCAGCTGCCCCGAGCAACGCATCACATACGGCGTGAATCGCCACATCGCCATCCGAGTGGGCCACAAAGCCCTTCGTGTAGGGGATCTCTACCCCACCCAAGACCAAACGCAACCCCTCGCGGAGCTGATGCACATCGTATCCGTGCCCGATTCTAAAGTTGTATGCCATAGTATTGTGGTTTTCGGTTGATAGTTTTGTTGTAAGGGGGATAAGGGTTTTTAAGGGTAGTTAAGGGTGCCTTTTGTTCCCTTTATCACTTCGGGGCGAAGATCTGCGCCAGGAATGCTCCTGTGTAGCTCTCCGCACAGCGGGCCACCTCCTCGGGGGTTCCCTCGGCCACCACGCGACCACCGGCTTTACCCCCCTCGGGGCCGATATCGATCAGGTGGTCGGCCACCTTGATCACATCGAGGTTGTGTTCGATCACAATCACCGTATTGCCCTTATCGACCAACTTATTGAGTCCCTCCAACAAGATGCGAATATCCTCGAAGTGGAGTCCCGTCGTCGGCTCGTCGAGGATGTAGAGCGTGCGCCCCGTATCGGCCTTGGCCAACTCCGAGGAGAGCTTGATGCGCTGACTCTCACCACCCGAGAGGGTCGTGCAGGGCTGTCCGAGTGTCAGATAACCCAGACCCACATCCTGTATAGCCTTCAATTTCTGATAGATGGCTGGTATCGGCTCGAAGAACTCGACCGCCATGTTGATCGTCATGTTGAGCACATCGTTGATCGTCTTACCCTTGTACTTCACCTCGAGCGTCTCGCGGTTGTAGCGATTACCACCGCACGCCTTGCAGCGCACATAAACATCGGGCAGGAAGTTCATCTCGATTGTCTGCACACCCGCACCGCGACACGTCTCGCAACGGCCGCCACGCACGTTGAACGAGAAGTGACCCGCCTTGTAGCCGCGAATCTGCGCATCGGGGGTCTTCTCGAAGAGCTTGCGAATATCGGTAAAGACATTCGAATAGGTTGCCGGATTGCTGCGCGGCGTACGGCCGATGGGCGACTGATCGACCACGACCAACTTATCGATCTTTTCCAGCCCCTCGATCGCATCGTAGGGCAAGGGTCTGTCGAGTGAGCGGTAGAGCTTCTGGCTCAAAATCGGGCGCAGAGTCTCATTCACCAGGGTCGATTTACCCGAGCCGCTGACACCCGTAACACAGATCAGCTTCCCGAGCGGAAACGAGACATCGACCCCCTTGAGGTTGTTGCCACGTGCTCCGCGCAGCGTAATACACTCCCCATTGCCGGCACGGTGCTCCTTCGGAATCTCGATCTTGCGACGCCCCGTGAGGTAGTCGGCCGTAATCGTGTCGGCCTTCAGAATCTCCTCGAAGCTGCCCGAAGCGACAATACGTCCCCCTCGGCGACCCGCCTTGGGGCCCACATCGACGATGTAGTCGGCGGCGCGCATCATCTCCTCGTCGTGCTCGACCACGATGACCGAGTTACCTGCATCGCGCAACTCCTCGAGGCTGCGAATCAGGCGCTGGTTGTCGCGCTGATGCAGGCCGATCGATGGCTCATCGAGGATGTAGAGGACATTGACCAGCTTCGAGCCGATCTGCGTTGCCAGGCGGATGCGCTGGCTCTCACCACCCGAGAGGGTACGCGAGGCACGGTCGAGCGAGAGGTAACCCAGGCCCACATCGACCAGGAAGCGCAGGCGCTCGCGAATCTCCTTCACAATCTCGCGGGCGATGCGCTGCTCCTTCTCGTCCATGCGCCCCTCGATGCCCTCCATCCAGGCGGAAAATTCGAGAATCGACATCGCTGAGAGCTGGGCGATATTCTCCTCCCCGATGCGGAAGTGGAGCGCCTCATCCTTGAGGCGTGAGCCCCCGCAATAGGAACATTTTTGATAGACGAAGAACTGCCCACGCCACTTTTGGCCGCGCTTCGAGTCCTCCTCTTCGAGGTTTTCGATGTAGTCGGCAACGCCCTCCCATTGGAGGAACTGCACACCTCCCGCCGGGGAGCTGAAGCGGCTCAAATCGACCGTCAAAGGCTCCGCATCGCCATAGAGCACAGCATTGAGCGCCGCCTCGGAGAGTGTCTCGATGGGGTCTTCGAGCGTAAAATCGTATTTGTGACCCAGCATCTCGAGCATCGCAAAGGTCATGTTGTTGCGGTGCTTGCCGAGGGGCTCGATGGCACCCTCGCGTATCGAACGCTGGGGGTTGGGGATAATCTTTTCCAGGTCGAAGACCGCCTCTTCGCCCAAACCGTTGCAGTGGGGACAGGCGCCCTTCGGCGAGTTGAACGAGAAGGTGTGGGGGGCAGGGTCCTCAAAGGCGATGCCCGTCGAGGGACACATCAGGTGGCGCGAATAGTAGCGCTGCTGTTCGGTGCCGTAGTCGTAGACCGACATCGTACCCTTGCCCTGGCGCATCGCCTCCTTGAGCGAGGTCATGATGCGATCCGAGGACTCCTCGGTGACACGCAGGCGATCGACCACCAAATCGATCGTGTGGGTCTTGTAGCGATCCAGGCGCATACCCGACGAGAACTCGCGAATCTCGCCGTCGATGCGGGCGTAGAGGTAACCCTTCTTGGCCAGCGACTCGAAGAGCTCGCGGTAGTGGCCCTTGCGCCCCTTAACCACGGGGGCTAAGAGGGCAATCTTGCGCCCCTCGAAACTCTCACGGATCAAAGCTGCGATGCGCTCGTCGGTGTAGTGCACCATCCGCTCTCCCGTCACGGGCGAGTAGGCACGCGAAGCGCGCGCAAAGAGCAGACGCAGGAAGTCGTTGATCTCGGTAACGGTGCCCACCGTCGAACGGGGGTTTTTGTTGGTGGTCTTCTGCTCGATGGCGACCACAGGACTGAGGCCCGTGATTTTATCGACATCGGGACGCTCCATCGACCCCACAAAGTGGCGCGCATAGGCCGAGAGGGTCTCCATATAGCGGCGCTGACCCTCGGCATAGATCGTATCGAAGGCCAACGACGATTTACCCGACCCCGAGAGTCCGGTTACCACCACCAGGCGGTTGCGCGGAATCTCCAGATCGACACTCTTCAGGTTGTGTGCCCTGGCTCCCAGGATTTCGATTTTGTCCCTCATCATTGCTCGTTAAACGTGCCCCGACTCCGATTTATTTCGTTGCGCGTGGGGCGAATATGCAAAGATACAACACACGGAGCGAAATCAAAAGCATCGCCTATGAGTTTTTCGAGAAAAAAGCGTACCTTTGTCTGTTGAAACTTATTTATTGAAAGCTATGCTCAAAGCAGGACGCAACTATACACTGACCGTCAGCCGCACATCGGAATTCGGTCTCTACCTTCAGGACGAGGAGCAAAACGAAGTGCTGCTCCCCAACCGCTACACCTCCCTCTCGGACAAGGTGGGCGACCAGAAAGAGGTCTTCGTCTACCACGATTCGGAGGACCGCCTGGTGGCCACGACCGAAAAGCCGACCATCCGCGTAGGCGAAGCCGCCTACCTCAAGGTGGTCGACAAGACCGTACATGGCGCCTTCCTCGATTGGGGTCTTCACGGCAAGGATCTCTTCCTGCCGAACCGCAACCAGCAGGGTGGCATCTTCGCAGGCCACAGCTACGTGGTCTACGCCTACGAGGACAGCATCACGGGTCGTTGTGTCGCTTCGAACAAGCTCAAGGGCTTCATCGACAACCTCGACATCACGGTTAAGGTGCGCGACGAGGTCGATGTGTTGGTCGCCTCGGAGTCGCCCATCGGCTTCCGTGTGATCATCAACAACCGCCACTGGGGTATGATCTACCGCAACCAGCTCTTCCGCCGCGTCGAGATTGGCGACCGCTACCGTGGCTGGGTGCGCCGCATTACGGAGGATAACCGCATCGATGTCAGCCTCCAACAGCAGGGTCTGGCCCAGGTCAAGGACTCGGTTGTAGCCCTGCGCGAGCTGCTAACGGCCAACGGCGGATTCCTGCCGCTCAACGACAGCAGCGACCCGGCCGAGGTGGCCCGCATGACCGAGATGAGCAAGAAGGTCTTCAAGCGCTCGGTGGGTATGCTCCTCAAGAGCGGCGAGCTGGAGATGACCGACGAGGGTATTAAACTCAAGCAGTAATGGCAAAGATGCAGACCGCAGAGCGCGTTTCGCGCGAGGCTTCGGACAACTTCGTCTTTCAGCGTTCGGTGTTGGCCTACCACGAGGCCGCGAAGCTGATCGGGGGCGATGTGCTGGAGATCGGCACCGGCTCGGGCTACGGCATTGAGCTGATTGCCCCGCAAGCCGAGCAGTTCATCACGCTCGATAAGTATATGCCCGACACGGGCCACACCCTGCCCGACAATGTCGAGTTCTGCCAGGCCACGGTTCCGCCCCTCCCCTTCGACGAGGCGCAGTTCGACTGCGTGGTATCGTTCCAGGTCATCGAGCACATCGAGGAGGATATCGAGCTGACGCGCGAGATGGCTCGCGTATTGCGCCCGGGTGGCAAGGTGATCCTCACGACCCCCAATGCGCCCCGCTCGCTGACCCGCAACCCCTGGCACGTGCGCGAATACACGGCCGACCAACTCAAGAACCTCTTCTCGGTCCACTTCTCGAAAATCGAGGTGTGGGGCGTGGTGGGCAACGAGAAGGTGATGGCCTACTACGAGCGTAACCGCGAGAGCGTGCGCCGCATCACCCGTTGGGACATCCTCGACCTGCAACACCGCCTGCCGCGCTGGATGTTGCAGCTGCCCTACGATCTGCTCAACCGACTCAATCGCCGCAAGCTGCTCACCGAAGCACCCAAGGCGACCACCTCGATTCGGATGGAGGACTACCGCCTCTCGACCGACACGGAGGAGGCTTTCGATCTGTTTATTATAGCTACGAAATAGGATGAAAAACATTGTTTTCGACCTCGGCGGTGTCGTCTTTATGCGCGACCCGAAAAAGTGCACCGAGGATTTTCTGCGCTTCTTCTCGTTCGTGCGCAACGAGGTGATGCCCCACTTTTGGAACGAATACGACCGCGGCACACGCTCCTTCGAGGAGGTCAAGGAGGATCTCCGCCAATGGAACAACTGCGAGATGGCCAAGGTCGAGGAGTACCTGCAGCTGGCCATCGACAAGCAGGAGCCGATCGAGGCTACCGAGCGTCTGATCGAGGAGCTGAAAGAGGCGGGCTACAAGCTCTATGTCCTCTCGAATATGTCGAAAGAGTTTATCGCCTTCCTGCGCCAGGTGCCCGTCTATCGCCACTTCGACGGTGAGGTTGTTTCGTGCGAGGAGGGTGTCTGCAAGCCCGAAAAAGAGATTTACGAGCTGCTTCTCAAGCGCTACGCACTCGAGCCGCATGAGACGATCTTCATCGACGACCGCAAGGAGAATGTCGAGGCTGCCGAGCAGGTGGGCATCGAGGGCTTCTGGTTCAACCGCAAGGATCTGCCGGGCACCATCCGGGAGCTGCGCTCGAAACTCCTGGCATAAGAGCAACGAGGATTAAGGGTGATTAAAGATAACTAAAGGCGAAGGCGTCAAGGAATCTTGATGCCTTTTTTACACACCTAATAACCCTTAAAAACCTTTAATTACCCTTATCCCCACTACAACCCGAAATTACGCCACACGCTGCGCTTTCGTGGCGTGACTTCGAGGGGCGTTCGGCAGAACACTGAAAAAGATTTCTTCGAAATCCTCTAACAAAAAAAAGAGAAACGGAATTGTGCAAGCACATCCGTTTCTCCTTTTTGTTAGCGCCTAAAAGGCGTTTTTCAGTGTTCTGCTCTCACTATGATCCGAAGTTATCATACAGGATATTCTCGGGCGGAACACCCAGGCTATCCAGCATATTCACAACGGCACCGATCATCATCGGAGGTCCGCACATCAGGTAAATGCAATCCTCGGGAGCCTCGTGGTTCTTCAGGTAGTTCTCATACAGCACATTGTGTACGAAACCTGCCGTGTAGGGAACACCCTTCTCGTCGGCCTCAGGATCGGGACGGTCGAGTGCGAGGTTCATCTTGAAGTTGGGGAACTCCTCCTGGATGGCGTTGAACTCATCCATATAGGGAGCCTCCTTCAGGGCACGAGCACCATACCAGAACGAAACGGGACGCTTCGTCTTCTCGGTCTTGAACAGATGCATCAGGTGGCTGCGCATCGGAGCCATACCGGCACCACCACCGATGAAGATCAGTTCCTGCGTGTCGGGCAGATTCTCATCGAGGAAGAACTCACCGTAGGGACCCGAGATGGTCACCTTATCACCCGGCTTGCGCGAGAAGATGTACGACGAGCAGATACCCGGGTTCACCTTCATAAAGCCACCATTTACGCGATCGAACGGAGGCGTGGCAATACGGATGTTGAGCATGATGATGTTACCCTCTGCGGGGTGGTTAGCCATCGAGTAGGCACGGAACGTAGGCTCGGGGTTGGTCGTAACGAGGTCCCACATCTTGAAGTGGTCCCAATCGCCACGGAAACGCTCGTCGATATCCATATCCGAGAACTTGATCTGATCGTACTGCGGAATGTCGATCTGGATGTAACCACCACTGCGGAAGTTCAGCGTCTCGCCCTCGGGCAACTTCACGACGAACTCCTTGAGGAAGGTCGAAATGTTGCGGTTCGAAACCACCTCACACTCCCACTTCTTCACACCCAGTACCGACTCCGGTACGCGAATCTTCATATTCTCCTTCACCTTCACCTGGCAACCCAGACGCCAATGCTCCTTGGCCATCTTGCGGTTGATGAAGCCGGTCTCGGTAGGCAGCAGCTCACCGCCACCCTCCATAACCTGGCACTTGCACATACCGCAAGCACCACCACCACCACAAGCCGAGGGGAGGAAAATCTGATTGTCGGCCAACGTAGCCAGAAGCGTCGAACCGCTCTCGGCCTCGAAGACCTTATCACCGTCGTTTACATCAATCGTCACGGCACCCGACGTAGTCAGCTTGGCCTTTGCAAAGAGAAGCAGACCCACCAAAAGGAGGGTAACCACCAGAAAGGCTACGATTGCAACAAGAATTGTCTGTGTCATATTCCTATCTCTTTATTAAAGGTTAAAACTGAATACCCGAGAAGATCATGAAGGCAATACCCATCAGACCCGTGATGATAAAGGCGATACCGGGGCCCTTCAGTGCAGCGGGGATATGCGAATAGGTGGTCTTCTCGCGGATGGCAGCCATCATCACGATAGCCAGCCACCAACCCAGACCCGAACCCAGACCATAGACCAGCGACTCGAGACCCGACGTAATCTCACCACCATCGACCTTCTGCTGCATAAAGAGCGAGGCACCGAGGATGGCACAGTTCACGGCGATCAGCGGCAGGAAGATACCCAGCTGGCTATAGAGCGTCGGCGAGAACTTCTCGACAATCATCTCGACGAGCTGCACGAAGGCAGCAATCGTAGCGATGAAGATGATGAAGGTCAAGAAACTCAGATCGACACCCGGCACCAGGGCATCAGCCTTCAGTACATAGTTATACAGGTAGTAGTTCAGGGGCACGGTCATAATCAACACGAAGGTAACCGCAGCACCCAGACCGAGGGCCGTCTTTACGCTCTTCGAAACGGCAATGTAGGAACACATACCGAAGAAGAAGGCGAAGACCATATTGTCGATAAAGATCGACTTGATAAAGATGTTCAAAAGTTCCATATCCTACCCTCCTATTTTTCCTGTAAATCCTTATTTTTCGAGCGGTGTACCCAGATGATGCAACCGCAGATGATCAGCGCCATGGGCGGGAAGAGCATCAAACCGTTGTTGGCATAGAAGCCGCCCTCGGCGATGTAGATGCTCTCGGGGATCACGCGGAAGCCAAACAGCGTACCCGAACCGAAGAGCTCACGGAAGAAGGCCACGATGACCAGGATCACGCCATAGCCAAGACCGTTACCGATACCGTCGAGGAACGAAGCCCAGGGGCCGTTACCCAACGCGAAGGCCTCGACACGACCCATCACGATACAGTTCGTGATGATCAGACCGACATAGACCGAAAGCTGCTTCGAGACATCATAGACAAAGGCCTTGAGGACCTGGTCTACCAAAATTACCAGCGTTGCGATTACCACCAGCTGTACGATGATGCGGATACGCGAGGGAAGACCCGTGCGCAGCAGCGACATCACTAGGTTGGCAAAAGCCGTAACAACCGTTACCGAGAGTGCCATCACAATCGCAGGCTTGAGCTGTACGGTGACAGCCAACGCCGAGCAGATACCCAAGATCTGCACGATGACCGGGTTGTTCGCCGAGAACGGGCCGGTCAGATATTTCAGATTCTTGTTACTCATTGTTCTCTACTTTATTGGTTTCACACTC
>JAUMXM010000001.1:31073-58154 GCA_030529085.1 Rikenellaceae bacterium | reverse complement strand
GCAGGTCGAGCAGTCGCCCGTGCAAGCCTCCTCGGCCGAAGCACCCTTCAGCAGCGGCAGGTAGGCACCCAGGCTGTTCTTGAGCATGGCCGTTACGCCATCCGAGGTCTTCGTACCACCCGAGATGGCATCCACCTCATGGTTGGGATCCTTGGCACCACCCTTGCGGAGCGTTACCGAGACAAACTCGTCGCCCTCGAAGAGGGTCTTGCCCTTGTACATAGCCTGATGCTTCGGCGTTGCCACCTCGGCACCCAGACCCGGCGTCTCACCTGCGTGGTCGAGAACCACACCGGCGATCGTGTTCATATCCTGCTCCAAGGCTACATAGCCCCACATCGGGCCCCAAAGGCCGACACCCGTAACGGGCACAACGATGCGGCCATCCTGGGCCTTGAAGACGGGAAGTTTCTGCTCGGCAAAGGCCGTCGGCAGGTCGAAGAGCAGCGCGATGGGATCCTCACCCTCGAGCGTCTGACCCTGGCCATCGACCACGTATGCCGTAATGTACTCGTCGTAATTCTCACCGGCAGCCGAGAGCGAAGCGAGGATAGCCTGCTTCTTCTCGTTGAGGATGTTTGCATCCTGACGGCTCTTGAGGGCCAAAGCAGCCACAGCCAGCAGGGTGGCAACCACCACTACCATCACCGTTGAGTAGATCACAATATAAAGGTTACTGTTCTTATTCATATCGCACCACTATTTAACGGTTTTAACACGGTTCTGACGACGCTTGATATTGGCCTCGACCACGAAGTAGTCCACCAGCGGAGCAAGCGCGTTCATGAAGAGAATTGCGAGCATCATACCCTCGGGATAGGCGGGGTTCACAACGCGAATCAACACAGCGATAGCACCCGTCATGAAGCCGACGATATACTTACCCGTGTTGGTCTGCGACGAGGTTACGGGGTCGGTTGCCATGAAGACAGCACCGAAGGCAAAACCACCCACGATCAGGTGCCACCAAGCGGGATACTCCGTTACGCCCGTCCACTGGAAGAGGTAACCCATAGCCAAACCACCGACAAATACCGACACCATCGTGCGCCACGAAGCGATACCCGTGAAGAGCAGCACGGCAGCACCGAGCAGGATTGCCAGCGTCGAGGTCTCAGCGAACGATCCGGGGATGAAGCCCAGGAAGGCATCCAATGCCGTCCAGTCGCCCATCGTACCCGTCGTGGCGAGCTTCTCGAGCGCCGTAGCACCCGTTACGCCATCGACCTGAGCACCCATCATCGTCCACGACGAATACCACACCTGCTCACCCGAAATCTGGGGCGTGTAGGCGAAGAATACGAAGGCACGAGCCAAGAGTGCAGGGTTAAATACGTTCATACCCGTACCACCGAAGACCTCCTTACCGAAGATCACGGCAAATGCCGTAGCCAGACCGACCATCCAGAGCGGAGTCGAAACGGGCATAATCATCGGAATCAGCAGACCCGACACGAGGAAACCCTCGTTGATCTCGTGGTCGCGAATCTGTGCGAAGTAGAACTCGATACCCAGACCTACGATGTACGACACGGCCACCATCGGCAGGATGCGCACCAGGCCGTAGAAGAAGGCCACAAAGCCCTCCAGACCTACCTGGGCACCCGTCCAGTAGCAACCGAACAGGAAGGCGGGAATCAAGGCAACAATCACCATGATCATCGTGCGCTTCATATCGTTGCAGTCGCGGATATGAGCACCCTTGGTCGTGGTGGTGTTGGGAACAAACAGGAAGGTCTCAAAGCCCTCGAAAGTCGAGTGCAAGAAGCCCAGCTTACCGCCCTTCTCGAAGGTCGGCTTCACTTTGTCAACCAGATTTCTCAATGCTTTCATAGCTTATGCCTCCTTAATCATTAAGTTAATACCATCGCGGAGCACCTGCTGCATCTCGATCTTCGAAGGATCGACAAACTCGCAAAGTGCAATATCCTCCTCGATCACCTCGTAGATACCCAGGGCCTCCATCTTGTCGATGTCACCTGCCAGGCAGGCCTTCAACAGATAGACCGGATAGATATCCATGGGCAGATACTGCTCATAGAGACCCGAAACAACGAAGGGGCGCTCGCCACCATTGAGGTTCGTATCGAGCTTGTACTGCTTCTTGGGGCAAATCCACGAGAAGTAGGCACGCGATACAGAGAACTTCTTGAAGCGGGGAGCCATCCAGCCGAACATCTCGTACTTATCACCCTCGGGCAGCACCGTGAGCTGATTACCCGACAAGGGCAGGAACTCGTTCTCCGAACGCTTGGCACCCGTCAAGGCGTTACCGGCTACGATACGCACCGTATCGCCCTCGGCCTGAGCCTTGATTTTACCGCCAACGATTGCGTCGAGACGTGCACCGGCAAGAACCGTGTAGTACTGCGGAGCCTCGACCTCCGAACCCGTCAGCGCAATCGTGCGCTGCATGTTGAGCTTGCCCTCCTTGACCAGACGACCCATCACGGCTACGTCCTGCAGGTTGACCGTCCAAGCCACCTCGCCCTTGTTGATGGGGTCGATGTGGTGGATCTGCACACCCACATTACCCACGGGGTGCTTACCACTGAACGAGTGGATCTCGGCACCCTTCACCGCAGCGAACTGACCCTCGGCCTTGGCGCGCACCGAGAGGTGCACCTTACCCTTGGTCAGGCGGCCCAGCAGGGCGATACCGGCAGCCACGTTCTCGGCCTCGGCCTCCAACACGAAGTTGTAGTCGGGAGCCAGCGGTGCCGAATCGAACGCCGAAATGAAAATCGCCTTCGGCTCATCCGAAGGATTGGCAATGATGCCATAGGGACGCTGCTGAATCATCGGCCAAAGACCGCTCTTGAGCAGCAGCTCGACAACCTCCTCGCGCGATGCCTTCTGAGCATCGAGCTTGGGGAATACCTCGTAAGTCTGCTCCTTGGCAGGCGTTACCGTGACGGAGAGCACCTTGCGCTTCTCACCGCGGTTGATGGCAGCCACCACACCGCTCACGGGCGAAGTAAAGAGGATGCGCTCATCATTCTTGCTGAAGAAGAGCGGCGTACCAGCCTTCACCTCGTCACCCACCTTAACCAGCAGCTTCGGGATCACGCCCTCGTAATCGAGCGGCGAGACACCGTACTCGGCAGCCAACGGCAGAACCGTCGTCTTCTTCGTAGCGGCACCCTCGAGGTTGATGTCGAGACCCTTGCGTAAAGAAATGATTTTCGACATAAATGGTTAATTGTGTTTGAATTGTTTGTGAATTATGTTTGTGTTTTTGTTATTTGGCTAACATACATAATTTTTCGCGTGCGAAAATACGATTTTTTTTCTAAATAACCGCACAAATGAGCATCTATTTACACGCGCGCACAAAAAAAATCCCCACGCCGAAGGCGCGGGGATCTCCGTTTCTAAATTTTTCAGAGCGACTTACTCGGACTACTCGGTGGGAGTCCAGGCAATCGAATAGATGCGGAAAAGCTTCTCGCGCACCCACACCTTCACAACGGTCTCCTCCTGCACATCAAAGGTAGCCGTATGGGTGAATTCGGCACCCGAAGCAACGTCGACACCCTCATCGGTCGTTCCAACGTAGATATGCACATCCTTCGTGCCCGAATAGCCGTTATAGCCCTTCACGGTAATCGTACCCTTGCCGGTGACCGTAAACCACAGGTAGTTCTTACCCTTATCGCCATTACCGGTCGATTCGAGGTAGGTTACACCGTCGGCAGTCACAAATTTGAAGGTGTTGGTCGTACCACCCAGCGTATAATTCAGACCGGCATACGACGAGCCATCGACCATCGTGGTCGAATTGATCGCCGTGCTCCAAGCCGCAAACTCGTCCGAGCCCCACAGATTGAGCGGACCTACAGCCTCGGTGGTGGTAAAGGATACCGCCTCACCCCACGCCGAATCGCTCCAATCGGACTCGGTCTGGGCAACAGCCATCACCTGAATCGTGTAAGCCGTCTCGGCCGTCAAACCCGTCAGCGTACCGCCGCTTGCAAGCGTACCCTCCGTTCCGTCGCTGAGTTTATAGCGATAGGAGGCAGCTCCATCGACTGCCGTCCACGAAACGACAGCACTGCGATCGGTCACATCCGATACGGTAACGGCACTCATCGTCAAGGGGCTCTTCTCCGAGGTCAAAACCAACTTCTCGACCCACTCCGAGTCGCTGTAACTCGTCGAGCCGCTCTCGGCCTTGGCGCGCAGGAAGATCGAATAGTAGCTCTTCTCCGAGAGGCCCTTAAAGGTGTAGGTCAGGACATTACCGATATTGGTCTCAGTGCCGTTCTCGCCAATCTTGTAGCTGTAGCCGACTGCATTTTCAACGGCCGTCCACTCCAGTGTCGCCGAATAGGAGTTCACATCCCCCTCGTCGATCTCGCTCATCACAAGTGCCACCAAGTAGGGCGACGAGGTGATTTTGGCCGTACCCCAACCCGAGGCAACATAGCCGCTATCCTCGGCAGGAACAGCCTGCACCGCAAACGAAACCTCCGTATTAGGCTTCACGGTAAGGGTCACACTCGTATCGGTTGTGGTCTGCTGCTCGCCGCCATCAACCGTATAGTTGTAGCTCACAGCCTCGCCCACTGCGCCCCACGCGAAGGTCACCGTCGAGCTCTCGGCATCGACCGAAGCGGTCGTAGCGGTCACCTTGGGCTGGGTCAGATCGTTGCCATAGCCGAAGTTGAGCGTAAAGCTCGACACCTCGCCCGCCACGAGCTTGATACCCTGGCTGCCATCGACCGAAACAGGGACAATCGGGCTTCCGACGGGAATACCCGACCCAACCTCATAGAGGCCGAACGAAGGAGTTGCCACCGCCGAGGCGTAGGTATAGGGCTTACAAGCGGCCCAAACCACGTAGTTGCCATCCTCGTTAGGCTCCAGCTGGGTCATATTGACAATCAGATTCGCACCGCGTGAAGTCGATGCAAAACCATCCTCAAGGTCGTATTTACAATACTTATCCGTAGCATTTAAATCGTTGGCAAAGGTGATGCGCGAGTCGCCACCGATAAAGAGACGATCGGGCTGACAACCCACGGGAAGACCCTTCACGGTAATCTTCATATAGGCCAAGACGTGCTTGAATTTGGTCTGCACCACCCCACTTGTCGGATACTCGAAGTCGTAGGCACGCAGGATGATGGCCGAGGGGTCGGGTGACGTTGCCGTCGGATTCTGCTCACGCGGCACATTGAGGCGAATAAAGCCCTCCGAGGCCTCCGTGATGGCCGACGATACACCTGCCGGATAGTTCTGATAGAAACCGGCAAAGGCCGTAGTGGGGAGAATACCCGTATAATAGACCGACTCGGTCGTGTAACTGCTCGCGCCCGGATAGGTGGCACCCACCTCATAGGGCGACGGAATCGAGTAGTTGAAGGTACCCGTCTTCAAATCCGACGAAAGTGTCGCGCTCGTCGGCTGGTGCAAGCGCACATAGTTATAACCACGCGAAGTGACGCCGGCCACCTCCCAGAGAACCATTGCATCCCCCTCGGAGTAGTTGAATTGCCAATTTCCCGCCTCATCGCGGTCGCCTACCACCACACGGGTCGGAGCCTCGGTCGAGGCCGTCACACGCAGCTCGCCACGAGTCGCATCCTGCGGCTCGACGATCTCATAATCCTTCGAGCAGGCTGCCGTGAGGAGCATGGCAGCCGCCATGCACCAATGCGCAAAGTGATTCATTCTCATATCCGACTGCTAATAAGTAAATTCACCATAATCGTTATCGGGCGTCGAATCAATATCGCCATCCCCCTCCGAGAGGGCAAAACCCTGCTCAACAAAAAGTTCCATCAGCTCCAACTCGGGAGCCTCATAAACCATCGTCTTCTTCTGTTTCATTATCGGTTGGATTAAAATTTTAAGTTCTTATATCGCCCAAAAAGGCACATTAAGTAACAAATATAGACCACCCAAAGCGAATTATCAATTTTTTGAGCCATTTTTTTCGTAGGGGCAAAGGTTTTTGTTACTTTTGCAAAGATGAAACACCCCTTTGTCGATATCCACACCCATCGTCCGACCGAGGCGCTCACCATCTCCTTTGTCGGGATTCATCCCTGGGATGCAGCACACGCCACTGCACCAAGCGAGGCGGAATATGCCGCAGCCGATGCCATCGGAGAGATCGGGATGGACTTCGCATGCGGGGTCGATCGTGAGCTGCAACGCGGCCTCCTCGGCGAGGAGCTGACACGTGCCGAACGACTCGCAAAACCCGTTGTGCTGCATTGTGTCAAGGCCTTCGAGTGCCTGATGCGCGAGCTGAAGGGTCGAAAGCTACAAGCCGTTATCTTTCACGGATTTATCGGCTCGAAAGAGCAGGCTGCAAAGGCCCTCGAGAGGGGCTATTACCTCTCCTTCGGTGCGCGCACCGAATCCTCGCCCAAGACACTCGAAGCACTGCGCGCAACGCCCCTCGAGCGACTCTTTGTCGAGAGCGACGAGAGCCCAACGCCCATCGAGGAGCTCTACGCCACGATTGCCCGCCTGCGGGGTGTGACCATCGAGGAGTTGCAGGGAGCAACCCTCGAAAACTACAAACGAATCTTTTGCAAAAATGAATAATTGGCTGGAACGCACCGAGTTGCTGCTCGGTCACGAGAAGTTGGAGATCTTGAAAAATGCCCATGTCCTGGTGGTGGGTCTGGGTGGCGTGGGAGCCTACGCCGCCGAGATGATTGCCCGTACAGGGGTGGGTCGCATGACCCTGGCCGATGCCGACACGGTGGGCGAAACAAACCTCAATCGCCAACTTTTGGCCCTGAACTCGACCCTCGGACGCCCCAAAGCGGAGGTCTTGGCCGAGCGTCTGCGCGACATCAACCCCGCGATCGAACTCACGGTGGTCAATCGCTACATCAAAGACGAGGCGACCTACGAGCTGTTGGATGCCGCCCCTTATGACTATGTCGTCGATTGCATCGACACCCTCTCGCCCAAATTAGCCCTCATTGTGGGGGCTTTGGAGCGTAAAATGAAGCTCGTAAGCTCGATGGGTGCAGGAGCCAAGACCGACCCCACACAGCTCGAAATCAAGGATATCTCGAAGACCCACCACTGCCCGCTGGCCCACATGTTGCGCAAGCGACTCCACAAAGTGGGGGTCTACAAGGGTTTCCGCGCCGTCTTTTCGCCCGAGCCGATTCGTGAGGGGGCGATGATCATCGCCGAGGAGCAAAACAAGAAGTCGCAGGTGGGAACCATCTCCTACCTCCCCGCCCTCTTTGGTATCGGGTGCGCCTCGGTCGTAATTCGTGATTTAATCGGAGAGTTATAATATATGGTAAACGAACGCATGCAGGTGGTCTTCGACTTCCTCGACCGCCACGAGATCCAATATACCTGGTACGAGCACCCCGAGGCTCCGACCATCGAGATTGCACGCCAACACTGGCACGCCGACGGCTCGAAGCACTGCAAGAACCTCTTTTTCCGCAACCACAAGGGCAACCGCCACTACTTGGTCTGCTTCGATTGCGAGCAGTCGATGGCCATCCACGACCTGGAGCACCTCCTGCGTCAGGGCAAGCTCTCGTTCGCCTCGGAGCAACGCATGGAGAGGTGGCTGGGGCTAAAGCCCGGCTCGGTGTCGCCCTTCGGGTTGATCAACGACCCCGAGAACCACGTGCACCTCTTCCTCGACAGCAAGCTGCAAAACTACCCCGCCCTCTCGTTCCACCCGAACGACAACCGTGCTACGGTGGTCATCTCGCTGCCCGAGTTCCTACGCTACCTGCAGTTGGTCGGCAACAGCTACGAATTCATCGAGCTGTATTAAAAACAAAAAGAGTCGGAAATTCCGACTCTTTTTTATGAAATAGGTAGATTTTCTACTTAAGTTCAACAAGCGACTCACCCGTCATCTCCGCCGGCTTCTCCAGACCCATCAGGTCGAGCACCGTGGGAGCTACGTCGGCCAAGATACCATCCTTGACAGCCTTCACGCGATCCGACACAACCACGATGGGCACGGGATTGAGCGAGTGGGCCGTATTGGGCGTACCGTCGGCATTTACAGCGTTGTCGGCGTTGCCGTGGTCGGCAATCTGAATCACCTCATAGCCATTCTTCTTGGCAGCCTCAACCACCTTCTCCACACACTGATCCACTGCCTTAACGGCCGTAACGATCGCCTCGTAGATACCCGTGTGGCCCACCATATCGCCGTTTGCGAAGTTCAGGCAGATGAAGTCAAACTGCTGCGTATTGAGTGCCTCAACGAGCTTATCGGCCACCTCGGGTGCCGACATCTCGGGCTGCAGGTCGTAGGTTGCCACCTTGGGCGAAGCAACCAGGATGCGCTCCTCGCCCTCGAACTTCTCCTCGCGGCCACCATTGAGGAAGAAGGTAACGTGTGCGTACTTCTCCGTCTCGGCGATGCGCAGTTGGTTCAAGCCCTGCTTCGATACCCACTCACCAATCGTGTTCTGCACGTTCTCCTTGTCGAAGAGGATGTGCAGACCCTCAAACTTGGCATCGTAGGGGGTCATGCAGCAGTAGTAGAGGGGAATCGTATGCATACCCTCGGCCGGCATATCCTCCTGCGTGAGGACGATCGTCAGCTCCTTGGCGCGGTCGTTGCGGTAGTTAAAGAAGATCACCACATCGTTCTCCTTGATCAGGCCAACGGGGTTGCCCTCGCCATCCACGCGTACGATCGGCTTGATGAACTCATCGGTCACCTCGTTGTCATACGACTGCTGCACCGAAGCAACCATATCTGTCGAAGCCTCACCGACACCCTCGACCAGGGCATCGTAAGCCACCTTCACACGCTCCCAGCGCTTATCGCGGTCCATGGCGTAGTAGCGGCCGATAATCGTGGCGATCTCGCCCGTCGAAGCCTTCATCTTGGCTTCAAGCTGCTCGATGAAGCCCTTACCGCTACGGGGGTCGGTATCACGACCATCCATGAAGCAGTGGGCATAGGTGTTGGCAATCTCATACTCGGCAGCGATATCGCAGAGCTTGAAGAGGTGCTCGAGCGACGAGTGCACACCACCGTCCGACGTCAGGCCCATGAAGTGAACAGCCGAACCGTTGGCCTTGGCATACTCGAAGGCCGCCTTCACCTCGGGATTCTCCAGAATCGAGTTGTCACGGCATGCGCGGTTGATCTTCACCAGGTCCTGGTAAACGACACGACCGGCGCCGATATTGAGGTGACCCACCTCCGAGTTACCCATCTGACCCTCGGGCAGACCGACATTCTCACCATCGGTGCGCAGCTCGGCGTGGGGATACTCCTCGCTCATCTTCGAAATGTAGGCGGGGTGTACCGTCGAGATGACGTCCGCCTGACCCTTCTGGCCGTTACCCCAGCCATCGAGGATCATCAATAAAACTTTGTTAGCCATATTGTTATCAATTATTACTTTATCTACTACTTTACTTGAGCTGCAATGATCTCGACAGCCTTGTCGATAGCCGCCTTCAGACCGTCGGGATTCTTACCGCCGGCCGTTGCGAAGAAGGCCTGACCGCCACCGCCACCCTGCATCAGTTTGGCAGCCTCGCGGATCACGGCACCGGCATTGACACCCTGAGCCGTAATCTCGTCACCGAGCATAATCGTCAGGTTGGGCTTGCCGTCGTTCACGACACCCACCACGAAGACGAGCTTCGAGGCACGCGACTTCAAATTGTAGGCCAAATCCTTCACGAAGTCGGCACGACGCGGCAGGACAGCCTGCACGAGTTGCATACCGTTCTGCTCCTCGAGGTTCGAGAAGAAGCGGTCGGCAACCTGCTGAATCTGCTCCTTGCGCAGGGTCTCAACCTCCTTCTGGAGCTCCTCGTTGCTCTCGATCATCTTCTTCACGGCAACCATCACCTGCGAGTTGTGCAGCGACTCGGAGAGCGCCGTCATCGTATCCTCTACCGCGTAGAGCATCGACTCGGCCTTCTCGCCCGTCACAGCCTCGATACGGCGAACACCGGCCGAGATAGCACCCTCGGAGAGAATCTTAAACATACCGATCGTACCCGTAGCCGAAGTGTGCGTACCACCGCACAGCTCCACCGACGAGCCAAACTTAACCATGCGCACCTTATCGCCATACTTCTCACCAAAGAGCATCATGGCACCGGCTGCGGCGGCCTCCTCCTGCGTAGCCTCGCGGTTCTCGACCAGGGGATAGTTGGCGCGAATCTTCTGATTCACCAGGCGCTCGACACGACGCAGCTCCTCGGGGGTCACCTTCTGGAAGTGCGAGAAGTCGAAGCGCAGCGACTGGGGCGTCACAAGCGAGCCCTTCTGCTCAACGTGCGTACCCAGCACCTCGCGCAGGGCCTCGTGCATGAGGTGGGTTGCCGTGTGGTTGTTGGCAGCCGACTGACGCTCCTCGCTGTTGACCTTGGCCGTAAAGGTAGCCTCGGGATTCTCGGGAAGCGTATTGACAATGTGGATAATCAGACCATTCTCCTTCTCGGTGGCGATGATCTCGATGCGCTCGTTGGCGCTCTCGATCACACCCTTATCACCGATCTGACCACCCGAATTACCATAGAACGGGGTCTTGTCGAATACGAGCTGATAGGTCGTCTTACCCTTCGAGGTCACGCGGCGGTAGCGGGCGATCTTCACCTCATCGGTGAGCGTATCGTAACCCGTAAACTCGCTCTGAGGCAGGGCGAAGAGCTCCACCCAGTCGTCGGTATCGACGGCTGCAGCGTTGCGCGAGCGGGCCTTCTGAGCCTGCAGCTCGCTCTCGAAAGCCTCCAAATCGACACCCACACCCTGCTCGCGAGCGATCAGCTCCGTGAGGTCGATCGGGAAACCAAACGTATCGTAGAGCACAAAGGCATCCTTACCCGAGATGAGCTCCTTATTCTCCTTCTTCGTGCGGGCAATCACACCATCCAAGAGGTTGATACCCGTAGCCAGCGTGCGCAGGAACGACGACTCCTCCTCCTCGATCACCTTCTCGATCAAGGTCTGCTGGGCCTTCAGCTCGGGGAACTGACCACCCATCTGCTCCACCAATACAGCGACGAGCTTGCAGAGGATCGGCTCGTTGAAGCCGAGGTAGGTGTAACCATAGCGCACGGCACGACGCAGAATGCGACGAATCACATAACCGGCCTTCACATTCGAGGGAAGCTGACCATCGGCAATCGAGAAGGCGATGGCACGCAGGTGGTCGGCCATAACACGCATCGAAATGTCGCACTTCTCATCCTCGCCATACTGCTTGCCCGAGAGGGCTGCAATGCGCTGAATCGTGGGCTGGAAGACATCCGTATCGTAGTTCGACTTCTTGCCCTGCATCACCATGCAGAGGCGCTCGAAGCCCATACCCGTATCGACATTACGCGCGGGAAGCTCCTCCAACGAGCCGTTGGCCTTGCGGTTGAACTGCATGAATACCAGGTTCCAGATCTCGATCACCTGCGGGTGGCTCATATTGACCATCTCACGGCCGGGGATCTTGGCAATCTCCTCCTCGTCGCGCAGGTCGAAGTGGATCTCCGAGCAGGGGCCGCAGGGACCCGTCTCGCCCATCTCCCAGAAGTTGTCGTGTTTGTTACCACGGATGATGTGGTCGGCAGGCAGGAACTGCAACCAATAGTCGTAGGCCTCCTGGTCGAAGGGAACACCGTCCTCCTCCGAGCCCTCGAAGACCGTAGCGTACATACGCTCGGCGGGGAGCTTATAGATATCGTGCAGCAACTCCCAGGACCACTCGATAGCCTCCTTCTTGAAGTAATCGCCATAGGACCAGTTGCCGAGCATCTCGAACATCGTGTGGTGGTAGGTATCGTGGCCTACCTCCTCCAAGTCGTTGTGCTTACCCGACACACGCAGACACTTCTGCGTATCGGCCGCACGCGGATATTTGCGAGGTGCGTTGCCGAGGAAGATATCCTTGAACTGGTTCATACCGGCGTTGGTAAACATCAGCGTCGGGTCGCCCTTAACGACCATCGGAGCCGAAGGTACGATGGCGTGCTCCTTCGATGCGAAGAAGTCCAAAAAGGCCTGTCGAATTTGATTTGACTGCATATCGATACTAAAATTTAACTGATTCTCGTTCTCTTCACGCGGGCGCAAAATGCGCGTTCGCGTTTTCGGGTTGCAAAATTACACATTTTACACTAATTTTGCACCATAAAACAAGGAGTTTTTTACCCCGATGAGCCAAAAACCGACTATTCAGCAGCCACAAACAACCCCCACGTCGCGCAAAACACGCGCCGAGGAGGTGTCGAGTATACCTGCACGTATGCGCATCTACCGCGTCATACGTAAATTTTTGCTCGGATTCATCCTTGTTTCGCTCATCAACGTGCTCTTCTCGTTCTTCTTTCTCACCCCCAAGATGTACAGCATCGACCGCGAGAATCGCGAGATGGTGATCAAATACCGCATTCTCCAGGATCGTATTCGCACCGCCGAGCAGCGCTTGAACGAGATTCGCCACCGCGACCACTACGTCTATCGTTCGCTCTTCTCGGTCGATACGCTCACCACAAACGGTATCTACCAGGCCTACCCTACCGAGAAGTACGCCGCGATGCAGGGCGACAGCTACGAGCAGCTGATGATTCCCACCTGGCAACAGCTGGATCAATTGGCCCGCACGCTCTATGCCACCTCCCTTTCGTTCGACGAATTGCAGAACCTCTCGTCGGACAAGGAGCAGATGACAACGGCCATCCCCGCCATTTGGCCCATCGACCGCACAGCCCTGCGCAACCACATCGGCGCCTTCAACCCGCGTCGATACCATCCGATCCTGAAGCGCATCCAGCCCCACAACGGTGTCGATTTCGGCTGTCCGCGCGGCACTCCGATCTATGCCACGGGTGACGCCGTGGTCGAAAAGGCCCAAAAGTCGGGCTACAACGGCGGCTTTGGTCGCCAGATCCTGCTCAACCACGGCTTCGGATACAAAACCCGTTATGCCCACCTCGACAAGGTGCTGGTCGAGCGTGGTGACACGATTCGCCGCGGTCAGATCATCGGCCATGTGGGCAACTCGGGCCGCTCCACTTCGTCACACCTCCACTACGAGGTACACTACAAGGGCCGCCCCGTAAATCCGATCAACTACTTCAACCACAACATCACCGAATCGGAGTACGAAGCCCTGATGGAAAACCTGCGTGAAACCAATTTTGAGGGATTGTAAACCCATGAAAGAGAAGCAACAAGAGATACCTACCAAGCCCGCTAAGCGCCGCCGCAAGCAGCTCTTGAAGTTGGTCGTTACCTGCTTCAGTTGGCTGGGTGCTGCCATCCTCTACTACTGCGCCTTCTCGATCTTCTTCGACACCCCGATGGAGTATCGCTTGAAGCATCGTGCCGACCGCATGAAACAGGAGTATGCCGCCTTGGAGAGCCGCTACGACACCCTCTCGTTGGTATTGGAGAATCTCTCGGAGCGCGATCGCGCCATCTTCCGTTCCCTCTTCGAGAGCGATCCCTACGACTTTGACTCGGAATACGAGGCCGACCGCAACGCCACCTACGAGGCGATGTTCAACCACTCGACCCGCCGCCTGAAGCGTGACCTGCGCGAGCGTGTAAACAAGATGGAGCTCGAGATGAAGCGATTGAACGAAAGCTACCAGGCCCTCCAAGCCGAGATCGAGCGCACGGGCGATGCATCGCACCATATTCCGGCCATTCAGCCCGTCATCAACAAACAGCTCTCATTGCTGACCACCTCCTACGGCATGCGCATCCACCCCTTCTACAAGACGTTGCAGTCGCACCAGGGTGTCGATTACGCCATTCCCGAAGGGTCGCGCGTATTTGCCACAGCCGACGGCAAAGTCAAGGAGGTGCGCCGCAGTTCGACCTCGGGTCAGACCGTCATTCTCGACCACGGCAACGGCTACGAAACCTCCTACAGCCACCTCTCGCGCATCTCGGTCATGCGCGGCCAGCAGGTACGTCGTGGCGACATCATCGCCCTCTCGGGTGACACGGGTCTTTCGTTGGCTCCCCACCTGCATTATGAGGTGCGTCTGAATGGCATGCGTGTCGATCCGATTCACTACTTCTTCATGGAGCTCAACCCGACCGAATACCAGCGTCTGATGCGCATCGCTCAATCAGGCATGCAGGCCTTCGACTAACAAGCATAACAAACTCAACACAATGAGCATCAAACCAATACGGCTTATCATGTGCGACTTCGACGGCACGCTGGTCGATACGCGCAGAGCCAATGCACGCGCCTATATCCAGACCCTTGACGAAGTGGGTATCCACATCACCGAAGAGGAGTACCTGGCACGTTGGTTTGGCATGCGTTGCAACGAGTTTATGACTACGATGGGGATCACCGATGCAGCCGAGCGCGAGCGTCTGCGACTGCGTAAAATCGAGCTCTACCCCTCCTACTTCGAGACCCTGCGCCTCAACGAGCCGCTCTGGAACTTCTGTCGCGATTTCCGACAGAAGGGGGGAAAGGTCTGGATTGTATCGACAGGTAGCCGCGCCAACATCGACAACGTGATGCACTACCTCGGCCTGGAGGAGGAGATCGACGGCATCCTCTCGGGGCTCGAAATCGAGCAGCCGAAGCCCGCCCCCGACTGCTTCTTGGAGGTGATGCGCCGGGAGGGATGCACAGCGGCCGAATCGCTCATCTTCGAGGACTCGGCCGTAGGTCTGGCAGCAGCCGAAGCGAGTGGCGCCGCCTATTTCAAGGTTACTTTCGAGGAGTAACTATCGGCGACAAATCGCCTTAAAATCACAATACTCACACGTCTTGGGATCGTCGCACTGACGGAACGGAACCTTCGGATCATACATCTCGGTGAGGGTCTCGCGCAACAACTCCTCAAACGGCTCGACATAATAGCTATAGGGAGCACCCTGCCACCCTTGAGCAGTATCGACCAACATGGGCGAATACTCCTCCTTGTGCATATTGCGCACGTAATAGAGTGTCGGAGAGGCATCTGTTTGGTGGTTGTGGCTCAGCATCATAGCATAGAGCAAGGTCTGCAAAATATTCGACTGACGATCGCGCGCCTCGCCATTGAAGAGCGACTCTACGCCCTTGAATTCGAGGTGCGGAGCCCCCGTCTTGTAGTCGACCACACGCAACATGCCGCTATCGAGTCGATCGAGTCGATCGACAATACCCCCCAACTTCAAGGAGTGCTTACGGCCCTCCACCTCGAACGGGAAGCAATAATCGACCGGACATTCACGTCCCAAAACCGTAAAATCGCCATGCGCCATATCGTAACGCACGACATGCTTCACGTAGCGAATCACAATGTCGCGCACCAACAACAAATTGCCCGGATACTCCTCCTTGGTGGCCTCGGGACGATTTAGGTAGTGTGTTGCAATGGCCTGCTCGACCACCTTTTCCACATACCCCGCTTTCAACATAGCCTGCAACGTATCGGCCGGATGAAGTTCGTTCTCGACCTTTCCGTAGAGTTCCTGCACGGCAGCATGGAGAATCGTACCAAACATCGGGGCATCAATATCCTCGCTCACACTCTCATCGCTCTTCAGGCGAGCAACAGAGTGGAAGTAGAAACGTAACGGACATGCCACATAACGGAAGAGCGCCGTGGGCGAAAGGGTTGCCTTCGAGTTCGGATCGACAAATCGCTCGAGCGAGGCGAGAACACGCTCATCCTTATCCACCTCGATCGCCTCGGCGCGCATCAAATTCACATCGACACCCACCTCCACCTCGACGGGCCGGTGTCCGCTTTCATAGGCTAGCTGGCGGATGTAACGACTCGGCTCACCGGTCGACTTCTCATCGGCATGCGAACAGTAGAGCATCGTCACCTCCTCGGCACGTTGAATCAGGCGATAGAAATAGTAGGCATAGACACCCTCGTGGTGTTCGGGGGTGGGCAACTCGAAGGCCGAGCGCAGATTATAAGGAATAAACGAGGCCTGCGCCATGTGATTTCCGGGGAAGTTATCATCGGTCATCGAGAGGATCACCACGCGCTTAAAATCCAACGCACGCGTCTCCAGAATACCCATCACCTGAATACCCTCCAACGGCTCACCGCGGAAGGGGATGCGCACCGTCTGCAGGTGGCGACGCAAGAGCGAGGTGTAGACCTCGGTCGAAATATCTATCTCACAATGTACAAGTGAGTTGGCGAGCTTATGTATCTCCTCCGAGACAACCGCCAAAAACTCCGTGCGACGGGCTGCATCCTCGCCTTTGTACTCCTCGCGAGCCACCCCCTGGATCATCTGCACCATCCACTCCGACATCGCCTGCCAGGACTCCGTACGTCGGAAAAGGGTCTCGAGCAAGGGGTGAAAAGCCAGGTCAGCGGCCGGGATACGAATACGGCGCCTTTCGACAATCTCCTGCTGCATGGCAACAACCCGTTCACGATTACAATCGGAGAGGTAGGGATGGGCCAAAAGACCCTGGACATCGACATAATAGAAGCTGTCGCCTCCCGCCTCGCTACGGGCGTGAGCCTGCAATTCGACAAGGCGTTCGACAAAGGTATAGGCCAAGGTTTGGCGCAACGGATAGCCCATCGTCACATTGACTTTACCCACCGAATCGGGCAGGGCATAGAGCAAGGGCAGGAGCAGATTTTCGTCGGTCAGCACTACAGCCGTCTCCTTATCCAGGGAGTGCTTTTCGGCCCATGCCGAGAGCACCTCGGCCGCATATTTACACTGCACGGCATTCGACACGGCCGCCACCGAATGATACGACGCAGGCGCCGCTATTGCATTTGTCATCAAATCTTTCGCAGGCGGAAAATCGACTAAATTACGGCGAATGAACATGCCCGCCTCCTGCTCCGTATGGCGCGTATAGTAGCGGTCGCAATCCCAATAAAAATCGGTCGTTGCGTGGGTTTGCAGGTATTTAAAAAGCACCCTTTCACAGCTCGACAAGGCGTTGAAACCCACCACCACAAAGTGCATCGGCTCCGCGAACGAGAAGTCGCCACGCTCGAGGCGGTCGGCAGCAGCTCGCTGCACCATGCCGCCATAGGCGATACCCAGCTTGGAGAGGCGCTCCCGAAACTCGGTATAGACGGCATAGAGCGAATTCCAGATTGCCAAGAAGCGCCGCTTCTCCTTCGAGAGATCGGCTTCGGGACCAAGCGTAGACCAGAATTTGGTAATGATCTCCATTTGGCGCGGAGTCAGGTAGGAGATATCGGCTTCGAGCTCCTTCAGATCGGCAATATTGCGGAAGAGTTGAGCCGCATCGATGCGATACTTATCGATCATATCGAAGTCCGAGAGCAACATCTCGCCCCAGAAATAGAACTTATCGAAGGGCTCGGCGTGGTGACGCGCATAGACCCGATAGAGCTCCGTCACGAGGCGCAATTTGTCGGCCGCGTGCAACCCTGAGATCTGCTCCATGAGTTCATCCACGCTCGTCGGGCGAGGTTGCCACAAAGGCTTACGCACGATGCGGGTAAGCGCATCGACAAAAAAGAGTCGTGCACGACGCGAGGGGAACAACATACGACACGCCGAGAGGTTGTCGGCATAGCGATCGTAGAGGTCGTGGGCGACCTCCTCCAAAAAGGTACAGGATGGTTTTTGCGGTTCGTGCATCTCTCAAAGCGTGCTTATTGGATGCTAAATTACAAAATTTAGGGCAAAAAGAGACGCTGTTCGGGAATTAATTTGTATTTTTACAAATTAAAGAACAAGATCAAGCGCGTGAGAGCTAAAATCCTAAATGCAAGTGCCGGGTCGGGCAAGACCTATCAGCTGGCGTACAACTACGTCCGCGAGGTCATTGTGCAGCCTACGATCTATCGTCATATCCTCGCCGTCACCTTCACGAACAAGGCCACCGAGGAGATGAAGAGCCGCATCCTGAAGGAGATCCACCGCCTGGCCTCCGACTACAAAAGCCCCTACCGAGAAGAGTTGCGCAAAGAGCTGGGGATGAGCTGCGAGGAGATTCGCCGCCGTGCCACCGAAGCACGCGCCCACATTCTGCACGACTATTCGCGCTTCACGGTGTTGACCATCGACACCTTTTTTCAGCGCATTCTTCGCGCCTTCATCAAGGAGCTGGGACTCGATCTGAACTACAACATCGAGCTCGAGACGGCAACCCTGCTCACAAAGAGTGCCGACACGCTCATCGAGCAAATCACGACCGATCAAGCCCTGCTGAAGTGGATGACACGCTTTGTCGAGGAGCGCATCGAGGAGGGCAAGAGTTGGGATGTACGCGAAGGTGTTCTGGCGTTGGGCGACGAGATTTTCAAGGAAAAGAACAAAGAGGTGCTCACCGCGAGCCGCTCGCGCGAGGAGTTGGGCAAACTCATCGAAGAGAGTTCGCGCACGGCCGCAAAGACAAAAGCCGAAGTGGTACGCTTGGCCAAAGAGGCGATGGCGATCATCGATCAGGCCGGAGCTACGGTCGAGGATTTCCCCTACAAATACGGAGGTTTTGCCTCTTGGTTCTATACCATTGCTCGCGATCAGGAGGTACAACCCTACAAGGTGCGCGTCGTGAAAGCATGCGAAGAGGATGCCGCCTGGGGCAAGCCCAACACGCTCTCGGCCTCACTTCGACCACAGCTGCAGCCCATATTGGTGGCGATGCGCACCCTCTACGACCGCAACGTACGTCGCTGGAACACCTGTGCGCTGCTCCGCGAGACCTACCGCAGTTTTGCACTGCTGGGCGACCTCTACGACAAGGTGCAGAACCTCTGCAAGGAGCAGCAGCTCATGTTGCTCTCGGAGACCAAACACCTGCTGGCCGAATTTGTCACCGAACTCGACGCCCCCTTCATCTACGAAAAGGTGGGCAACCGTTTCGAGCGCTTCATGATCGACGAATTTCAGGACACCTCGGTCAAGGAGTGGGAAAATTTCCTTCCCCTGCTGCGCAATGCGATGGCACAAAGCGAAAAGCAGGCGGTACTGTTGGTGGGCGACATCAAGCAATCGATCTACCGCTGGCGAGGCAGCGACTGGAAAATCCTGCACAGCGGCGCCGAGCAGGCGCTGGGTCAAACGGAGACCCGCGTCGAGGTGCTTCGCTCGAACTTCCGCTCGCTTCCCGAGATTGTCAACTTCAACAACCGCATTATCGAGGAGTTGGTCGAGCTCGATAATTCGATCCTCAACGCGCAGCTCAAAAATGCTGTTTTGGAGCATAGTTTAGAATCGGAAACGGCTGCCAAGCTGATCGACACGCTCAAAAACGCCTACCACGAATCTGCACAGGAGCCCCGCCGACGGAATCCACACACGGGTTACGTGTCGGTGTCGCGTTACCAGGAGGAGCCCCCCATCGTCGAGCGCATCTGTGCGCTCATCGACCTGGGCTATCACCCCTCGGATATCATGATCCTGGTGCGCAAAAGTTCGGAGGGAGCCACCATTGCAACCCGACTGCTCGACTTCAAACGCGAAAATCAAGATCCACGCTACCGATTCGATGTGATGACCCAAGAGGCCCTCATCATCGGCTCGGCCCCCATCAGCAGTTTTGTAACGGCATGTCTGCGATTGGCGCTCAACGATGCGGACTCGATCAGCCGTGCCCTATACAACCAATACCGCGAACTGGCTTTCGACCGTGAGCTGACAAGCGACGAACGCGACTTCTTCCGCTCGATTCGACTCCTTTCGCCCGAGGAGGCCTTCGAACGCATCGTCCTGCAATACGAGCTGCAACACCGCCGCGAGGAGACGGCCTACCTGCAGGCGCTTCACGAGCAGATTCTCTCGTTCAGCACCAACCGCATTGCCGATATTGCCCTCTTCCTTGGCTGGTGGGACGAGCAGGGTGCAACCCGCTCACTCTCGGTCGAGGAGAGCCAAACGACCATCGAGATTACCACCATACACAAAGCCAAGGGGTTGGAGAAAAAGGTGATTTTGATCCCCTACTGCATGTGGTCGCTCGACCCCAAGGCGAGTGGCACGGCCGGAAATGTGGTGTGGGCCGAGGCTGCCGACGAAACGACCGCCGCGATCGGGCGCGTACCAATTCGCTTCAAGAAGCTGATGGGCGAATCGGGCTTTTCGGCGGCCTACTTTCACGAGTTGGTCTACTCACACGTCGACAACATCAACCTCTTATACGTAGCCCTCACGCGCGCAAAGGAGTCGCTGCACATCTTCATCCCCGAGAAGGGTGAGAAGCATATCGGAGCCCTGCTGTGGGACCTCTTAAGCCGCGAGAAGCTACAAACGGAGTACACCTTCGGCACCCTGCAAGGGCCTGCCCCCCACGACGAACGCCGCGAAGAGCCCTACGAGGAGCAGCAGCGCTGCGAGGAGCCTCAGCCCCGACGCGAACATATCCTGCTCGAGCACTACCCCACATCGCCCGCCTCGATGCAGCTCAGTCTCCCCTCGGAGCGCTACTTCGAAGCGGAGAAAGAGCAAGAACTCTCACCGCGCAACTTCGGCATCCTGATGCACAAAGCCTTCGAAGCGGCTCAAGATAGACAAGAGATCGGCCGCGCGATCGAGCAGATGCTCCTCGACGGCATCCTCTCTGAGGTCGACAAGTTGGAGCTCGAAAAGATGGTCGCCGCAGCCCTCACACACGATGAGGTGGGTGGCTGGTTCGACGGCAGCTGGGACGAGGTGCGCTGCGAGGAGGATATCATCTGCCCACAAGAACAGGGCATACGCCGTCCGGACCGCGTCATGATTCGTGGCAAGAGAGCCGTCGTAGTCGACTACAAATTCGGCGAGCTGAATGCCGCAAGCTACCGCACCCAGATTAAACGCTACTGCCAACTCTTGAGCGATATGGGTTACACGGAGCTGTCGGGCTATCTATGGTACGTAAAATTGGGAAAAATCGAAAAAGTGATATAACAAGATGAAACGACTCGTTCAAATCATACCGCCCGCCTTTCGTCGCAGAGGTATCGGTGTCGCATGTTCGCTCTTTGTGCGTGCCACGCTCAACCTTGTCGGATTGGCCATGTTGCTCCCCGTTTTAGCCCTGGCCCTCGACCCCGACTCGCTGACCGGCGACGGGTGGATGGCACACATCTATGCCGCGCTCGGTTTCCACTCCACCGAGCAGTTTGCCTGGGCCGTCGCGGCAGCCATTGTGGCGGTCATCGCCTTCAAATGCGGCTTGAACTTCATCTTAGCCCGCATCGAGCGCCGCTATATCTACGACCTCTACAGCGCCCTTTCGCGCCGCCTCTACACGACCTATCACCACCGAGGCCTGCCCTTTATCAAGAGCCAAAATTCGGCCATACTCTCGCGCAATGTGAATGTGGTCTGCCTCGCATTCACGGCCGGCGTACTGCGTCCGGCAGCCACCATCATCTCCGAGGCGATGCTGCTGTTGCTCCTCTTGACGGCACTTGCCATCTATGCCCCGATAGCCGCCGCCCTTACGATCGGCATCTTCCTGCCCGCCACCTGGGGCTACTACCGCTACGTACGCCGCCGCATCAACCGCTACGGCGAGGAGGAGAACCGTGCCCAGCGCGAAAAGTCGCGCGTGGTGGCCGAGACCTTCCGCGGCTATGCCGATGTGGAGCTCAACGACGCCTTCCCGATGATGCTCACGCGCTTCGACGAGGCGATGCGCGAGGTGGTCCGCACCCGATCAAAGGAGAGCGATATCGCCCTGCTGCCGCAGGTGGTCACTGAGCTGGGTTTGGCCATCGGTATCGCCCTACTGGCTGCCCTTTCGCTCTCGATGGGCATTGCCGAGGGTAGCTCGCAGATGCTCTTCGGCATCTTCGCCGTGGCCGCCATCCGCCTCATGCCTTCGGTAAGAAACATCCTCTCGAGCTGGACAACCATTCGCTACAACCGCTACACGATCGAGATCCTGCAGTCGGTGCCGCGCGACGAGGAGCCCGAGAGCCCCGACGAGGAGGTGGAGGCACTTCCCTTCGAGCGCGAAATTGAGATTAGCAGCCTGAAGTTCCGCTTCTGGGATGGCGAAGAGGAGCTCTTCGATGGCCTCACGTTCAAAATCAACAAGGGGGAGCATATCGGATTCCGTGGCACATCGGGAGCCGGCAAGACCACCCTCTTCAACCTGTTGCTCGGCTTCTACACCCCGACCGAAGGGGAAATCCGCATCGACGGCGTAGCCCTCACAAGCGAGAATCGCCGACGTTGGCAACAGCGCGTGGGTTACGTCTCGCAGAGCCTCTTTCTGACCGACGGCACCTTCGCCGAGAATGTCGCTCTCGGCATTTCGGGCGAGGCAATCGACCGCAAGCGCGTCGAGGAGGTGCTGGAGTTGGCCCAGCTGGGCGACTTCGTGCGCTCACTTCCCAAAGGTGTGGATACGCGCGTAGGCGAATGCGGATGCCGTCTTTCGGGCGGTCAACGCCAACGCATCGGCATTGCTCGTGCCCTCTATCGCTCGGCCGACGTTCTCTTCTTCGACGAGGCAACCTCGGCACTCGATAACGCCACCGAGCAGGAGATCAACCACTCGATCGCCCAGCTGGCTGCCAAAAACCGACAACTCACCCTGCTGGTCATCGCCCACCGCGAATCCTCACTCGCGGCGTGTGACCGCATCATAACCCTTGAAAACAACCAACTCTATGAATAAAACCTACCGCATAGCCGAATTGACACTGCGCCTGGCGGAGCCCCACTTCCGATTTGCAGGACTCGCCCCCTTTGAGGTCGACCCTGCGACGGTTGAGGAGCCGACCCTCGAGTTGCGCTTCGACGAGGCTGTAGCGACCCCGACACCCGACGCCCGACCGATCGACACCTTCGATTTCCCCGACGCAAACGCCATCTGCCGCCTCTACACGGCTGTGGGCGGCCACCTCTTCCGTATGCAGGTCGAGACGGGAGCCGATGTACGTTTCTTTGTGCCCGAATCGGGAGTTGCCACCTGCAACTACCGCCCCGATGGGGATCGATCGCTCTTCCGCTTCGGTCTTTGGATGGCCTTCAATCTGCGCGCCGCACGCCATGGTGCCCTTGCCATCCACTCCTCGGTACTCGTCCACGATGGAGGTGCCGTGCTCTGCCTCGGCGAATCGGGAACGGGCAAAAGCACCCACACCCGCCTCTGGCGCGAACACATCGCCGGCACGGAGCTGCTCAACGACGACAGCCCCATTATCCGCATCACCGAGGGCGAAGCACGTGTCTACGGCTCGCCTTGGAGCGGCAAGACCCCCTGCTACCGCAATCTGAGCTACCCCATTCGCGGCATCATCCGCCTATCGCAAGGCCCTGCCAACGTGATTCGCGCGCTCACGACCCTCGGGGCTTATGGTGCCCTGCAACCCTCGATGCCCCCCTCGTTCCTGCACGACACGGAGCTCTTTGAGTATGAGAACAGACTTCTCTCGGAGCTGCTGCGCCGCGTGAAGGTCTACCACCTAAGCTGCCTGCCCAACGCCGAGGCGGCTGAGCTTGCCCGCAACACCCTCTACAACGCCTAAAGCCATGAAAATCAACAACGAGCTATTCTTTGCAGAGATCGAGACGCTGCTATCCGAGGGGCTGAAGGCGGAGTTTATGCTGCTTGGCAACAGCATGCGACCCCTCTTGCGCAACGGCCGCGACACGGTCATCATCGCCCCCACCACAGAGCAGGACCCGTTGGTTGGCGAGGTTTATCTGTTTCGCTACCGAGGGCGCCACATGCTCCACCGCCTACACCGCATCGAGGGCGAAATTTTGGTGATGCGCGGCGATGGCAACTACCGCATCGAGGAGCGTTGTCGGGCAAAAGATCTGGTGGGTCGTCTCGTATGTGTGCGCTGCAAGAGCGGCCGCGAAATCGACTGCTCGGGGCGCGCCTGGCGCCTCAAATCGCGCCTTTGGTGCGCACTGCCTGCCGAGCTGCGCCGCATCATATTAGGTGTTTTGCGCCGCACCATCGGGTTGTAACTCTTGCTGCAAGACAAAAAAAAGACCGAGGTTTGCACCTCGGTCTTTTTCGTTATAGGAAGGTTGAATTACTCACCCAGCGCGAAACGCTTGTAAGCAATAACCGTAGCCTCCTTGTCGGCCTTGTGGATGAACTCGGCGATCGACTCCTTCTCACCCACTACGCACTGGTTCAGCAGCGTGTTCTCCTCGAAGAACTTGCGCATCTTACCCTCGGCGATCTTCTCGAGAATAGCCTCCGGCTTGTTGGCGTTCTTGGGATCCTGCTTCATGGCCTCGATAGCGATCTTGCGCTCGTGCTCAACCGTCTCGGCGGGGCAGTCAGCAACATCGATCGAGATGGGAGCCATAGCCGTAGCCTGCATAGCAACGGTGTGAGCTACCTCCTCGGGAACCTCCTTGTTGAAGCCAAGAACCGTACCAAGCTTCTTGTTGAAGTGTACGTAGGCGTTGCAGTAGGGAGCCTCGATGCGAGCATAGAATGCCAGCTCGATCTTCTCACCCGTCTGACCCGACTTCTCGGTTACCATCTCCTCTACGGTGTGACCCTCGGCGTTCTTCACAGCCAGCAGGGCATCGCGATCAGCAGCGTCAGCAGCAATAGCCAACTCGAGCATCTCGTTTACCGAAGCCGAGTACTCCTCGTTCTGAGCAACGAAGTCGGTCTCGCAAGCCAAGCAGAGGATATAGGCCTTCTGACCTACAACCTTCGTGGCAACAACACCCTCCGTAGCGTTGCGATCAGCACGCTTAGCAACGACGAGCTTACCCTTCTCGCGGATGATATCCTGGGCACGAGCGAAATCGCCCTCAGCCTCGATCAGAGCCTTCTTGCAGTCCATCATACCAGCACCCGTCATCTTGCGGAGCTTCATGACATCAGCAGCCTTGATTTCCATAGTCTTGTCTGTTTTAAAGTTTTGTGTTCAATAAGTTCTAATTACTCCTCGGTGGCTGCCTCCGTAGCGGCTACAACCTCCTTAACGGCCTCCTCTTGAGCATCAACAACAGCCTTTACAGCCTTCTTGATGCGGGGCTTAGCCTCCTTCTTGGGAGCCTCGGCCTCAGCCTCCTGGGCCTCCTTCTCCTTCTCCAGGCGACGCTCCTCCGAACCCTCGGCGATAGCAGCGCACATTACGTCGAGAATCGTGGCAATCGACTTCGTAGCATCGTCATTTGCAGGGATAACGTAATCAATGTCGGTAGGATCACAACAAGTATCTACCATTGCAAATACGGGAATGCTCAGACGCTTTGCCTCCTTCACGGCGTTAGCCTCCTTCTGAACGTCGATAACGAACAGAGCTGCGGGCAGACGGGTCAGGTCAGCGATCGAACCGAGGTTCTTCTCCAACTTGGCGCGCTGGCGCTCGATCTGGAGCTTCTCTCGCTTCGAGAAATTATCGAACGTGCCGTCCGAGGCCATCTTGTCGATCGTGGCCATCTTCTTAACGGCTTTACGTATGGTGGGGAAGTTTGTCAGCATACCGCCGGCCCAACGCTCCGTAACGTAAGGCATACCAACGGCTGCTACCTTTTCGGCAACAATCTCCTTTGCTTGTTTCTTGGTGGCTACGAACAGCACGCGACGACCGCTCTTGGCGATCTGCTTGATGGCTGCTGCAGCCTCATCGATCTTGAGCACGGTCTTGTGCAGGTCGATGATGTGGATGCCGTTCTTCTCCATGAAGATGTAGGGAGCCATTTTCGGGTTCCACTTACGCTTCAGGTGACCGAAGTGTGCACCGGCCTCCAATAATGTATTAAAATCTGTACGTGACATTTTAATCAAACGTTTTTAACTTATTTTAATTCTCTTTTCTTCAATCTCCCGGGTAGTTATCCGGTTTTCAGGAGTAAGTCCCGAGTGATTTTCCGCGGCGAAGCAACCAACAGGGCAGTAGCGTATATAATATATATATAGGTAGTCCCCGTAGTTTTGAACTGCGCCGTGCTTTGCCGAAATTCGGTCCAGTGCGAATTAACGCTTGCTGAACTGGAACTTGCGACGTGCACCGGGCTGACCGGGCTTCTTACGCTCAACAACGCGCGAATCACGCGTGAGGAAACCGGCCTTCTTCAGAGCCGGACGCATCTCAGCGTCGATCTCGCAAAGAGCACGAGCGATACCCAGGCGGGCAGCCTCAGCCTGACCCTTGATACCACCACCAACGAGGTTGATCGTGATGTCATAGTTCTCCAGCGTGTTCGTAGCCAGCAGGGGCTGCTTAACCTGGAAGCAGAGGATGTCCAGCGAGAAATACTCGGCCAGTGCCTTGTGGTTGATTGTAATCTGACCATTACCCGGCTTCACGTATACGCGAGCCACAGCTGCCTTACGGCGACCTACGGTGTTTACAACTTCCATCTTCTTTCTTACTTAATCTCGTTTAACTTAATTGCCTTGGGGTTCTGTGCTGCGTGGGGGTGCTCCTCACCTGCATAAACCTTCAGGTTCTTCAAAATGTGCTCGCCCAGACGGGTCTTGGGGAGCATGCCCTTCACGGCCTTCTCAATCACGAAGGTCGGCTTCTTTGCCAGGTAATCGGCGGGGGTAGCGAAACGCTGACCACCGGGATAACCCGTGTGACGTACATAGACCTTGTCGGTCATCTTCTTGCCCGTGAGCTTCACCTTGTCCGCGTTGATAACGATGACATAGTCACCGCAATCGGCGTGGGGCGTAAAGCAGGGCTTGTTCTTGCCTCGGAGGATCTTCGCGATCTGCGATGCAAGACGTCCCAGTACCTCGTTCGTTGCGTCGATGACGTACCACTCCTTGGTAACGCCCTCAGCGGTCGCCGAGATAGTCTTGTAGCTTAATGAATCCACTGTGTTTTACGTTTAATTTAACTTGTTGTAATCCTAATCCCGCACTTTGCGGGTGCGCAAAGGTACGAAAAAGATTTCGTTTTACAAAATAATTCAAAGAATTAAAGGGAGATAAAGGCGATGAAAGGGGGCTAAAGTGGCTAAATAATAAACACTTTAGCACCATTAGCAACCATTCGGCATCTTTATAAAACAGACAAGCGCCAAATTTGGCATTTTCCGGGAGTGAAAAAGCATTCTATTCCCTGCCTATCGTATTGCCCGAACCGAAAGTAAGCCCCGGATGGGTAGTACTCAGACGTACATCCCATTCGGGGCTTGCAAGGAAGGGCGAAAATGGACAGAACGATGCCTTATCGTCTTCCCACCGTTTCCGATTTTAGAGGAGCAGATTTTGCCCTGTTCGAAAGTAAGCCCCGGATGGGTAGTACTCA
>JAUMXM010000001.1:9219-30973 GCA_030529085.1 Rikenellaceae bacterium | reverse complement strand
TTAGAGGAGCAGATTTTGCCCTGTTCGAAAGTAAGCCCCGGATGGGTAGTACTCAACGTACGTCCCATTCGGGGCTTGCAAGGAAGGGCGAAAATGGACAGAACGATGCCTTATCGTCTTCCCACCGTTTCCGATTTTAGAGGAGCAGATTTTGCCCTGTTCGAAAGTAAGCCCCGGATGGGTAGTACTCAACGTACGTCCCATTCGGGGCTTGCAAGGAAGGGCGAAATATGCCCTATAAAATCGGAAACTAACCGAGGAACGAAAGCAACAGACCAGCTGCCACAGCCGAACCTACCACACCGGCAACGTTCGGGCCCATGGCGTGCATGAGCAGGAAGTTCGAAGGATTCTCCTCCTGACCTACCTTCTGCGATACACGGGCGGCCATCGGCACAGCCGACACACCGGCCGAACCGATCAGCGGGTTGATCTTGTTGCCCTCCTTGAGGAAGCAGTTCATCAACTTGGCGAAGAGCACACCGCAGGCCGAAGCGATACCGAAGGCAATGATACCCATTGCCAGGATCATCAGCGTCTTAGCATTGAGGAAGGCCTCGGCCGTAGCCGTAGCACCCACGGTCAAGCCGAGGAAGATAACCACGATATTCATCAGCTCGTTCTGCACGGTCTTCGAGAGGCGATCCACCACACCGCACTCCTTCATCAGGTTACCCAGCATCAAGCAGCCGATCAGCGGAGCTGCATCGGGCAGGATCAGCGAGATAATCGTAGCGATGATGATCGGGAAGAGGATACGCTCCTTCTTCGAGACGGTACGCAGGGTCTGCATCTTGATCTGACGCTCCTTCTTGTTGGTCAGCGCGCGCATAATGGGGGGCTGAATCACCGGCACGAGGGCCATGTAGGAGTAGGCAGCAACGGCAATCGGGCCCAGGAGCTCGGGAGCGAGCTTCGAGGTGAGGAAGATAGCCGTCGGGCCGTCAGCACCACCGATGATACCGATCGAACCGGCCTGCTCGGGGGTGAAGCCCATTGCGTAAGCGGCCAGGAAGGTCAGAAAGATACCGGCCTGAGCAGCAGCACCCAACAGGAAGCTCTTGGGGTTGGCGATCAGCGGACCGAAGTCGGTCATGGCGCCCACACCCACAAAGATCAAACAGGGATAGACACCGAGCTTAACACCCAGGTAGAGGTAGTCCAAGAGGCCCGCACCATCGGCGAACTCGGCCCAATGAACGTGACCTCCGGCGAAGAGCTCGGAGTGGAAGAGACCTGCACCCGGCAGGTTCGTCAAAAGCATACCAAAGGCGATGGTCATCATCAGCATCGGCTCATACTCCTTCTTAATGGCAAGGTAGAGCAGGAAGAATGCGACGAGAATCATCACCAGGTTGCCCCACTGCATGTCTGCAAAGATGGCCGTGAAACCCATCGAGCTCACGAACTTCTGCAGACTCTCCAGTGCAAAATTGGCTTCGAGGAAGGTAAACATAACTACTCGATAACGATTAAGTTATCACCCTCCATCACGGTAGCGCCCTGCTGTACGCAGATCTCCTTTACGACGCCGGCGCGATCCGAGTCGATGTTGTTCTCCATCTTCATAGCCTCGAGCACGAGCAGCGTCTGACCGGCAGCTACCGTGTCGCCCACCGATACCTTCACGGCCATCACCGTACCCGGCAGCGGGCACTTGATAGCACCGGCAGCAGCAGCCGAAGCCTTCTTTACGGGAGCCGACGGAGCAGCCGTCTGCGGGGTGATCTGGGCACTGTTGGCAGCCTTGGGAGCTGCAGCCACCTGAGGCTTGGCCTGAGCAGCAGCCTTGCCACCGCCAATCTCTACCTCATAGGCCGTACCATTTACGGTCACGCGAGCGAGGGTCGAAGCCTCGTTGATCTCGTCAATCTGGACGTTATAGGTGTGACCATTGATTGTCAATGTGTAGTCTTTCATAGTCTTTGTTTTGCTTATTTTCTGTCAGGCAACTGGGTTAAGCCGTGAATCTTCGAGTTCCACGGCGAGTAGGCACGTTTGAGGCTCTGGATCGTCAGCACCTCCGATTCGCGGTCGTGCAGGGCGCTCTTGTAGAGCTTCAGAGCAGCCGTGATAGCGGCAATCTGCTCCTCGTGCAACTGACCCTCCTCGACGGGCTGGCTCGCAGTCTTGGTCATCTTACGCTTGGGCTTCTCGGCGAAGATAACACCGAAGAGCTTCATCACGAACACCAAAAGCACGAGCACCGAGAAAACCAGCGCGATGCTGATTACCGTGGCCCAAATCATCTCGTTCCAGCCCCAGCCTGTAACTGTTAAAAAGTTTGTCATAGCCTATTGGGGATTGGATTACAAAGGAATGTTCGAGTGTTTCTTCGCGGGGTTCTGCAGACGCTTCGTAGCGAGCGACTGGAGGGCGCGAATGATGCGGAAGCGCGTGTTGCGCGGCTCAATCACATCGTCGATGTAGCCGTAGCGGGCTGCATTGTAGGGGTTCGAGAACTTGTCGTTGTACTCCTGTTCCTTCTCGGCGATGAACTTAGCCTTCTCCTCGGGCTTGTCGGCCAGCTCCTTGAGCTCCTTACCGAAGAGCACCTCAACAGCACCGCTGGCACCCATCACAGCAATCTCGGCCGTCGGCCAAGCGTAGTTGATGTCACCACGGATGTGCTTCGACGACATCACGATGTAAGCACCACCGTAAGCCTTACGCAGCGTAACGGTCACCTTGGGAACCGTAGCCTCGCAGTAAGCAAAGAGGAGCTTTGCACCGTGGGTGATTACGCCACCATACTCCTGGGTCGTACCCGGCAGGAAGCCCGGCACATCCACGAGCGTTACGAGCGGAATGTTGAAGGCGTCGCAGAAACGCACGAAGCGAGCAGCCTTGCGCGAAGCGTTGATGTCCAACACACCGGCCATAAACTTGGGCTGGTTGGCGATGATACCCACCGACTGACCGTTGAAACGGGCAAAGCAGGTGATGATGTTCTTGGCATAGCCTGCCGACTGCTCCAGGTACTCACCGTTATCGACGATAGCCTTGATCACCTCGGCCATATCGTAGGGCTTGTTGATGTTATCGGGGATGATCTCGTTGAGCGAGTCCTCGAGACGCGTAGCCACGTCGGTGCAGACTGCCAGCGGCGTATCCTCCATGTTGTTCTGGGGCATATACGAGAGGAGCTTCTTGATGATCGAGATACCCTCCTCCTCGGTGTCGACTGCGAACTGGGCAACACCCGAGCGCGTGGTGTGCATCGTAGCACCACCCAGCTGCTCCTGCGTTACATCCTCACCCGTCACGGTCTTAACAACCTTCGGGCCCGTGAGGAACATGTTCGAGGTCTCCTTCTTCATGATGATGAAGTCGGTCAGTGCAGGAGAATAAACGGCACCACCGGCGCAGGGACCGAAGATGGCCGAAATCTGGGGAATCACACCCGAAGCCATCACGTTGCGCTGGAAGATGTTGGCATAGCCGGCCAGGGCGTTCACACCCTCCTGGATACGAGCACCACCCGAGTCGTTCAGACCGATGCAGGGAGCGCCGTTGCGCATAGCCATATCCATAATCTTGCAGATCTTGTCGGCCATCGAGAGCGACAGCGAACCTGCCGTAACGGTGAAGTCCTGTGCAAAGACATAGACCAGACGACCTGCGATCGTACCGTAACCGGTCACAACGCCATCACCAAAGGTGTGGCTCTTGTCCATACCGAAGTCGTAGCAGCGGTGGGTTACGAACATATCGAACTCCTCGAACGAACCCTCGTCGAGCAGCATTTCAATGCGCTCACGAGCCGTGTACTTGCCTTTGGCGTGCTGGGCCTCGATGCGCTTCTGACCGCCACCCATGCGAGCAGTCTCGCGGTTCTCGATCAGCTTGTTGATTTTAGCTTGAATTTCGCTCATTGCTAAATTTTGTATTGAATTAGATTATTTGTTTTTGTTCTCGCACAACTCGGTGAGGATACCCTGCGTCGACTTCGGGTGCAGGAAGGCGATCGTGAGACCCTCGGCGCCCTTGCGGGGGGTCTTGTCGATGAGGCGAATACCCTGAGCCTCGGCATCAGCGAGCTGCTCCTCGATGTTCTCGCAAGCGAGGGCCATGTGGTGGATACCTACGCCCTTGTTCTCGATATACTTGGCGATGGTCGAATCCTCCGAAGTGGGCTCCAGCAACTCGATCTTCGTCTGGCCCAGCATAAAGAATGCCGTGCGCACCTTCTGGTCGGCCACCTCCTCGATGGCATAACACTTCAGGCCCAGTACGTTCTCCCAGTAGGGAATTGCCTCGTCGAGGCTCTTTACAGCCACGCCAAGGTGCTCAATGTGAGATACTTTCATGATGAAAATAAAATTTAATTGATTATAATTTGGTTTGTTAGCTTTCGTTTGCTCATTTTGGGCACACAAAGGTACAAAATTCAGCCGAAAGGTCAAAGAGAAAACGGGAAAGTTTTTCAAAGAAAAAACACAAAAAAAAGAGCGACACCGAGAGCGATCACCGCCGCTATCAAATTTTCGATCCGCTACCCATGCCACCCCACCCCTTTACACGGTTGCGGCATTGCATGCCATTCGGACACGCAATGCCGCAATCTCGTAAAAGTCAAACCGTTTTGTTATGCGCCAATCAAACCAACTCGAGTCGTACGGTACGTTTCGACTGATCGATGTGCTTGACAATGGCATCGAGGTCCTGCCGTGGAAAGGCATAGCCCGAAATCTGCTTGTAACCATCCAACACACGATTGGGTATCAGCACGCAAAACACATAGGAGAGCTCGGGGCATCTGACAACAATTTTTCCGCTTGCCGCATCGTAGCTTAAGCGCACCTTGCAACGGGTGTTTCGCCGCAAATCGAGCAACGGATCATGGATAAGCTCGCGCACACTGACACGATAGCTGTCGCGCTCTTCATGGTAGTCTTGCACATACACCTCGATTCGCTCACCCTGCCCGAAGCGCTGATTCCACTGCGGATCGTATTGCTTCCAGCTCACCTCCTTCATAGGCAGGAAGGCGCGGAACACCCCCTCGAGATCAACGGCATAACCCGCCTTGGCGGCAAATTTGATCACGGCAAAGGCCGTCGTCCCCACCTCCGGACGGAGCGGCGCGGCCGGAGGTGCAACATCCTGCACCGCCTCGGGTTCACCCGCCACTATCGGAACAGCGATCGGCTCCTCCGCCGAAGGCGCAGGCTCCGCAGTGTCGGTCCCCTCAGGCAATGCGCCCGCAACGGGTTCGTCGTCCGAAACAGGTAGTTGCACTCGATCGGAAAAGGCACCAACACGCATCCGCTTACGAGTCGCATCCAACTCCTTCACCTCTAATTCGATCTCCGATCCTACCACAAGCGCTTCGACCGAAAATTCGCTTGGATTATCCATCATTTTGCGCAATTCTCTGAAAGAGACCGCACAGGGATAACCGTGGTATGACGCCATCAGCGCCTTAGAGCCTACGCGCATGATCTGCAGGCAAATATGATCTCCCACCTCAACATCCACATGATTCCACATCGGATTGCAATTTTCGACCAGGCTCATCGTGGCACAATCCTGTATCGCATCGTAATCAAGGCAAATCAAATCGTAGATCAATTCATCGGGACGATAGAGATCGGCCACGCAAAGTTCCCCACCTCTACACAGCTCAAAGTTGGGCAAAACAGCCGGACAACCGTCACAATCGAGGTAGATTTTGAAATCATCACTACGCACCACGCGTCCCGTATAGTACTCCCCTTTCACACAGGTCGGATGCGGGTCGTGTATCACAGAGAGGATTACCCCCTCGCTCGTCTCGACCGCCTGGAGCTGCACCGCAGGAGCGCGAGGAGGCTCAACCTCGGAGGCGACATCCACACCTAGCACGGCCTGCGGATCCTCCAACTTAGCGAGGTTTTGTGCTCCGATACGCCCATAGAACTCGGCACGCTGCGTCATAACAGTTTGCAGGGACTGCGCCGTCTCCTGACGTTCAACCAAAACGGTCGGGACCGTCACATAATGATACGCATCGTAACGCAGCACACTCGTTTCGGGGGCATAATCCACCAACTCGAACTCGTAGATCTTCCCCGCCTCGAGCGCCCAATCACCCCCATCGAGCAGGCGCATACGACTGCCTCGCATCAGGGTCGTCTGCACATCGATCAATTCGACCTCAAGAGGTTGTCCCACATAGGTCACACGTCGCATCAACTGCACCCCAACGGCAAACTCAGTCATGGCAATGCTGACCATATTGCCATACACATCACGCGTCAGGAGGAACTTGGGATGGTCGTTTTTTACCACATAGACCACTATGCGATCTCCGATTTTATACATCACATTTCCCAGTCGGAGTTTACGCGAGGCGCAGATCTGCTCATCGATGCAGAGGGTGCGACATACGGCGGGCGCCTCCTGGCGCAACGCCTCGTCACGCACCGTATCCGGCTCGACCAAAGGGACGGAAATCGGCAGCTCATCGTCCTTCAAAATCGGATCTGCCGAGAAACTCAAACGACGTGAACGCCGATCCACACCGGTCACAAAGAGGCGATAAGGCTGACTTCGGGCAAGGCTGTGACGATAGCGGTTACACTCCGCCTCCGAGAGCCAGCACCACCCTGCCCATCCGCGATGGATCAAGACAGCAAACCCACTCTTCTTGTTCAATCGCAACAAGAGGGTTTCGACCTCGTCACCGATCTTGAGCTTCAGCTCGTTTCCAGCGACGGGATCCTCCTGCGGTGCAGGATTGCGAAAGACGATCAGGTCGCCCTCCATCTTATGGGCGAAGACACGCCATCGACTCCCGACAGGATAGGCCTCAGCCAACGTCTCGCACCCCCAAAGCTGAAGCGGGAATCGTCTATTATGAACCAGATAGCCCCTTTTTTCGCGCCACACGACCAGCACACCCAGCGAGGTAACCTGCGTGACGGTAACCACCACCTCGTCCCACTCGGCAAGACCCATATCTTCGAGATGTAGGCCATAATCAATCGGTCGCACCCACAAGCCATCTTCCTGAGGCGCACGAGGGGTCGGATCGGGGACCACCTCTACATACTCTTTGGCCGCAAATCGAATCTGGCAATCGTAGCGCAGATTCTCGCTCGAGAGCTTGAAATAGAGTTGTCCACCTTCGGGACGCAATGTATTGACTTTATTTCGACGGTCGTAATAGCTCTGCTGCATGGCTCGCGGCGCGGCATTCGGATCGTTATACCACTTCAGGAGCATACTGCTGGTGAGCAGCTCCTCCTGCGGCTGCGACTCCTGCGGTGCATCGGACGGCCGAGCCGCCGACATCGACACATCAGACTCCTCCTCCGCAGGGAAGATCTGATCGTCGCTCAGCACCGCATCTTCCAACTCGTCAAGCGACACAGTCGACTCCGTTTCCGTAGCCGTAGCCGATTCGTGGATGCGCACAATTACATCCCAGGGCGTTTGTTGCCCGTCCTGTGTAAAGGTGAGCGGGGCCGCCAGACCCATATCGAACAGACAGGTCCCGTCATGCAACAAGGTATAACCGCAATAGCTCTTATTTTTCATCATCACACGTATTGACTCACTGACTTAGTTTTTCTTTTGGCTCTTTTTGTTCCGTGTCGATTCACCAGAGAGGAGAAGCAGACGGTTGCAGAACTCCGGATTGGGTACCATCTCATACAGATAGGCAAATCGACACAAATCGCCCTTTCGGAGACTGTCAAAACTCTTAAAGGCTCTGGCCGAGGGGGTGACGGATACCGACCCTTTCAGGTTTTCATCCGCCATATCGGCGATATAGAGCACCTTGCGATCCCCTTCAAGCATGGCCACTCGCTCCACGACACCCTCCCGAATACCACTGCCGACCCACTGCACACACTCGGCCATGGGACGGGGATTTTTAGAACGAATATTGCGCGAGGGGAAGAACCACACGCTGTCGCCCACCTGCGGAACATAATCGGAGTTGCCGTAGAAATAGAAGAAATCGGGGGTATCGTTATATTGTCGGCTCTCCTCGATAGATTGGATCACGTGAATAAAGACCTCTTTTTCCTCACGACGCGGATAAAGCATCAGCCCCGAGAGATAGCCCAATTGTCGCGAGGGGGTGTGTTCGGGAAGACGTGTCAGCTTGTTGTTACGCTCCACAAGGACCAAATCACCCACCGATAAGAGTCCGGACATATCGCCCGACGAGAGGATCGTACCCGGCTCGGCAAGATTTTCACTGGGACGATAGACCTTCACCGAAAGGCGCTTGGCATTCAGTACAATACCGATCGGGAGCGGTTTCTGCGCCATCGGATGATGTAGGTAGCGCTCCAGGAGCATATAACCACGACTCTTGGCAAGGAAGAACTCCACCATAAAGTCGTTGAAACGATCCACCTGCTTCATCTCCTCGACCAACAGGTCACACACCGAGGCGTGGTAACGCTCGGGGGAACCCACCTCGATCAGGGGCGAAAGGTGCGACACCTGCACCTTGACAAGCTCCGTGCAGGCATGGTCACGATAGAAACGTATCGCACCCGACCGTGGAATCTTACGCACCATCAGGTCGGGGGTCACCACACGAAGGTAGAGCCGTTTGTCAGCGACTCGTTGCGGGTCCCAAGCAACCTCCTGAACTGCATAAGGCTGTTTCATATCATCGAGGCGACACCACAGCCCCTCGATCGAATTATCCGGTTTGACTATACTGATCACATCGTCCGTAACGATTCGATAGCGCAGCATCGACAATCCATAGAACTGATGACGTTGCACATCGGTTCCGAATCGCTGTGCCTGAGAGTTGCAGAGGGGATGATAGCCGTAAAGTTCAAAGGCGATCGCCTGACCGTATTGCTCCTCGGGCAGATGGATCGGATCGCCGGTCACCATACTCAACGACTCGGCATACCCCTCGCGCAACTGCTGTTCACGCACCGACACCAGGCAATCCTCCCCGTAAGTGAGTGTCTGCATCGTCGAGAACTCCTCCCAACTCAACGTCTCCAGACCGATCGAGCAGATCAGCATTCGCCGATCGGCAAGGCGCACAAAGGGGTATCTCCCCTGCCTCCCGGGGAGGGTTAGTTCGCCCGAGCGGGGTAGCTCAACGGATGCATCATAGCTACATTCACCCACCCAATTCACCCGCTTATCGTGCTTCGCCACGCGGAAGAAGCGCGACGGCATTAAGTTGGAATGGAGGTGCAGATGGGTATAATTGGCTCCCGAAGGCTGACTTGGGAGCAGCAACAGCGACATCTTTCCGCTGAGCGGGAAACACAGCACCTTCATCAAATTATTGACCATATTACGCCAACCACTGCGGATGCAGAGTTTGATTTCGCCCTCCTTGTCGTAGAAGCCAAGGCGCATCGAGCAGGGGATCTTATCATGCGGAATACCCTTTTTCGATTGCAGTGTCAGCACCGAAAGTCGATCGTTACCGTTCAGCAACTGTCCCTCATCCAATTCCAAGTAATACTCGCGCACATTGAGGCGTCCGCGCCGGAGTGCCTGCTTGAGCGCCCCTTTTCTCCACGCTTCGATTGTCTCCGCGTGAATGATGCGCAACGTATGGATGCGCCCATCGCTGATCGCCAGTACATAGGGCAGGTGTTTGATTTCCTGGCCGATGCGACAAATCAACACCCCGTAGCGCGGCAGGGTGAGCGGCACCTGCGATGCGAGGCGCAGTTCGAGCAAGTGGCGGCCTTGTGGTTCGACTCGCTCAACCACATATACCTGTTGATTGATCTCGCAACAGGCACCGATCAGGTTGTTGGCAACCTGCTCGGTGAGCAAATGAATACTCTTTTGATCGAAGCCCAAAAGTTCGGCATCGATCTTATTTTCCCAATCACTAAAACCGTCATTATCCTCGGCGCGGTCGTACACCTCGAAGATTCCCGACGTTTTCATCATTTCGGCCGGCCGCGTAAGACTCAAATCGACCACCCACTTGCGACGGATCTCGTTCAGCAGACCGGCATACTGGCCGCTACACCCTCCGATCCGAACCTGCGCGCCCCTCAATTCGGCCTTGTTCGCTTCGATAAAGTCGACCTCTTTTTGGTCGAATAGGTGCAGGAAGAGCACATCATCACGTTCATCACCGGCCGGTCGCATATAGCCGTAATGCACCTTGGCTATCTCGCGGCCATCGACCCACATCGACAACTCGCCACTGAGGGGCATCTCGCCCGTCACACCGCGAATCTCCATCACGCGCCCCTTTTGTTTGAGCGGTTGGATGTTTTTTATTTTGCCGCGACCCAGTGAGAGCAGGTTGAAGGGCTCCCCGATCAACGTCTTCGGCGGCTCGAAATTGGTGCCTATACGCAACACACCCTCCCGCTGCATCTCAATGATGTAATAGGGGAATCTCACCTGCTGACGGGTGCGGTTCTCCACCCTCTTCGAAAGTTTCAGCCGACGAAACAGCGAGGGCATTTGGTATGCCATGGTAATCAACTCGGGATCAGGATAGAGCACCTCAGCCCCATCACGCATGAGGCGCATGCGTCCCGCCGCAGGCGGGAAACTCACGCCGTCCTCGCGGCGCAAGGCGATGACACGATCACGGCGAACGGGGAGCTTCTGCATGGTATAGGTCACCTCGCAAAGCTGATCACCGACCCAAATGGCGGCGCCCTGCCTCAACCAATCACGCAGCAAGGTCCACTGCGAGGTCTCGGTAAGAATCAGGTGCAATGCATCATCGGCCTGACGTACGGCCACATAGAAGAGCGTGCGGCTGTCATTATCCACCCGCAGCTCACCCTGCAAGGGCAATAATCCCGACTTGCCACGCATCGTATAGTGGCGCCACTGCGTTTCGCAATAGGAGTCCTCGACAATCGGGAAACGCAATTCATTGCCGAGCTCATCAACGAAGAGTGCCTCGCCACCACCAAACGACTCTTTCAGATCGGGAATCGCCAACTTCACGCTTCGGTAATCGCTCGCCAGGACTCGATAGCGGATACCTCGCACGTGGGTTCTTTGGGCGGCCTGCTGCTGACAGTCGATCGTCGTCTGATCATAATAACAGGCGATAACCTCTTGCGGAATATATTGCAGGGGAATCAGATCGAAAATCGTCTGAATCACATCCCGATTGCCAAGCGTTTTATACCCTTTGCGCTCCCAAAGGAAATCGGTCATCGGCTTGAGTTCGTAGCACTCGCGAAAGAGGAAGAAACGCACCAAACGCGCCCGCAACATCTTGGGCATGTGGGTTATCAACTCATCCGAGAAGAGCAGTTCGGCCACGCGCGGATCACTATTCCATGTACGCAACAAGGAGAAGAGCTGATGGCCGTAAAAGCCGCTCAGGTACTCAGATTGCAGATGTTTGAGCACATAGGTTATATCCTCGACAAAGAGCAGCAAGGTCTGCGCATCACAACAGGTCGAGGGATCCGTCTCGACGGAAAGCTGCTCAAAGAGGGTTCGTCGTGCCGGGTCGGGCATTCGACAGAAGAGGATGCGTTTATAGAGGAAAATACGTTGCTTATAATACTTCGAGTGGATCTGCTCGTCCATATCACACAACATCCGATAGAGCGCCGTATAATCGGTCGTATGACGTACCAGGGCGATAAAATTAGCCTGCACTTTAGCCGTCACGGACGTACCGCTCGCACCCACGTGATACGCTCTGCCATCGATCACACAATCTTTCGGCACCATCCACATCCGCAACCAGAAAGGCGACAAGAGCATCGACCGAATCTCCGTGGAGAAGAGCCGTCCGCACATGCCCATCAGCTTTTTGACCGTCTTCTCATGCTCGTCGTACCTCGGCAGGATTCGCTCGTAGAGGCGGGCGTAATTTAAGAGATAGCATTCGACCAGCGCACGGGCCGAAGCCTTCTCCAAGATGTCGTAATGCGACTCTTCAGCCTCCGTCCAACGCTCCTTGGTCGGCCGTTGGAGCTTCGAAACCAAGGTGGCCGCATGCTCCAGCATGGGGTTCATCGCCGGCAGTTCATCGCCTGAAAGGTGGAGGTGATAGCCGTCGCTCTCCAGGCTCAGCAGAGGCGATGAAGAGCTATGGCCGAAATCTATACCGCAGGCGAGCAGCTCTTTGATAAAGCGCAGAATGACTGGACGGGTATTTTTCCGCTTCGGATCACGCAGCACATCGATACACATCTGCAACATTTCGAGATGCTGTACCACCGTCTCGACACGACCGGCAAAACGGGCATGCAGAAGCTCTCGAGCCTTCTCCTCGGATGAGGAGAAGAAGCTGTCGGCAAAGCATTTGGCGCAATAATATTCCATGAACGAGTCATGGAAGAAGCTCACCGTATCGGCCTGTTCGCCGACCTTCAAGATCTGCAAACGCACCAGGTGGAACACCACATCCCTCACACCGATGTTGCCGGTCTCGAAGCAGTTGCTGTCCACGAGACGTATCAGATCTTCAATCCGCATGACTCGTTCATGGAATTGGCACTGCAGGGCCATCTGTCGAAGCAACATATCACAATCGGCACGCAGGCTCCTCGACTCCTTCAGCACGGCATCGCGCATTGTCTCCTCGTCTTCGAGAATATCGTGGAAGAATTGGATATAGAGTTGTCCGCGCGTATTTACCTCCTCGGCCTTTGTAGTCGCCAGCACCTCGACCATCATCCTCAGGTGCATCGGGTTGGTGGCGAGCTTGACCATATCGGCATCGCAGGCAATCTTCGAGCGGATGGTGGTACGCTGCGCCTCATCGGCACAACATTGCATCAAAAACTCATCGATCAGGTGATCACTGAGCGGAGCAACCTGAAATTTGGTGTAGTCGGTCAGCAGCGAGGCATCGCGTGCAAACTCGACGATACGCCCTGTAAAGAGGTAGTGATTTTCGGGATAGGTCTTTGTGTAGTCGATCAAATCTTTCAACAACTCCTTATTTTCCAGCTCGTTCAAGCCATCGAAGAGAAACAACACACGTCCCTCATCGACAAGTTGTTGCAGATGTTTTCCTACCGCCTCCTTCAACGCCTCGCTGTCGTAGGAGGTCTTGAGGCTGATGACCGACTCGTATAGATAGTCAAAGATTTTTTTACCGCGTCGCAGCTCGTTCAGATGGATCAGCACCGGCAGCATCGCATCAGCCGATTGCGGATTATCACGCCATTGTATTGCTTCGTGCAACAAAATCTGGTGGAGCATGGTACTCTTTCCCGAGCCCGAAGCGCCCAACACACAACAACGAGGGTTGGCCCGCACCGCATCGCGGAAATCGATCTCTTCGACAGCCATCTGATCATGCTCATTGCCTAAGGCGCGCTGCACACTTTCGTGCTCGTCATCCCCCTCATCGTCATCATCATCCTCATCATCGACCTCCTCCTGCCATGGAATCAGGATGTTCTCCACCTCGGCATACAGCTGTTTTCTACGTTCGTCATCCAGACTCTCGATGCGTTCTACATAGGTATCGCAAACATAGCTTTCGGCCTCGGCTTCCAAGGCAACCTGTCGGTGCTGAGCGAAACTCGTGGTTGCAGGGGCCGAACTGCCCAACAAATCTTGCAACGGTTCGTACCAATAATCCACAATCGCCAAGAAGGTCGAAAGCAGACAACGATAGGCTGCGGACCTGTTTTGACGTGAAAGTTTTTTGCCGTGCTCTACGTGATTACGCAACTCGACACTACCTTTTATAGCCGATTTTAGCTCTTTTTTGGAGGGATCAACAGCCCCTCTTCGCCCCTCAATGGCAGGCAACGCAATATAGTGCGGATCTCCATAAGCTGCTACCAATTGACCATTGAGCAGCGGGGCCAAAGTCAGTTTGTCGCCATCTACACCGGGTACACGTTTCGTACCCTCGAGGCAAGCGCACTCCTCGCCATCAATCAGCATCTTCCGATCGGCATAGAGTGCCTTATAAAGGCATCGCAGAAACGACTCCAACGTCTTCGGAATGGCATCCGAGGTCGCTTCGGACATCAAATTATCCCAAAAGCTCTCATCGCGAAACGCAGGAACAGAACCTTGAACCTCAAGGCGTTGATCGATACACCAATGTCGGAATCGAGCCAAAAGATCCAACAAATCCTCCAGGGCATGATCAAAGCACCGATCATAAGACTCCAACTTGATCGTAGTCTTAATAACAAGGTTCAACTCCTCCTCCGACCACTCTTTATAGAGGTCACAGATCTCTTGTAGTTCTTGGGGTGTAGGTCGTTTCATCGGGTCAGTTATTTAGCGGTAGGTGGTGATCAAAAAAAGTTAGTCGTTATCTCGTATAAAAAGGTGGGTCTGCCAATAGGGATCGGGCGTTTCACCCGGACGGGACAGCTTCGGGGCTGCTTCGCCCGCAAAGAGCGAAATGAAGGTAAAGGCGGGGGTACTCCCCTCCAGGATCAGTTGGCACTCATCGGTCGGAAAGCTGCGCTCGGTACGGAATGTGCGCACCGGGCTTGCACCCCGCCGTTCACTGCGAATCGACAAGCGCTCCTCATCGTTCAACAGCGACTCCTCGACCACCCCCGCCGTACCTACCCTTGTGGGCCAAACGAACGAGAGGCGCACGCGACCATCCGAATCGGGCGCAGTACGAAAAGCCTCGGAGAAGCGCTCCCTGAGCCGATCGACAACCTCTTGGGGCGAGCAGGCAAACGATCGGTCGAACTTCGAGCCGACCACAGCCATCTGAGCCTCGAGCTGCGCATCGGTATAACCCGCCCGCAGCAGTTCGTCTCGATAGCGCTCGCTCGGCGATTCAAAGTGCGACAAGGCATGAAACAGCGCCCACGACGGATAGGTAATTTCGACATCCATTCCCTACACCTTTTTAAAGCGGTTGAGCACCCAGACCGCCACCACGGCAAGCGCTGCGCAGAGGATCAGCAGCAACGCCACGCGCACATAGGCACAGGTCCCCGCATCGATCCCCAGCATCTCGGTCAAGAGTGAGGTGCCGTCATAGAGGGTCGAGGTCAACGTCAGGAAGGTCAGCAGGAGGATGATGCGATTGAGCTTGCGCTCAGATACCTGGCGGCGTATCTGCCCCACCTGCTCGATATGCCCGTGCAACGCCTTACGCTCGATCTCCATCCCCATACCGCGGTCGATCGCCTCATAGAGGGTCTGCGGAAGAAAATTGTATGAGATATTCGAGAAGCCGTAATAATGCTCCTGCTCACGAATATCGTAGAGCAACTCCTCGGTATCGGTATCGGCCATACGGAAGCGGCGATTGAAATAGAACAAGAGTGTCTTTTGGTAAAGGAGATGGACGTAGATCATCCTGAAATAGCTCATGGACCAGGTCCAACGATCGCTCTCGCTCAACCGCCGTGCAAGCAGGGTCATCGTATCAAACAGCGCCAAGGCGCTCCAGTCATGGAAGATCGACACCTTGTAGGTCGTAAGCACATGGTTTTGATACTCCTCGGAGGGGGCATTTCGATCCGACAGATCGGACACACAACCGATCTTGGAGAGGGTGCCGACCTCATACAGCAATTCATCGGTCACCTGCTCACATTCGATCGTCTGAAAGATTTTGAGTTTGTTACCCGTATCGGTAAGGCAGGTGTAATCCTGCTTCTCGGCACCACACAAGTCCAACAGGGGTTGCAACGCCTCCAAATAGCCTTGAGCCTTCATTTCGGCATATCGGTTCACATCACGCAGCCGCCCGTGCGCTTCGGTCAGGTTGTTCAAATCAGCGCCTGACTCATCGATCTCGATAGCAAAAAGGATGATATTGAGCGGGAAGAGGAAGAGGTGGATCCGCTCGAAGCGAAAGGTGTAACTACCGGACGAAAGTTCGATAGTACACGCCGCATTCACCTCTTTCACGTAGTGTCCCAACGTGGTTTGTTTCTGTCCGGAGGGGGACTCACGCGGCAGGATTGAATCCACAAAACTTTCGTAGTAATAAAGGCACGAAACTTTATAGGACTTCTCTGATACGGCCTGCGACTGCCAATCCCGAAAAAGAGGGTCGGTGGCAAACAACGGATGATTGGCAACAAGATGCCCACATAAAAAACTGTGAGCATAGGCAGCCGCACGGCTCTTCTCGGTCGAGGTCTTCATCGGGGCGGAGTTTAAAGGTTACTGATGGTTAAAATAGCGGTCGAGCAGCTCGTGGGCGGCAGTAAAAGAGGAGGTCTTTTCCTCCAGTACGAGGCGCTCCATCTGCTCGATGAGCGGGGCAATCTCCGGGTTCAGGTAGAAGGAGGATTTGAGCGATTCGTTAATCGTTTCGTACATCCAATACTTGTTTTGGCGATTGCGATTGTGGCGGAAGTAGCCGTTCGCCTGGATGTGATCGATGTAGGTTTCGACCCCCTTCCATACCTCCTCGAGCCCCGTTTCGGCCACCGACGAGCAGCAATAAACCTCAGGGCGGTGTCCTGATTCGGGCAGCGGAAAGAGGCGCAACGCCCCCTGATACTGCACACGGGCCAACTCGGCCTTGTGGATATTCTCGCCGTCGGCCTTTGTGATGACCATCATGTCGGCCATCTCCATAATGCCGCGCTTGATGCCCTGAAGGTCGTCGCCAGCGCCCGAAATTTGCAACAAGAGGAACATATCGACCATCGAGTGTACAGCCGTCTCGGACTGCCCCACACCCACCGTCTCGATGAAGATCACATCGAAACCGGCCGCTTCACACAAAACCACCGTTTCGCGTGTCTTGCGCGCCACGCCGCCCAGCGATCCGGCCGAGGGCGAGGGGCGCACAAAGATGTCAGGATTGGTCGTGATGGTGGTCATGCGGGTCTTATCGCCCAGAATCGAACCTCCCGAGCGCTCCGACGAAGGGTCAATAGCCAACACCGCCAGCTTGTGGTGCAGGCGGGTAACCATGTTGCCGACGGCCTCGATCCAGGTCGACTTACCGGCACCCGGGACACCCGTGATGCCGATGCGGATCGAGCGGCCCGCGTAGGGCAGACAGCGCTCGATAATCTGTTGCGCCAGAGCGTAGTGGTCGGGGTTCGACGACTCGATGAGGGTGATGGCCTGCGAGAGAATCGTGATATCACCCCGACGGATGCCTTCGATATACTCCTCGACGCTCAGCGTGCGCTTTTTGCGGCGCTTCAGGTAGGGGTTAACAATCGGCTGATCATCAACACCCTCAGTGACCTGCAGGGCCGAGTCGTGGTGCTCGTCAATGTATTCGTGTTCGTAGTGGTTGATCTTCGTAAAAGACATAGTTTTGCTTTTTTACTATGCAAAAATAACAAAACTAGTTGAAAGTTGAAAGTTGAAAAATGAAAATTGAGAGTTGCTCAACAAAAAAAGGAGACGACCACCGATTCAGGTCATCTCCCAATCTTTTGTGTTGTGCGGCTGAAGGCTCAATGAAAAACTTTTCACTTTACCCTGCCTCGGCATAATCGCAAAGTTCAACTTTTAACTTTAGTGGGTAAAGACTTTACCGCACTGTATTTCGCGCTCTTCAAATTTCAGGCGCGAGGTGGTCGGATAGCGCAGCGCCTCGAATTCGGTCACCGCGTTGCGAATATCGCGCAGCAGCATATCGGCCATATCGTGCGAGAAGCCCTGTCGTACCACCACACGCATCACAATGCGGTGGTCGATATTCTTCGGCATCGTATAGGCGGGCACCATCCAGCCGCTCTGCTTGAGTTTATCCTGCAAATCGTAGAGTGTCCACTTCGCCGTCTTCTCGTATTCGCCACACAACGACCAGACAAAGAGCGGATTATCAATCTTCTCGGCATAGTTCCTGAAGCAGGGAATCTTCCCGATTTCGCGGTGGCAATACTCGGCCACCTCCATCGAGGCCTGCTGCACCGCCTTGTAGCCCTCAAAGCCATAGCGAATGAAGTTGTAGTACTGCCCCAAAATCTGCGCCGCAGGGCGTGAGAAATTAAGCCCCACCTGCGTAATCGAGGCGCCGAGGTAATTCACCGAGAAGGACATCTCCTCGGGCAGATACTTCTTATCCTTCCAAATCACCCAGCCAAGACCCGGATAGACCAAACCGTATTTGTGGCCCGAGGTCGAGATCGAGAGGACACGATCGAGGCGGAAATCCCACTTTTTCTCGGGGTGCAGGAAGGGCAGAATAAAGCCTCCCGAGGCGGCATCGACGTGGATCGGAATATCGTTGCCCGAGGCTTTGTGGTACTTCGTGAGGGCCTTATCGAGCGCCTCGACATCGTCGTCGAGCCCCGTCCAGGTCACCCCGCAAATCGGCACGACACAGATCGTATTCTCATCACACATCGCCACCGCAGCCTCGGGGTCGAGGGTCAGGTGGTCGGGCGTAAGGGGCACGGTACGGAGCTCAATCTGCCAGAGCTGGCAGAACTTCTCCCACACCACCTGATAGGCGGCACTCATCACCAGGTTGGGCTTATCGTAGGGCTTCCCGGCCGCCTTACGACGGGCACGCCATCGCAGCCAGGCCGCCACGCCACCCAACATGCAGGCCTCCGACGAGCCGATACCCAGCGCACCCGTCTTCCATTCGCGCTCCTCGGGCGTATTCCACAGGTTGGCCAGGATGTTGATGCAGCGCCCACACATCACCGCCACGCGCGGATACTCCGTCTCGTCGATGTAGTTAATCGCTATCGCCTCGTTCATCAGGCGCGTTGCCTCCTCGTCCATGTAGGTTGCCACGAAGGTTGCCAAATTCAACTCGGGGCGCGTCTCGGCATAGGTCTCATCCTTGACCATGCGGTAGGCCACCTGGGGCGAGGTGCCCTTGTGGGGAATCTTCTCGACGGGAGCCGCCGAGCGCATCGCCTCCGAAGCATAGACATCGGTGGCGAGGTTGTCGTGTTTGAATGTGTTCATCATCGCGTATTGTATTTAAGGAAACGCTTACCCCCAAAGCAGAAACCGTGCCGAAGACAAAAAGAGAAATTTTTGCACAAAAACCGAAAAAAATCGGCGAAAAAATTTGGAAAATCGACTTTTCGTATGTTATCTTTGTGATATCAAAACAATATCACCGACAAACACCATTTAACACCTATTTTAATATGGAGAACAAGAACTACACCTACAACGGTTGGAAATGCAACGGAATCGTAGCACTGCTGCTCAACTTCGCAGCCCTGGGCGGCGGCATTTGGAGCATTGTCGAGGGCGGTACGCGCCTCGATGCAGGCGAAGCGTTCGGTACGCCCTTCCTGGTGGCCGGCATCCTCATCGTACTCGTAGCCCTCGTCTCGTTCGGCGGCTACATGCTCCTCGAGCCGAATCAGGCACGTGTGATGCTCTTCTTCGGCGAGTATCGCGGCACCTTCTACCAGAACGGCTTTTGGTGGGTCAACCCCTTCCTCACGGCCAAACAGATCTCGGTACGTGCCCGCAACCTCAACGTCGACCCGATCAAGGTAAACGACAAGACGGGTAACCCGATTATGATTGGTCTGGTGCTCGTTTGGCGCATCAAGCAGGACGACATCTACAAGGCCGTCTTCGAGATCGACGCTGCGACGGCTGACGGCACCCCCGTTTCGGCTTCGAAGCGCATGAACATCCTCGAAAACTTCGTATCGGTACAGTCGGATGCAGCGCTGCGCCAAGTGGCCGGCTGCTACGCCTACGACGACAACGGCTCGAAGGGTGATGAACTGACCCTCCGTTCGAACAGCGAGGCGATCAACGATCAGCTGGAGCTGACCCTCAACGAGCGCCTGGCCATGGCCGGCATCGAGGTGATGGAGGCTCGCATCAACTACCTGGCCTACGCCCCCGAGATTGCAGCCGTGATGTTGCGCCGCCAGCAGGCCGACGCCATCATCGCCGCCCGCGAGAAGATTGTCGAGGGTGCCGTTTCGATGGTCGATATGGCCCTCAAGAAGCTCTCCGAGGAGGAGATCGTCGAGTTGGACGAGGAGCGCAAGGCAGCCATGGTTTCGAACCTGCTGGTAGTCCTCTGCGCCGATGAGGCCGCTACGCCGGTTGTCAACGCAGGTACCCTGCACCACTAAACAACAGAATTCCCATCACCCATAGCCCCTACCATCCATGGCAAAAGAGGCACAAAAAACTTTCGTACTGCGCATTGATGCAGCGACAATGAGCGAATTGGAGCGCTGGGCCGAGGACGAGTTCCGCTCGGTCAACGGCCAGCTCCAATGGCTCATCGCCGATGCTTTGCGCCGTAGCGGACGCCTCAAGAAATCCAAAAAAGCGAAGAAAGATGACACGAATTCCGAGTCTTGACGAGATGCGCAACGCACACCGCGAGCAATCGAAAATTATCGCGCGGTTTGAGCGGATGGAGAAGCAGAACAAACGACTTTCGATCACCAAGTACATTGTCTCTGCCGTCATCATGACGCTGATCATCGTACCGATAAAATCCGACGATCCGGGTATTTGGCACGGGGTGATCACCTGGTGTGCCATTGCCGCTTTCTTTGTGGTACAATTCTTCTCGTGGCGACGCAAGGCACCCCTGACACGCTGGCGCAACGTGAAGTCGAAGGCCCTCATCGCCGCCCTGACGCTGATCGTAATGCCCTTCATCTTGATGCTCTTTCACGAGAACACCCCCTCGAAATGGGAGTTGTACTACCTCTTGTGGGGAGGTTCGGTTATCTTTCTGATACTCTTCGGCGTGGGTCGCGTAATGTATCGCCGCGCGAAGGCCGAAACCGAGGAGGAGGTGGAGCGCATCCGCCGCCGCGAGCAACGTCGCAAAAAACTCGAAATGTTATGAGATTCAGACTATTCAACAACAAAGCCAACCGTACCAACCGCTTAGCCCGAAAAATCGGCAAGCGGCTCGATCGGGAGAATCCCAAACGCAAGCTGGGCAAGATCATTGCGATCCTCTTCAGCCTTGGATTGATGCTACTTGGTGCCTTTGTCGATGACACGCGTGCCGCCGAGGTTATCGTCATCGTCCTGCCATTCGTTCTTTGCACGCTCGAGTACCTCCGATTAAAGAATCGCGCCCCCCGCCGCAAATGGCGCGAAGTAATGATCATTTCGGGCATCGGTATAGCTATCTTCGCCTTCTTTCCCTTCGCAATGTGGATGGATGGTGCAGATGACGAGCAACTGAATATCTTCCTCTTCGGCTTTGCGGCTCTCTCACTGCTAATGGTAACCTTATTCGGGTATGCGTTGTGGCGTTATCGGAATATCAAGCGCCAAATCGAGGAGGAGAAGGAGCAACTGCGACGCCGTTACGAGCGCGAGAAACGACTCGAAAAACTCAATACGTTATGAAAAAGATTGTCGTCTTTACCGGAGCAGGAGTCTCGGCCGAGAGCGGCATCAAGACCTTCCGCGATGCCGACGGCCTCTGGGCCGAGTACCGCATTGAGGATGTCTGCACCCCCGAAGCTCTGGCGCGCAACCGCGCCTTGGTGGTCGAATTCTACAACCTGCGCCGCCGCGAGTTGGCCAAATGCCAACCCAACGCCGCCCACTACGCCGTAGCGGAGTTAGAGAAGCACTTCGAGGTGGAGGTGGTGACCCAAAATGTGGATGACCTGCACGAGCGCGCCGGCTCGAGTCGCATCACCCACCTGCACGGTGAGCTGGGCAAGCTCCGCTCGATGCGCAACCCCGACCTGATTGTCGATTGCGTAGGAACAGAGCAGGGGTTGGAGGATCGCGCCCCCGACGGTGCTCTGCTGCGCCCCCACATCGTCTTCTTTGGCGAGTCGGTGCCGATGTTCGACCGCGCCACAGAGATTGCCGCCACGGCCGATGTGATGATCGTAATCGGCACCTCGCTGGCCGTCTACCCTGCCGCGATGCTTGTGCGCTACGCACGGCCCGAAGTCCCGATCTATGTCATCGACCCCGGCAC
>JAUMXM010000001.1:0-9119 GCA_030529085.1 Rikenellaceae bacterium | reverse complement strand
ACAAATTCGCCAGGAGACCCGCGAAATCCTACGCGGCAAGTGGCTGGCCGGTGTGGCCATTACACTGATTTTCGGCATACTCATGCTGCTGACAGGTGCCTTTTCGGTATTCAATCTCAACGACGAGGTGATCTTCTCGCTGCTCACGATCTTGACAGCCATCGTCATCGGCTATCCCTTGCAGTTGGGCTTTACGATGGTGTGGTTGAAGGTAGCACGCCACAACAGCCACCCCGAGGTCAAAGACCTTTTTGGTGCCTTCAACCGCCGCTATCACCGCAGCGCGATGGGAACGCTCCTGCTGATGCAGATCTACACCATGCTTTGGACACTACTCCTGATTGTGCCCGGCATCATTAAGAGCATCGAGTACGCCATGACCCCCTTCATCATTGCCGATGAGCCCGAATTGGGTTGCAATGAGGCGATCGAAAAGAGTATGGCGATGATGCAAGGCCACCGCTGGCAGCTCTTCAAGATGTATCTCGGTATGATTGGATGGATTCTGTTGAGTTTCATCACTTTCGGTATCGCCCTCTTCTGGATCATACCCTACTACGACACGGTATTTGCCAAGTTCTACCTCGAGCTGAAAGCCGAGCAGCAATAAGAGGCAACCCTATGCCCGCAACGTTTTGTTGCGGGCTTTTTTTGGCACACGGTTTGCTCATCGAGGGGTAACAAACCAAAATCAAGGATACCATGATGAAAAAGTTACTTCTTCTGATGCCCGTCGTGGCGATGTTCGCGATGGGACTGGTAGGCTGCAAACACAGAGGCAAACACGCCTGGACACACGAGCAGCGCAAAGAGATGCGCGAGGCATTGCGCGACTACCGCAAGATGGTCTACCTGAACAACCTCACGGAGGCCGAATACCTCCTCTTCATCGACGAGGTGGCCAACGAGCTTGAAACGGATTACCCCGTCTACACAACCTTCATCGCCATGCCCGGGGCAGGTGACACGGTTGACCTCTATGTGGTGGAGACCATCGTCGACGAGCTCAACACCGATGCCCGCAACATGCGCCACATCTTTCCTTATCGCTTCTTGGTGGCCGAAGGGATGCTCCCCTCCGGGTTGGACATGCACCAGCAACACCAATTCTACTCCTGCCTGGCAGGGAGCGTGAACAACACCTACCTGACGATGGAGAACTTCGTGGCCGCCATCCTGGCCGACACCACCTCCACCGCCTCGCTTCAGCAACTCATCGCGGGGTGCGCCAATTCGCTCTTCGGATGGACCATCACCGAGATCGACATCATCGAAACTGACTGATAACAAAAAAGGTGTTCGAAACATCGAACACCTTTTTTGTTTTTATACCTCCTGCGGCTTGACCCGTCGGTCGTAGAACTCCTTGCTCACAACGACCTTGATACCGCGCGGGATGATCGAAAAATCGAGCGGCGTCTCGCCCAGCAACTCGCCATCGGCCTCCAACGAGACCTCGGGCGAGGATTCGATCCTCACACGACTGCCACGCTCATGGATGACGTGTCCGATGCGATAGATACCACCGTTGTAGAGGTAGCGCAGGCGGAAAATCACATGCCAAAAGTGGAACGGCTTGACCAGGGTCAAATCCCACATACCATCGTCGGAGACCGCCTCGGGAAGCTGCTGAATACCACCACCGTGGTATTTACAGATACCAAGCGCCACCGAGAAAAGCAGTCCGTTATAGACACGCTTATCATCGACCCAAATCTTCACACCGGTCGATTTGTATCCAAAGTAGGAGCGCAGCAGGTTGCCCGTATAGTGCCAAGCCGAGCGTTTACCCTTCTTCTCCTGGTGGGAGATCAGACGAATCACATGGGCATCGAAGCCGACACCCGCCACATTGGCCACATAGCGCTTCTGGCGATATTGCGACTCCTCGTAGGTCACCTCCCCCACATCCTGCAAGAAGGCATAACCCTCCTTGATGTTGCGCACAGCATCCTGGTAACGGGTCGAAGCGCCAAACGAGCGCACCCAGTCGTTGCCCGAACCAACGCCGACCACCGCCAACAAGACATCGGTCGGCTTGGCCACCTGCTGGATATAGAGGCCGTTCACCACCTCATGCAACGTACCGTCACCACCCACCACCAAGATATGGCGGTAGCCCTCCTTGACCGCCGAGACGGTCAGCTCCACCGCGTGGAACTTATGCTCGGTGAAGACAGGCTCGGCGTGGATACCCGCCTCGCGCATCAGGCGCGAGATGAGGGGGAAATCGTCAAGCCCGCGACCTCCTCCGGCCACGGGATTGACAATTACAAACCATTTTTCGTCGGCGAAACCCACCTTACTGATCTTTAAGCCTTAACGGGAATATTCTCCAACGTGCGAAGCAGGAAGTCGTAGAACTTCTCCACCGAGGCGATCTCCACCTTCTCGTCGGGCGAGTGGGGATAGCAGATCGTCGGGCCGAACGAAATCATATCGAGATTGGGATACTTCGAGCCAATGATACCGCACTCCAGACCGGCGTGGATAGCCGTCACAGCGGGACGCTTGCCGTAGAGCTGCTCGTAGGAGGTGGTCATCGCCGCCAGGATGGGCGACTTCATGTTGGGATTCCAACCGTCGTAGGAGCCCGAAAGCTCCGTCTTACCACCGGCCAGCGCAAAGACAGCCTTCATCTGGGCACCCAGCGCCTCCTTCTCCGAACGTACCGACGAGCGGAGCAGACACTGCACCTTGACCGTCTTACCATTCGAAACGACACGCGCCAGATTGGTCGAGGTCTGCACCAGACCCGCCATCGAAAGCGACATCTTCTGCACACCATCGGGGCAACCCACAATCGCCTTGACAAGCTTATCCGAGAGGTCGGCAGGCATCAACTCGGCAGGCACAGCCACCTCCTCGGCAAAGAATTGGGCATCATCCTCGATATCGGTGTACTCCTTAATAATAAGTTGCTCATAAGCCTTCACAGCCTCCTTCACGGCCTCTACATCGCTCTTGCAGAAGAGCACAACAGCCTCGGCCTCGCGCGGAATAGCATTGCGCAGACCACCACCATCGACCGAAGCGATGCGGAACTTATACTGCTCGGCAATCGCATCGAGGAAGCGGAAAACAACCTTGTTGGCGTTGGCACGCTGATAGCCGATCTGAATACCCGAATGGCCACCCTTCAGACCCTTGGCCGTCAGCTTCAGTGCTACACAGTCGCATGCAGGGGTCGGCTCGGCCTCATACTCGAAGGTCGTCGTGGCATCCAAACCACCGGCGCAACCCACATACAACTCACCCTCGGTCTCCGAGTCGAGGTTCAGCAGGATATCGCCCTGCAGCATGCCACCCTCCAGGCCGAAGGCGCCATCCATACCCGTCTCCTCGGTCGCCGTGAAGAGCGCCTCAACGGGGCCGTGCGAAAGGCTCTTGTCCTCCAAAATAGCCAAAATGGCGGCAGCACCGATACCGTTATCGGCACCAAGCGTCGTACCATCGGCCGTCACCCACTCGCCGTCGATATAGGCGTCGATGGGATCGGTCTCGAAGTTGAAGACCTTGTCGTTGTTCTTCTGGGGCACCATATCGAGGTGGGCCTGGATTACCACACCTACACGGTTCTCCATACCCTCCGACGCCGCCTTGCGTACATAGACATTGTGGGCTGCATCCTCCTTCCACTCGAGGCCCTGGGCCTTGGCGAAGTCGATGACATATTGGCGAATCGCCTCCTCGTGCGACGAGGGGTGCGGAATGCGGCAAATCTCCGCAAAGTGCTTCCAAACCAGCTTCGGGTTCAGAGCCGAAAAATCTTTGTTCATAGGTTATTCTTTGTTTTCGTGTTTGGTTTCCATCAATTTACGCTCCATATCTTCGCGACGAGCGTTCTTGTCGAAGGCCTCGACAATCTCCTTGACCAACGGGTGGCGAACAATATCACCCTTATCGAAGGTGACCGTTCCAATACCCTTCACCGGCCCGAGGATCGACATCACGCGCTGCAGACCACTGTCCGAGCGGCGCGGCAGGTCGATTTGGGTCACATCGCCCGTCACAATAAAGCGCGCGTTGCGGCCCATACGGGTCAGGAACATCTTAATCTGCGAAAGGGTCGTATTCTGCGCCTCGTCCAGAATCACAAAGGCATTATCGAGCGTACGACCACGCATATAGGCCAACGGAGCAATCTGCACGGTGCCGTCCTCGATGAATTTCTGCAACTTCAAGGGCGGAATCATATCGTTCAGGGCGTCGTACAAGGGCTGCAGGTAGGGGTCGAGCTTATCCTTCATGTCGCCAGGCAGGAAGCCGAGCTTCTCGCCCGCCTCGACAGCCGGACGGGTCAGGATAATGCGACGCACCTGCTTCTCCTTCAAGGCTCGAACGGCCAAGGCAATGGCCGTATAGGTCTTACCCGAGCCGGCAGGACCGATGGCAAAGAGCAGGTCGTTCTTGTCGTAGAGCTCGACCAAGCGCTGCTGATTGGCCGTACGGGCGCGGATAATCATGCCGTTGTTGCCATAGACCAGTACATCCTTATCGAGGGGTTTATCGGAGGCCGAATACCCCTCGGCAAAGCACTGGTCGATGACCTGCGACGAGAGGTGACCATACTTCAGGTAGTAGGCCACCAATCCGGCAAAGTGTTTCTCGAAACGGGCCACCTCCTGGTCGGCACCCAGCACCTTGAGCGACGAGCCGCGTGCGATGAGTTTCAGCTCGGGGCACTTGGCACGAATCAGCTCCAGGTAGGCGTTCTGCGGACCATAGAGCTCACGCGGATCGACCCCCTCGACAGCAATCTCTTTTCCTACAGCTTCGGTCATAGGCTAAAAATAGTATCCGACGTTGAAGGCGAAGCTCGACACATCGACCTTGCCGACAGCCGTTTCCTTACGCTTAAACTGACCGTTGTAGCGCACATCGAAGCGCACCTTCTGCAGGATGCGGGCCTCCAAACCCACGGCGTAGGAGCAGGTCGAGCGCATCTGATCGAACGAGATATCCTCCCAGCCCGAGTTGTCGTCCATCACCGTAAAGACCGGACCTGCCATTACGCGCAGAGGGCCCAGGATACGGTATGAGATCAAAATAGGAACATCGAGCGAATTGTTCTTCACGCTGTTCGATCGACCATCGTTGACAAACTTCGTCTTGTTGCGTACATAGATAATTTGCGGCTCGATCGAGAGGCGGCTGACATTGATCGAAGTCATCAGACCGACCTGCCAACCCAAATCGTTCTTCACCTCGTCGAACGACTCGGCGTTCTTCATCGCCTTCACCGAATAATCAGCAGCATTGACACCGGCGATAACGCCCCAGTCGACACCCAATTTTTGGGCCGAAGCGAGATTCGTCGTTGCAACCAGCAAAAGGGCTGCGACCAAAACTTTAGACATCATTTTCATCGTATTCTCCTTTCTTGAATGTGTAGTATTTACTTTATCTAACGATAAACTATTTGTCAAAGATACATTTTTTTTATGAATTTCTCTATCTTTTTCACTATATTTGTCAAATAGAAGAATAATTGACAATGCTGACACTTGCCACACATACAGCCTTTACAATCCCGATTGAAGATCCGATTCTGAAGTTTTTGCTCATCATGGCCATCATTCTGGGAACACCGCTGCTGCTCAATAAGCTCAAGATTCCCTACCTGTTAGGCCTCATCATCGCCGGCGCCGTCATCGGCCCTTACGGACTGAATCTCGTGCTACGCGACAGCAGCATCATCCTATCGGGCACGGCCGGCATGCTCTACATCCTCTTTATGGCGGGTTTGGAGATGGATATGGCCGACTTCAAGCGCAACAGCCTGCGAAGCCTCGCCTTCGGTCTCTACACCTACATCTTTCCGATGCTCTTCGGTGTGGTTTCGGGACTCTTCATCCTCGGTTATTCGCTCCCCTCGGCACTCCTGCTGGGTGCCCTCTTTGCTTCGCAAACCCTGATCGCTTACCCCATCATCTCGAAACTCGGAATCACGCGCGACAAAACCGTAACAATCGCCGTCGGAGGTACGATCATCGTTGACATTTTGGCCCTCGTGACACTTACGGTTGTGGCCGGCATGGCTTCGGGCGAGACCGACGGATTGTTCTGGTATCGCCTGGCCGGATCGATTGTCGGATGCAGCTTTGTTATTCTTTGGCTCTTTCCGCGCATCGGGCACTGGTTTTTCAAGCGTTGCAGCGACAACGTATCGCAATATGTCTTTGTGTTGGTCTCGCTCTTTTTGGGGGCATTTCTCACACAAATTGCAGGTCTTGAGCCGATTATCGGTGCCTTCCTGGCAGGTCTTGCCATGAATCGCCTCATCCCCTCGACCTCACCCCTGATGAACCGCGTGGAGTTTGTCGGCAACGCCATCTTCATCCCCTTCTTTCTCCTCAGCGTCGGCATGCTGATCGACTACCGCGCCATCTTCAGCGGCTGGGAGACCCTCGAGGTAGCGGCCGTGATGATTGTCATGGTGGTCCTCTCGAAATACATCGCAGCGGCGCTGACCGCCAAGAGTTTTCGCTTGAGCGGCGACCAGCGCAGGATGCTCTTTGGCTTGAGTGTAGCCCACGTGGCAGGTACGCTGGCCGTTGTGATGGTGGGCTACAACCTCATCATCGGCCACACCGAGTCGGGCGAGCCGATCCGACTACTCAACGAGGCGGTGCTCAACGGCACGATTTTGATGATCTTTGTCACCTGCACCATATCGACCTTCATGACGCAGCGTGCAGCCCACAAAATCGCAATCGACGGTCCGCAAACCGATCGTCCGGTCGGGACGGGTGAACACGTGCTGATCCCCATATCCCACCCAAAAACGGTACAGGAGGCTGTTGGCCTGGGTATCGCCGTCACAAAGCAGAAACACCGCAGCCTCTACGCGCTACGCGCTTTGGACAACCAATCGGCTTCGGATGAGGAGGTTGCAGCCGCCGAGAAGATGCTCCACACAGCCTCGGAGGCCTCGGCATCGGCCGGCATCCACATGCACTCGTTGATGCGCTATGACGTGAACATTGTCAATGCCATTGCCAGCGTTGTGCGCGAACGCAACATCACCGACCTGGTGCTTGGCATGCACAAAATGCCCGGCGATACGGCTGCACACCACCACTCAAACAGCGCCGTATTAGGTACAACGATTCCGGCGGTGCTGGCTCGCACGAACGTCACGACCTACATCTACCGTGCCGTGCAACCCCTCTCGACCGTCAAACGACACCTGGTCTACATTCCACCGCGCGCCGAAATGGAGCCCGGATTCGAGACCTGGGTGCTTCGCATCCGCCACCTGGCGCACGACACGGGGGCAAAACTGATCTTCTTCGCCACCGAAGCGACGACCGCCTACCTGAAACGCAAGCCGCGCAAGAGCGATATTGCCGACTACGTATGCTACGAAGAGCTGTGGGATAACCTGGACAAACTCTTCGGCGAGGTGCGCACAGACGACTGCGCCTGGGTGGTGATGAGCCGCCGCGACCACATCTCCTACAACGCCGCCATGCACCGCATTCCGGCCTACCTCGAGGAGCATTTCCACCACATCAACCACATCCTGCTCTACCCCATACAGGCGGGTTCGGGCAGCGAAAAACGCTATTTTAATTAAAATTAAAATAATTGAAAATTTTGTGTATCTTTGCACCCGCAAATTGCACACATTGAATTTCGAACAATAATAGAACAACGCAATATGAGTCTTGTAGCAATCGTAGGCCGACCCAATGTCGGCAAATCGACCCTCTTCAACCGACTGGTCGGACAGCGTCAGGCCATCGTCGATTCCACGGCCGGCACGACCCGCGACCGCCACTATGGCAAAACCGACTGGAACGGCAAGGAGTTCTCGATCATCGACACGGGCGGTTACACCGTCAATTCGGAGGACATCTTCGAGGAGGAGATCCGCCGCCAGGTAATGCTGGCCATCGACGAAGCGGATGTGATCCTTTTCATGGTCGAAGTTTCGACCGGTATTACCGACCTCGACATGATGATGGCCGACATTCTGCGCCGCACCTCGAAGAAGGTGTTGCTCGTCTGCAACAAGGTCGACAACAACGACCAGATCTACTCCTCGCACGAGTTCTACTCGTTCGGCCTGGGCGACCCCTACTGCATCTCGTCGATGTCGGGTAGCGGTACGGGCGAGATGATGGATGCCATCCTGGAGGCTCTGCCCGAGGATCCTGAAGCCGAGGAGGATGAGTCGCTGCCGCGCATCACCATCGTAGGCCGCCCCAACGTGGGTAAGTCGTCGATGACCAACGCCCTGCTGGGTGAGGAGCGCAACATCGTAACCTCGATTGCCGGCACCACGCGCGACTCGATCCGCACACGCTACAACAAGTTCGGAATGGATTTCCACCTGGTCGATACGGCCGGTATGCGCAAGAAGGGTAAGGAGATGGAGGATCTGGAGTTCTACTCCGTAATGCGTTCGATTCGCGCCATCGAGAACTCGGATGTCTGTATCCTGATGCTCGACGCCGAGCAGGGTATCGAGTCGCAGGACCTGAACATCCACAACCTCATCGTCCGCAACCGCAAGGGGTGTGTCATCGTGGTCAACAAGTGGGACCTGATCGAGAAGGACAACAACACGATGAAGGAGTGGACCGAGTTCCTGAAGAAGAAGCTCGCCCCGTTCAACGATATTCCGATCATCTTCACGTCGGTAATCGAGAAGCAGCGCATCTACGACGTGCTCAAGACCGCCATTCGTGTACACGAGTCGCGCAAGCGTCGCATCGCAACCTCGGAGCTCAACGAGTTCCTGCTGCCCCTGATCGAGAACTACCCGCCCCCCGCAACCAAGGGTAAGTACATCAAGATCAAGTACATCACGCAGCTCCCGACCCCGACGCCGCAGTTCGCCTTCTTCGTGAATCTGCCGCAGTATATCCGCGAGCCCTACCGCCGATTCCTCGAGAACAACATGCGCGACAAGTGGGATTTTTCGGGTGTGCCGATGCAAATTTACTTTAGACAGAAGTAAGACCGACGACGCGCTATCGGAGATTGTCGAATCCGAAAAATCCGGTATAGACAATCCCTCCAAACCTCCCTTTGAGAAGGGAGGCTTAAAGATGGGTGTGCCGATGCAAATTTACTTTAGACAGAAGTAAGACCGACGACGCGCTATC
>JAUMXM010000012.1 GCA_030529085.1 Rikenellaceae bacterium | reverse complement strand
ACGGTGAGTTCCTGAAGAAGTTCCTCAACGAGCAGGGTAAGATTCTGCCCCGCCGCCTGACGGGTACTTCGCAGAAGTTCCAGAAGAAGGTTGCGCAGGCCGTTAAGCGTGCACGCCACCTGGCTATCCTGCCCTTCGTAACCGATGGTATGAAATAATAAAAAAGGAGGACAAGATTATGGAAGTTATTCTGATCAAAGATATGGAGAACCTGGGCTACGCCAACGATATCGTGAACGTAAAGCCCGGCTACGCTAACAACTACCTCATTCCCCAGGGTTTCGCTAAGGCCGCTACGGCTTCGGCTAAGAAGATCCTGGCCGAGAACCTGAAGCAGCGCGCTCACAAGGATGCTAAGATCCTGGCCGACGCTCAGGCACTCGCTGAGACGATCTCGAACCTGCAGCTCACGATCTCGGCTAAGGCTGAGGAGGGCAAGCTCTTCGGTACGGTTACCGCTAACGACCTGGCTGAGGCTCTGGCCGCTAAGGGTGTAACGATCGACCGCAAGGCTATCGCTGTTGAGGCTGTGAAGATGGTAGGTGAGTACATCGCCGTTGCCAAGCTCCACCGCGAGGTGAAGGCTGAGGTGAAGTTCTCGGTAGTAGCTGCTGAGGAGTAAACCAACGGTTATTCGATACGATAAGAGGTGTGATCCCTGTGGGTTACACCTCTTTTTTTGTGCCTTTATCCCCTCGCTGCCGACCGTTGCACTTCGAAAACCACCCCCTGAAAACCAAAACTAAAAACTTTTTTCTATCTTTGTCCTATAAACACGTTTTGTTATGGATATTGCATTGGCAGTCATTGCCTTTTTTCTTTCGTTGGTTGGCGTCTTGGGATGTATCGTGCCCATTCTTCCGGGTATCCTTTTGAACTACATTGCCCTGGTGTGCCTCTATTTTACCTCTTATGCCGAAGTTGATACAACCTCGCTCGTGATTTGGTTGGTAGTGGTCTTGTTGGTCAGCCTGGCCGACTATGTCTTGCCGGCCTATATGACGCGCAAGTTTGGCGGCTCGAAGGCCGGCGCGTGGGGCGCTACGATTGGCGTCTTTGCCGGTTTGTTCCTCTTCCCTCCCTTCGGAATTATTTTAGGCCCCTTCTTCGGTGCCGTGTTGGGCGAGATGAGTCGCACGAAATCCGACTCGTCGCAAGCACTCAAGAGTGGCTTTGGCTCCTTCCTGGCCTTTATTGTCGGCACGGGAATCAAGCTCATTGTTGCCTTTTGGATGACAGGCGTCGTCGTTGCAGCCTGCTGGAGCCCCGTCAAGGAGTGGGTCGTCGGCCTCTTTTAAGAACGAAAACACACTAAATTTATATAAGTATGAAGAAACTGCTTACTTTGGTGGCCTTTGTCGTAGCGATGTTGGCCGCCGCTTGCAGCCCCTACACCTACGAGACGGTCGAGGGCGACCCGATGGGGGCACGCATCTACACGCTCGACAACGGGCTGAAGGTCTACATGGCCGTCAATGACGAGACGCCGCGTATCCAGACCTACATCGCCGTACGTGTGGGTGGCAAGAACGACCCCGCCGAGACAACGGGTCTGGCACACTATTTCGAGCACCTGATGTTCAAGGGTACCCCTTCGTTCGGTACGCAGGATTATGCGGCCGAGAAGCCCCTCTTGGATGAGATCGAGCGCCTTTTTGAGCTCTATCGCAAGACCGAGGATGAGGCCGAGCGTCAGGCGATCTACCGCGTGATCGACTCGGTGAGCTACGAGGCTTCGAAGATCGCCATCCCGAACGAGTACGACAAGCTGATGTCGGCCATCGGTGCCCAGGGCACGAATGCCTACACCTCGCAGGATGTCACCTGCTACATCGAGGATATCCCCTCGAACCAGATCGAGAATTGGGCCAAGATCGAGGCCGACCGCTTTATGAATCCCGTGATTCGCGGCTTCCACACCGAGCTCGAGACGATCTACGAGGAGAAGAATATGTCGCTGACGCAGGATTCGCGCAAGGTTTGGGAGGCTGTTTCGGCGGCTCTCTTCCCCAACCACCCCTACGGCAAGCAGACCGTGTTGGGCTCGCAGGAGCACCTGAAGAACCCCTCGATCACGAACGTAAAGAACTACCACAAGACCTACTACGTACCCAACAACATGGCCATCTGCCTCTCGGGTGACTTCGATCCCGACGAGATGGTTGCCATCATCGAGAAGTACTTTGGTCAGATGGAGCCCAATCCCGAACTGCCGAAACTCGCGTTCGAGCCCGAGCAGGAGATCACGGCCCCGATTATCAAGGAGGTCTTTGGTCCCGAGGCCGAGAATGTCACCGTGGCATGGCGCCTGGGTGGTGTGCTGACCGACGATAATATCATCGCATCGCTGGCCGGAGATATTCTGAACAACGGCAAGGCCGGCCTTATCGACCTGAACATCAACAAGCTGCAGAAGACCCTCTCGATGTTTGCCGGTGCCAGCATGCAGCCCGACTATGGCGAATTTCTGATTCAAGGTCGCCCGAAGGCGGGTCAGAGCCTCGACGAGGTGCGTGACCTGATGCTGGGTGAGGTCGAGAAGCTTCGCAAGGGTGAGTGGGACGAGAGCCTCTTGGAGGCCTCGATCAACAACTACAAGGCACAGCTGATGCAGGTGATGGATAGCAATGAGGGCCGCGCCGATATGTTTGTGAATGCCTTTGTCGATGGTCGTGAGTGGGCCGATGTGGTTGCCGACGTGGAGCGTATGGCTGCCGTAACGAAGGCCGATATTGTGGCTTGGGCCGAGCAGACGCTTCGCAACGAGAACTACGCCATTGTCTATAAGCGCCAGGGTGTCGATCCCAACGAGCAGAAGATTTCGAAGCCCGCCATTACGCCGATCGTCACGAACCGCGACAAGCAGAGTGCCTTCCTGCAGGAGGTGCAGAATTCGGTGGTGAAGCCCATCGAGCCGCGCTTCTTCGACCCCGCAACCGATGTGGAACGCTTCACGACCGCAAATGGTCTGGAGGTGCTCTACAAGAAGAATGAGACGACCGACCTCTACTCGCTCTCGTACCTCTATAATACAGGTACCGAGGCCAACCCCGAGCTCTCGGTTGCCTGCGACTACCTGAACTACCTCGGAACCACGTCGCGTTCGGCCGAGGAGTTGGCTGTGGCACTCTACAACATCGCCTCGAACTACCGCGTGATGCCGGGTGCTACGCGCACGACGATTACCCTCTCGGGCCTTTCGGAGCATATGGCTGCGACGATGGAGCTTTATGAGGATCACATCGCCAATGCCGTAGCCGACGAGGCTGTGCTGCAGGGTGTGAAGGGCAATACGCTGAAGAATCGTGCCAATATGAAGCACAACCAGCGCGCCTGCTTCGCTGCCCTGCGTCGCTACTGCACGAATGGCGGTGACTACATCGACCGCACGACGCTCGACAACAAGGAACTGATGGCGTTGCAGTCGGACGATCTGCTCGAGGCTGTCAAAACGCTTGCTGCCAAGCAGCACCGCGTGCTCTACTACGGTCCCCTTTCGAAGGAGGAGCTTTCGGCCCTCATCGAGGAGCACCACGCTGTGGTGGAGAACCCCGAGCCGCTGGAGTACCGCCTGCCGCAGCCCGTTGCAACCAACGAGAGCGAGGTGGTGTTGGCGCAGTACGATGCCAAGCAGATCTACTACGCCCAGTTCTCGAACCGTGGCGAGCAGTTCGACCCCGCTTACGATGCCGAGTTGGCACTCTACAACGAGTACTTCGGCGGTGGTATGAATGCCATTGTCTTCCAGGAGATGCGCGAGGCGCGCGGTCTGGCCTACTCGGCTTCGGCCCAGCTGACCTTGCCGACCCACAAGACGGTGCCCTACACCTTTACGGCCTTCATCGCTACGCAGAACGACAAGATGCAGCAGGCCATCGAGGCTTTCGACGAGATTATCAACCAGATGCCCGAGTCGGAGGCTGCCTTCGAGATTGCCAAGAAGGCCCTTGTGGAGCGCATTCGCACCGATCGCACGGTGAAGCGTGAGGTACTCAACGTAGCAATCACGATGGAGGATATGGGTGTTGAGGTCGATCGCACGAAGGCTCTCTATGAGGCTGTTCCCTCGATGACTCTTCAGGATGTGAAGGCTGCGCAGGAGAAGTGGGTGAAGGATCGTACCTACCACTACTGCATCCTGGGTGATATCAAGGATCTGGATATGAACTACCTCAAGTCGCTGGGCAAGGTACGCACGGTGACGCAGGAGGAGATCTTCGGCTTCTAAGCGAGCCTACGGTGAAACAAAAAAGGTTGTGGAAATTCCACAACCTTTTTTGTTTACGTTTCTCAAACGGGTAAACCGAACTTACTCGATAAGTTTGTTTGTCGCCGTGTCGGGGAATACGATCCAGGGCTTGAACTCCTTGGCATCCTCGAAATCGATCAGGGCGTAGGAGCAGATGATGATGATGTCGCCCACCTGCACCTTGCGGGCAGCAGCGCCGTTGAGGCAGATGCAACCGCTATCGGCAGCACCCTTGATCACATAGGTCTCGAATCGCTCGCCGTTGTTGATGTCCAGAATCTGGACCTTCTCGCCCTCGACGAGGTTGGCAGCCTGCATCAACTTCTCGTCGATCGTGATGCTGCCCACATAGTTCAAATCGGCCTGCGTAACAGTTACGCGGTGGATTTTCGACTTGATGACTTCAATCTGGAATTTCATATTATCGCATGCGAATATTGTCAATTAAACGAATCTCGCCGGCCTGCACGGCAATGCAACCCTGGATGCGCTCCGCATCGCTCCAGGCCTCGATCTCCTGCATGGTCAGCGCATCGACCGATTGGTAGTAGATCGTTTGGAGGAGGGGGTTGCTGTTGATGGTCGCCTCGACCCACGCTTTGAGCTCGGCGGGGGTCATCTCGTACGACTTCTTGACAGCCTCCTGCAACGTAGCATAGATGTGGGGTGCAGCAGCACGGTGGTCGGTGCTCAGGAGCTGGTTGCGCGACGAAAGGGCCAGGCCATCCACGTCGCGGATGATCGGACACTCGACAATCTCGACCGTGAGTCCCAACTGTGCAACCATCGCCTTGATGACGGCAATCTGCTGGAAATCCTTCTCACCGAAGTAGGCGCGGGCGGGGTTCACGATGGCAAACAGGCGGCTTACGACTTGAGCCACACCGTTGAAGTGGCCCGGGCGCGTGGCACCCTCCATCACCTTGTCGATTTGGTCGAAATCGAACTGACGCGTATCGGGCTCGGGGTAGATCTCCTCGACCGAGGGCATCAATACCAAGTCGGCACCGGCCGCCTCCAGCAGTGCCTCGTCGGCCTCCGGCGTACGGGGGTAGCGTTTCAGATCGTTCTTGTCGTTGAATTGGGTGGGATTGACGAAAATGCTCACCACCACGGTCTCATTTTCGCGGCGGGCCTGCTCGACGAGCGAGCGGTGGCCGGCATGCAGGGCCCCCATCGTGGGTACGAAACCGACACCCGCCTGATTTACTTTTGCAAGCTCCTCACCAAGAGCCTCAATCGTAGTTACTACTTTCATTCTCTTTTGCGTAATAAACTGCACAAAAGTAGGAACAATATGTGAAAAATTCAAAATTCATATCCAAATTATTTTCCCTCGGATGATTCATTTGGTCGGGCGAAAGTGTGCGATTTGATAAAAGGCTTGCCTTTTATCGCTTTATTTGCTACTTTTGTGACAAATTTGCATCTCAATACTATGAAAAAATTGATTCGTATGGCTACTATGCCTTTGATGGCTGTGTTGGGTGTGGCTTGCAACGAGGCCGCAACTACCGAGCAGCCCTGGATCGTCGATCGTTTCGACGACATTAAAGTGATTCGCTACGAGGTCCCCGGCTTCGAGGAGCTGCCCGTCGAGCAGAAGGAGTTGATCTACTACCTCTCGGAGGCTGCCAAGTGTGGTCGTGATATCCTCTTCGACCAGAATTGCGCCGTGAACCTCCCCGTACGTCGTACGCTGGAGGTGATCTATAACAACTACGAGGGTGACCGCGAGGCTGCCGAGTGGAAGGCCCTCGAGAAGTACCTCAAGAAGGTGTGGTTTGCCAACGGTATCCACCACCACTACTCGAACGACAAGTTTACGCCCGAGTTCTCGCAGGAGTACTTCCAGGGTGTGATTGCGTCGATTGGCGAGGAGCCCTTTGGTGAGTTGACGTCGTATCGTGGGGTGGTATGCAACGCCATCTTCGATGCGTCGCTCTACCCGACGAAGCTCAACCAGAAGGCGGGCGAGGATCTGCTCCTCACCTCGTCGTCGAACTACTACAGCGGCGTTACGCAGGCCGAGGCCGAGGCTTTCTACGCCAAGATGGCTGCTGCCGATAAGGGCAACATGCAGCCCATCTCCTACGGTCTGAACTCGCAGCTCACGAAGGACGATGCGGGTAAGATCATCGAGCGTGTATGGTTTGCCGAGGGTATGTATGGCGAGGCCATCAAGCAGATCATCTACTGGCTGGAGAAGGCCGAGGCGGTTGCCGTCGAGCCCCAGAAGCAGACGATTCGCCACCTGATCGAATACTACAAGACGGGTGATCTGAAGCTCTTCGACGCCTACAACATCGCGTGGGTGGCCGACACGGAGTCGCACATCGACTTCGTAAACGGCTTTATCGAGGATTACGGCGATGCCCTGGGTCGCAAGGCTTCGTGGGAGTCGATCGTGAACTTCAAGGATGTCGAGGCTTGCCACCGCACGGAGGTGATCTCGGAGAATGCCCAGTGGTTCGAGGACAATTCGCCCATCAACCCCATCTACCGCAAGCCCGAGGTGAAGGGCGTTTCGGCCAAGGTGATCACCGTGGCGATGCTGGGTGGTGACTGCTTCCCTGCAACCCCGATCGGTATCAACCTGCCCAACGCCGACTGGATTCGCCGCGACTATGGCTCGAAGTCGGTGACCATCGACAACATTACCTACGCCTACGACAAGGCTGCGCAGGGCAACGGCTTTACCGAGGAGTTCATGCTCCGCGAGGAGGATCGCGCCCGCATCAAGGAGTTTGGTAAGCTGGCCGATGACCTCCACACAGACCTCCATGAGTGCCTGGGCCACGGCTCGGGTCGCCTGAAGGAGGGTGTGAGCCCCACGGCGCTCGGCAGCTATTCGTCGACCCTCGAGGAGACGCGTGCCGACCTCTTCGGTCTCTACTACATCGGCGACGAGAAGATGGTCGAGCTGGGTCTTGTTCCCTCGTTCGAGGTGGCCAAGGCAGCCTATGCCGACTACATCATGAACGGTATGATGACGCAGCTCTCGCGCATCGAGCCGGGCAAGAATGTCGAGGAGTCGCACATGCGCAACCGCAAGCTCATCGCCGAGTGGTGCTACGCCGAGGGTAAGGCCGAGAATGTGATCGAGTGGGTTACCGAGAACGACAAGCGCTACATCGTGGTCAATGATTTCGAGAAGCTCCGCGAGCTCTTCGGCAAGATGCTGTGGGAGATTCAGCGCATCAAGTCCGAGGGTGACTTCGAGGCGGGTAAGGCGCTCGTTGAGCAGTATGCCGTGCAGGTAGATCCCGAACTGCACCAGGAGGTACTGGCGCGCTACGCTGCGCTGGGTATCGAGCCCTATGGCGGCTTTGTGAACCCCGAGTATGAGCCGGTGATGGAGGGCGATAAGGTGGTCGATGTGAAGATCAGCTACCCGGCCAACTATGTTGAGCAGATGCTCGGCTACGGCAAGAACTACTCGTTCCTGCCCAACAAGAACTAACGCACGGATTGAATCCGACCGATAACGAAGCACTCCGATAGGCCGCGGCCTATCGGAGTGCTTTTTGTTTTGCTTTTCTTGTCGCTATTAGGGGCTGCCCGTAGCACCCTTCCGACTCAAAGCCGAGTAGGGACATAAAAAAACAAGGAGCGGTTGTTCAACAGAACAACCGCTCCTTATATATAATAGGTGCACGCCTCGCTTAGAAGGGCAGATCGTCGGGATCCTCGGCCGGAACGGCTGCCGGCTGCACGGGTTGTGCAACGGGCTGTGCTGCGGGCTGCGGCGTGGGAACAGCTACCTGGGGCGCTGCGGTGTAGGTACCCGTATTGTCGGCCACCTGGCCACCCTCGGCTCGGCGACCCAGCAGGTTCATCGTGTCGGCCAAAATCTCGGTCGAATAGCGCTTATTGCCCTGCTGATCGGTCCACTCGCGGGTGCGCAGACGACCCTCTACATAGATTTGCGAACCCTTGCGCACGTAACGGTCGACTACGTCGGCCAGACCGCGCCACAGGGTGATTGTATGCCACTCGGTGTGCTCCTTTGTCTCGTTCGATTGGCGGTCGCGGTAGCGCTCGGTCGTAGCCAAACGTACGCGGGCTACCTTCGTGCCACCCTCCATGGCACGTACCTCGGGGTCCATGCCGACATTGCCAATCAGAATTACTTTATTTACCATCTCTGTTACTCAAATTTAGATTGCTTTAATCATCTCCTTGAAGAGCTTCTCCATTCTCACGGCAGCCTTCTTGCCCTGGCGCTGTACATCCTCGTGGTCGCCAATCTCGTCCGAGAGGCCGCAGTTTGTGATCACCGAGACGCCGAAGCAGGGGATACCCATGTGGCGTGCCACGATCACCTCGGGGACGGTCGACATGCCGGCCGTATCACCACCGATGGCCTTGAAATAGCGGTACTCGGCCTGCGTCTCGAAGGTGGGGCCCGTGCCGCCTACATAGACACCGTATTGGAGTTTGATCCCCTCCTGTTCGGCGATGGCCGTCGCCTTTTGGATCAAATCCTTGTCGTAGCAGTTGTGCATATCGGGGAAGCGGGGACCCAGCTCGGCGATGTTGGGGCCGATGAGCGGGTTGGGCATCAGGTTGATGTGGTCGGTGATGATCATCAGGTCACCCGTGCGGAACGAGGTGTTGATGCCGCCCGAGGCGTTCGATACGAAGAGGTATTCGATGCCCAGGAGCTTCATCACGCGTACCGGGAAGGTTACCTGCGTCATCGGGTAGCCCTCGTAGTAGTGGAAGCGACCCTGCATGGCAACGACCTTTTTGCCCTCGATCGTGCCGAAAATCATGCGTCCTTTGTGTCCCTCGACCGTCGATACGGGGAAGCCGGGAATATCCTTGTAGTCGATGATATGCTCAGCCTCGATCTTGTCGCCGAAGTCGCCCAGACCCGTGCCGAGGATGATGCCCACCTGGGGCTTGAATTCTTTGGTGGCCTCCTGAATCCAGGCCGCCGTCTTTTTAATTTCCTTTAACATCTTCTTCTATTTTTTGGAGAAAATCCGTTGCCGAATCTTCGATGAAGGTAATATCGATAGGCATGTAGTAGAGGCTGCGACGCACCAAGGCGGGAATCTTCTCGCTGCGACCCATCTTCACAGCATCCTTCTCGGTGGTGACAATCACCGCCCCGGGGTTCTTGCGGAGCAGCTGTTCGAGGTTTTGTATGTCGCGCACACGATAGACGTGGTGGTCCTTGAGGGTCACCTCGTCGACGATGCGATACTTCTCGCTCAAGGTCTGCAGGAAGGGCTTGGGATTGCCAATGCCCGAGAGTGCAATGATCTTGCCGCGCTGAATCAAGGGCACCATGTCGGCCTCGTTTTGGAATACGGGCTGGGGAGTGAAGCTCTCGAAGCGGGTGAAGTAGATGCGCTGGTAGGCATATTTGATGAGCACCTTGCGCAGAATGCGTCTGTCGATCGGAGCCATCTTCTCGGGGCACTTCGTCACCACGAAATAGTGGGCACGATAGAGCTGCTCGGGTTGGTCGCGAAGCGTACCTGCGGGGAGCATCTTGTCGTTCTGTATCGGGCGGGTCGAGTCGACCATCAAGACATTGATCTTGGGCTGCACGTAGCGGTGCTGGAAGCCGTCGTCCATGACGATGAGATTCACCTCGGGGTGTTCGGCGCGGACGCGTTTGATGCCCTCGACGCGCTTCTCGCAGACGACAACCACCGTATCGGGGAATTTGCGTTTGATTTGCAACGGCTCGTCGCCCACATCGCGGTAGTGGGCGTCGATGGTCACCTCGCGGTAACCCTTCGTGCGACGACCGTAGCCGCGCGAAAGGAGGGCTACGTTGTGCGAACGCTTCAGGAAGTTGATCAGCAGCTCGGCCATCGGCGTCTTACCGGTACCACCTACGGTGATATTGCCGATGCAGATGATCGGAATGTCGAATTTCTCGCTCTTGAGCACACCCCAATCGAAGAGGTTGTGACGCAGGTTCACCACCATCCCGTAGAGGAACGAAAGAGGCATATAGAGCAGGTCGCGCATGGATCCAAGTAGTTTGTGGGGAAATAGTCACACTATTTTTTCAAAGATAGCAATTATTTTTCGAATGGGCAAACGAAATCACCCTTTTCTTCCATTTCGCTATTTTTATCGGGGGATGCGAATACGAAATTCCCTATTTTTTTGTTATCTTTACGCCACTTAATTTACGCGAATCATGAAATTGCATCTTTATAGCTTGTTGGCTCTTGTGAGCCTGCTTTTTGGGACCCTCTTTACGGCCTGCTCATCGCGTGATGAGGCCGGCGAACAAGAGGAGGAGAAGCGAATCAACCTAGTCTACGGCATCGATGCCGATTCCTATATCCTCGAGACGGGCGAGGTGGAGAGCGGTCAGACCGTGGGCGGCATTTTGGGTCGCTACGGCATCTCGGCGCAGCTCATCGACAAGCTCGACAAGGCAACGCGCGAGGTCTTCCCCCTGCGTAACATCCGCCCGGGCCATAAGTTTACCGCCTTCCTGCAGCAGGATTCGCTCGGTGCAGGCCGCCTGGATTATTTGGCCTACGAGCAGAATGTGGCTCAGTATGTCGTCTTCGGCTTTGTCAATGATTCGGTGACCATCACCAAGGGCGAGAAGCCGACAACCGTCAAGCGTACGAAGAAGAGTGCCGTGATCGAGTCCTCGCTCTGGGGTGCCATCATGGAGGCCGAGTTGCCCTATGCGCTGGCCGCCGAGATGGAGGATATCTACCAATGGACGGTCGATTTCTTCGGTATTCAGGCCGGTGACGACTTTACGGTGATCTACGACGAAAAGTTTATCGACGATACCGTCTCGATCGGTATCGGTCGCGTGTGGGGTGCCAAGTTCAACCACGGTGGTAAGACCCTCTACGCCATTCCCTTCCGCCAGGGCGACAAGCTCCAGTATTGGGAGGCCGACGGTGGCTCGCTGCGCAAGAACATCCTGAAGGCGCCGCTCAAATTTACCCGTATCTCGTCGGGTTTCTCCTACTCGCGCCTGCACCCTGTACATAAGGTGCGTCGCCCCCATACGGGTGTCGATTACGCCGCCCCGAGCGGTACGCCTGTGCGTGCCGTGGCCGATGGTGTCGTGACCTTCCGCGGCTGGGGTGGCGGTGGTGGTAACACCCTTAAAATCAAGCATGCCGGCAACCTTGTGACCGGCTATCTCCACCTGCGCGGCTTCGCCAAGGGTATCCATGTCGGGAGCCGTGTGCAGCAGGGGCAGCTGATCGGTTATGTCGGCTCGACGGGTACCTCGACGGGGCCCCATCTCGACTACCGCATCTGGAAGAACGGCACCCCGATCAACCCCTTGAAGGTGCCGCAGGAACCTACCGAGCCGATCTCGAAGGCGAATCGCGAAAAGTTTGAGTATGTCCGCGACCGCATCATCGCCGAGCTGGAGGGTGATGTGAAGCCCGAGGATATGATTACGCAGGTCGATTCTGTTGTCTTGCCCGTTGTGGAGCCCGTTGAGGTTGCCGAGGAGGAAAAGGCTGAAAAATAAGAGATTGAGATGAAACGCGTTGCCGTAATTATTGTCGCCGGAGGGGGTGGTAAGCGCATGGGCGAGGGGCTTCCCAAGCAGTTCCGCATGTTGGGCTCGGAGCCGATTCTGGCCCATACAATCAATCGCTTTCACCGCGCCCTGCCCTCGGCACAGCTCATCGTGGTGCTGCCCGAGGCACATATCGCCTTTTGGGAGAATCTCCGCGCCCGCTTCGAGGTGGCTCGCCACCAGGTGGTTGCGGGGGGCACCGAGCGTTTCCACTCGGTGAAGAACGGCTTGGCGGCTGTGGGCTACGATGTTGAGCTGGTGGCTGTGCAGGATGGCGTGCGCCCCTTGGCCTCCGAAACGATGATTTGTCGCCTGGTGAGCGAGGCGGAGCAGTTCGCGACGGCGATTCCCGTGGTCGAGGCGGTCGATTCCTACCGCGTGGTCGAGGGCGAGGAGTCGCACATCATCGATCGCCGTCCGTTGCGCATCGTGCAGACCCCGCAGGTGTTCCGTCGCGCACTCCTCGACGAGGCCTACGAGCAGCCCTTCTCGCCCCTCTTTACCGACGATGCTTCGGTTGTCGAGGCGATGGGCACTGCCGTTCATTTGGCCGCAGGCGAGCGCTCGAATCTCAAGATTACAACCCCCGAAGATATGATTTTGGCGCGCGCCTTACTCGATGCCGAGTGTGAGGAGCAGCCTGCTGACAATCAATAATATGAATCGCATCTACCGCTACCGCAACGATCGCCGTACGCGCTATTGGACGGCCCTCTATTTCGTCGCCTACCTGGCGCTCGGATGGGCCCTCTACGCCCTCTATGAGGGTGGCTATTTCACGGCTTGGTTTGCCTCGTCGATCGGTGCTTTGCTGATCCTGATGGCCCTCTCGATTCCGCGGCGCTTGGAACTGACGGCCGACAAGGTCCGCGTTGTGTGTCTGCTCGATATGACCGAGGTCCCCTACGTGGATATCGCCTCGGTGCGTCGTGTCGAGGAGGAGGATAAGCGGTTGATTATCCCCATTTTCGGCGGCTGTGGTTTCTTTGGCTACTACGGCCATTTTCTCGACCTCAAACGCTTCGATCGCCTGCTGATCTACGCCTCGGAGTGGCGCAATTTGGTCGAGATTACAACCATCTACGAGGAGCACCTGTGGCTCTCGTGCAGCGAGGCCGACGAGCTTGTCGCGGCGATTCGCATCGCTGTGGAGGAGGCGCGCTCCGAGTCGCAACAAGAAGCGTAAACCTATAATCCCATCTATATGAAACTCAAATATCTATGTAGGCTCTTGGCCCTTGTGTGGGTCTCGGGCCTTTCGGCGCAGGAGCTTGTCTATCAAGATGAGCAGGGTGTGATCCGTTATACGGAGAACAACCGCGAGGTAGGTGTCTTTGGTGCTAATTATTGCCTCCCCTCGGCCTCGGATTACCGTGCGGCCCACCGCGTGGCCCCTACGCTTGCGGAGAAGAAACGAATGATCGATATCGATATGGCTCACTTCGCCCGTATGGGTTTCCGTGCCGTGCGCCTTTCGTTCTGGGGCGATTGGGAGAACTCTGACAAGGAGGGTAACCTGCTCGACAACGAACACCTCGACCTGCTGGACTACCTCGTGTGGCGCGCCTCGGAGCGAGGAATCCTGATGCTCTTCTCGCCCACGGTGGGCCATGCCGCCTGGTGGCCCGATGGCGATAAGAACCTCCCCGGCTTTGCGGCCCACTATCCGAAATCGGAGCTCACCTTCGATTCGGCGGCCATTCGTGCCCAGCAGAACTACATGACGCAGTTCCTCAACTACCGCAACCGCTATACGAAGCGCCTCTACAAGGAGGAGCCCCACATCATCGCGGTCGAGATTCTCAACGAACCTTCGCGCATCATGGGACGCAACGATGAGATTCGCGCCTACATCGACGCGATGACCGATGCAATCCGTGCTGCAGGGTGCGAGAAGATTGTGGCCTACAACCTCTCGGAGAACTTCTACATGGCACCTGCGCTGGTTGGCTCGAAGGCACAGGCGGCGACCTACGGCTGGTATCCCACGCAGCTCAACCACGGCTACACGCTCGAGGGTAACTACCTGACCTATGTCAACGATTATACCCCGATGAAAAAGGTCGATGTGGGTGCCCGTTCGAAGTTCGTCTATGAGTTCGATGCCCCCGATTTGACCTGCTCCTATATGTATCCGGCCCAGGTGCGCGAGTTCCGCGAGGGTGGGGTGCAGTGGGCGGCGATGTTCTCCTACGACTTTATCGGCACGGCGGCCTGGAACCTCGGCTGGCAGACCCACCTGCTCAATATGGTCTACACCCCCAAGAAGGCTGTTTCGGCCATGATTGCCGTGAAGGGTATGGCGACGCTGGAGCGTGGCCGCGATTGGGGTACCTATCCTGCGAACAACTACTTTGGCAATATTGCCGTCGATCCGAAGGATAACCGCAGCATCTACTACGACGGTGAGACGCTGCTCTACACCAATTCGATGCCCGACACGCTCCACATCGATGCTTCGCTCTTGCGCCATCTGGCGGGTGTGGGTAGCTCGTCGGTCGCTTCGGTTGCGGGTGAGAGCATCTATTTCCTCGACCGTCTTGAGGATAAGTCGTGGCAGTTAGAGCTCTATCCTGCCGTGATTCAACTCGATGACCCCTTCAAGTGGCCGAGCCTCGATCGTCAGGTCTTTACCCTCGATGAGGGGGCGCAACACGTGCGTGTCAACCTCCCTCATGTGGGTCTTGTCGAGGCGGAGCTGACTCCGGGTATCTACCACCTCACGCGTCGCGGCTTCGAGCGAACGGGCGATGTTGTCTACCACCTTGATAGCGCACCGCAGGAGGCCTCTTTGGGGCTTTTCAGCCCGCGCGAGGATTACCCCACGTTGCTCTTTACGCGTGGTGGCTTCTTTAGTGTGAATTACGACAATCGCCCCTCCGAGAGGGGTAACCTGCGCCTCTATACCGAGGATTTGAGCCCGAAGGAGGCGTATTGGTTCCCGGCCGATATTTCGGCGCAGCACTACATCGGTGATAAGATCGAGCAGGTGCGGATGATGGGCGGAAAGCCGCGAGCTATTCGCTTGAAGGTGCGCGCTTTGAGCCCCACAACGCAGCTCATGCGCCTCTGCTTGAACGAGTCGGACAACGGTGCTTGGAGTGCCGAGGTGGCCATCAGCGAGCAGTGGCAGTCGATCGAGGTGCCCATCAGTGCCTTCAAGGCCGATAAGGCGCCCCAGCTACCGCAGGATTGGCCCGGCATCAGCCCCTACTACCGTCCCGACTTTGGTGGTACGGGTGCGGCGATCGATTGGTCCGAGGTCGAGAATCTCTACTTCTCGCTCCGTGGCGAGGATTATGCCGACCCTGCAACGCCGAAGGGAGTCGAGGTGGAGCGAGCCGAGATCCTCTTTTAAGGGGCCGAACATATAACAAAGGAGCGCGAGTAGTTCACTCGCGCTCCTTCTGTTGTTGAGGTTGTCGGTGCCTCTACACGTCGTATTGCACGCATTCGATGCCGACACGCTTCAGCAGGTTGATGCCATCCTCCGAGCGGTAGGCCTCGGCGTAGACCACACGCTTGATACCCGCCTGGATGATGAGTTTCGAGCACTCGATGCAGGGGGCGGCGGTGATGTAGAGGGTCGAGCCGTCGCAGTTGTTGGCCGACTTGGCGACCTTCGTAATGGCGTTGGCCTCGGCGTGGAGCACATAGGCCTTTGTCTTGCCCTCCTCGTCCTCGCAGATGTTCTCGAAGCCCGAGGGGGTGCCGTTGTAACCATCCGAGATGATCATCTTATCCTTCACGATCAGTGCTCCCACCTTGCGACGCACGCAGTAGGAGTTCTCGGCCCAAATGCGGGCCATCTTCAGGTAGCGAATATCGAGCTGTCGCTGTTTCTCTTCGGCGTAACCCATAGTTGTAGATTTTTAGAAAGAGGAAAGAGCCCTCTTTACCCTCTCGTTTACATGCCTTTGCCGTGGCAATTTTTGTACTTCTTGCCCGAGCCGCAGGGGCAGGGATCGTTGCGACCCACCTTCTTCTCGACGTGGATCGGCATCGGCTTCTCCTTCTCGGCCTGACCCGCCTGGGCGGCCGCCTGCATGCGCGAGGCTTGGAGCTTGTTCACATCGACCTTGGCGCGCTGCTGACGAGCGGCATTCTCGGCGCGCTGGTCATTGACGGGCACATACGACTTGCAGAGGATGGCCAGCGTGTCTCGGTTGACCTTCGTGAGCATCTTCTGGAACAGGCCGAACGACTCGAACTTGTAGATCAGCAGCGGGTCTTTCTGCTCGTAGGTGGCGTTCTGCACGCTCTGGCGCAGGTCGTCCATCTCGCGCAGGTGCTCACGCCAAGCATCGTCGATCGTGGTGAACATCACCACCTTCGAGAATACGTTGTAGATCTCGGCGCCATCCGTATCCTTGCACTTCTGCAGTACGACGGGAACGTTGTAGCCCAGGTGGCCGTTCGTGAGCGGGAAGTACATCTTCGTGTCGAGCTGATCCTTGCGATCCTCGTAGATGCGCTCCATGGTGGGGCGTACGAGGTCGGCAGCAGCCTTGGCGCGACGACCCATCGCCGTGCGAATATCCTTCACGATCCACTCCACGAGCTCGTCATCCTTGGCCTTGTTGTAGGCCTCGGCCGTGAACGAGGGCTCGACGGCCACCTCGCGAATCAGCTCGAAGCGGAAGTCCTCGAACTCGATACCCTTGTTCGTCTCGAGGAAGTTCTCGGCGTAGTCGTACATGATGTTGTTCAGGTCGATCTCGATGCGCTCGCCATAGAGGGCGTTGCGGCGACGCGAGTAGATCACCTCGCGCTGCGAGTTCATTACGTCGTCGTACTCCAGGAGGCGCTTACGCACACCGAAGTGATTCTCCTCGACCTTCTTCTGGGCGCGCTCGATTGCCTTCGACATCATGCCGGCCTGAATAGCCTCGCCCTCCTGGTGACCCATCGAGTCCATCATGCGGGCGATGCGCTCCGAGCCGAACAGACGCATCAGGTTGTCTTCGAGCGATACGAAGAACTGCGACGAACCGGGGTCACCCTGGCGACCCGAACGACCGCGCAGCTGGCGGTCGACACGACGGCTCTCGTGGCGCTCCGTACCGATGATGGCCAGACCTCCGGCCTCCTTCACCTCGGGCGTGAGCTTGATATCGGTACCACGACCGGCCATGTTGGTGGCGATGGTCACCTGACCCGAGCGACCTGCCTCGGCAACAACCTGTGCCTCGAGGGCGTGCTGCTTGGCGTTCAGTACGTTATGCTTGATGCCGCGAATCTTGAGCATGCGGCTCAAGAGCTCTGAAATCTCGACCGAGGTGGTACCCACCAGCACGGGGCGACCCTCGCCGACGAGCTTCACGATCTCCTCGATGACGGCGTTGTACTTCTCGCGCGTGGTCTTGTAGATCAGATCCTCGCGGTCGTGGCGCAGGATGGGGCGGTTCGTGGGAATCACCACTACGTCGAGCTTGTAGATCGACCAGAACTCCGATGCCTCCGTCTCGGCCGTACCGGTCATACCGGCCAGCTTGTGGTACATGCGGAAGTAGTTCTGCAGCGTGATGGTGGCGAAGGTCTGCGTGGCAGCCTCGACCTTCACGCGCTCCTTGGCCTCGATGGCCTGGTGCAGACCGTCTGAGTAGCGGCGACCCTCCAAGATACGGCCCGTCTGCTCATCGACAATCTTCACCTTGTTGTCCATTACGACATACTCGACATCCTTCTCGAACATCGCGTAGGCCTTCAGGAGCTGGTGTACGGTGTGTACGCGCTCCGACTTGATCGAGTACTCGTTGATCACCGCATCACGCTTCGTGGCACGCTCCTCGGCCGTGAGCTCGCTCTTTTCGATCTCGGCAACCTCCGAGCCGATGTCGGGCAGCACGAAGAATCCATCCTCGTTGAAGTAGCGCGAGAGTGCCTCGTGACCCTTGTCGGTCAGCTCCACCGTGTTGAGCTTCTCGTCGATGACGAAGAAGAGCTCGTCGGTGATCTCGGGCATGCGGCGGTTGTTGTCCTGCATGTAGATGTTCTCGGTCTTCTGCATGAGCACCTTCACGCCCTGCTCCGAGAGGAACTTAATCAGCGGCTTGTACTTCGGCAGACCCTTGTGCGTGCGGTAGAGCTTCACACCGCCATCCACCTCGTTGCCCTCGGCGATGAGCTTGCGTGCCTCGGCCAGCAGACCCGTCACGAGGTTCTTCTGCAGGTTGTAGAGGTGGTCGATGGCGGGACGATACTCCTCGAAGAGCTGGTCATCGCCCTTGGGTACGGGACCCGAGATGATGAGCGGCGTACGGGCGTCGTCGATCAATACCGAGTCGACCTCATCGACAATGGCATAGTGGTGCTTGCGCTGCACGAGGTCGGTTGTCGACGATGCCATGTTGTCGCGCAGGTAGTCGAAGCCATACTCGTTGTTCGTACCGAAGGTGATGTCGGCCATGTAGGCGCGGCGGCGGGCATCCGAGTTGGGCTGCGTATCGTCGATACAAGCCACCGAGAGGCCGTGGAATTGGTACATCGGGCCCATCCACTCCGAGTCACGCTTAGCCAGGTAGTTGTTCACCGTCACCACGTGCACACCCTTGCGAGCCAGGGCGTTGAGGAATACGGGGAGCGTAGCGACGAGCGTCTTACCCTCACCGGTTGCCATCTCGGCGATCTTACCCTTGTGGAGTACCACACCACCAAAGAGCTGTACATCGTAGTGGACCATATCCCACTTCAGGTCGTTGCCGCCTGCAATCCAGTGGTTTTGGTAGATTGCCTTGTCGCCCTCGATGGTGACGAACTCCTTCTCGGCGGCCAGGTTGCGGTCGAAGTCGGTAGCTGTTACCACCACCGTCTCGTTTTGGGCGAAGCGGCGCGCCGTATCCTTCATGATGGCGAATGCCTCGGGCAGAATCTCGTCCAACACCACCTCGATCTTCTCGTCGATGCGCTTGATGAGCGAGTCGATCTCCTTCGAGAGCTTCTCCTTCTCCGAGAGGGCCGTTTCGGGCTTCTCGAGGTTCACTTTGAGCGAGGCTACGCGCTCCTCGTCTGCGGCGATGTAGTCGGCAATTTTCTGCTTGAGGGCCTCGCTGCGAGCGCGGAGCTCGTCGTTGGTGAGGCACTCGATCGAGGGGTACACGGCCTTGATTTTGGCGATGTAGGGCTCGATCTCTTTGCGATCTTTGTCGGCCTTCGAGCCGAACAAAAATTTAATGGCACTTGCTAAAATATCCATATTGAAATTCTCTGTTTTTTTGCGTATAGGCTATAAATCCTCCAAAGATAGGGACAATTTGCGAGAAAACAAAATCGCTGCGGCCGATAACCCCCTTTCAGGCAGCGAATAAGGGGTTGCGATGCACGGTTGTTGCGCTCGGGGGATAAAAAAACGAGACCCGAAGGCCTCGTCTTTTTTTGTGTGTGTCGTCAAATCTTATTTCGATTTGAGGTTGTTGGCGATAATCAGACCCGGCAGGGCATACGCGCCACCTGCGTTGGGGTCTTTGCTTACGTAGTCCATCAGCACGATACCCGTCGGGCCGGTCGTGTTGTCCAGACTGCGGTCCAATACGTGGGCGTAGAAGTCGGGCGTGATCTTGTCGGCCAAGGCCTTGATGTCACCACCCGAGCCACCATACGTCGAGCCGGTACTGTAGGTGTAGCTATCGCTGTAGCCCGTAACCACCATGTAACCGCAGAGCGAGTTTACAAAGATGTAGCTTTGGTAATCCGGATTGTCGTCGACAGCCAGGTCGTAGGTCGTGTTGGCGTTGTCCAACTTCTCGGTGTAGGACTCAAACCAGTAGTAGCTGCCGTATTGAGCCGATGCAGGTACCACGCGCTGCCACTCCTGGTAGTAGCACGTTACGCTCTCGTCGGCCGTTGCAAAGCCGAAGTTGGCGGCCTCGCCCAGGCCGGGACGCGTCAGCGTGTAGGAGGTGCGGTCGTAGATCATCGTATGCGAGGTGGCATAGCCGCTCGTCGAGGCAAAGGGGTAGTTGGTGGCGGCGGTGCTCATAAAGTTCTCGAACACATTGGCACCGCTATAGTCGTTGCTGATGTGCGGGAAGGTGACGCCGTCGCGCTTGTAGCCGCGCGCACCCCAGCGATCTTTACCCGTACCGCAACCGTCGATAATCACGAAGGGGGTACCCTTAAGGGTTTCGCAACCGGCAGCAAAATATTCTCGAGCTCGTTCCCTATTACCACCCTCCGGCTCGTCGGTCTGGTTCATGCGCACCAGGATCATGATCTTGCCACCTGCATTCTTCAGCTTTAAATCGGGGGTGTACTTCAGGAACACACCCTTGTTGGTGTATGCATTGTACCACGTATTGAGGCTGCCGGCAAAGTTATCTGCACGACGAGCAGGGGTAGTCCAACCTCCTCGCGGCTGGTAGGTGAGGATAACTACGGCACACTCCTCGGGATTGGCGCTCACTTTCGTGGCCAAGGTGTTGATTACATCGTTGAACGTAACACCCACAGACTCGTTGTTGCAACGAACATCCTCGCCACCGAGCGAGGTGTTTGCTCTACTCGGGCGGTCTACGATTACCTCGTAGGCGCGAATACCCATCTTCCACTGGTCGTCCAGGTTGAGGGTCTGCGACTGGTAGTATTTTTTGTTGCTACCCGTGTAGTTGTAGGAGAATGAGCCACCGGTGCCCGGCAACGAGAGGCGGCGCATCGAGATCTCGGGCTTTCTCTCCTTGAGCTCCTTCATCCAGTTCGACGCATCCATTTCAAACGTGGCGGTCGGGAGCTGGAGCTGCTTCACACGCGACTTGCGCTGCTTCTTGATGGTCAGACCCGTCAAGGCGTGCTCGCGGAAGGTGGCACCCGTATCCGAGATGGCAATCGACAGGTCGGTGATGTCCTGGTTGGGGAGCATGAAGACCGTGAATTTGAGCGACTGACCCGTCGTGAGTTTCACGGGCTGGCCGTTGATGTAGGTCGAAACCGTGATTGCTTTGCTCGTGGTAGCACCCTCGGGAACCGTACAATCAGGAATCGAGGTGATCGTCGTGCCATTCCAGTTCGAGGGCGTCATCGTGGCGGTGAAGGGACCGGCCAACGGCTTCGAGCTGCTCTTAACCAGAATCTCACCAATCATGATGCTGGTTTCATCCTCTTCGCCCGGGTTGAAGGCGAGCTCAACCTCCATGGCTGTTACGATCGGCATAAAGGTCAGGCCGACAACACCGTCAGCAGCCGTTGCCTTCGAGCCGGCAACCATGTAGGCGTAGCGCATGTCGGGCTTGGCCTCGTAACCCGTAGCTACCTCAACAACCTTGATGGGTGCCTGGTAGTCGGGAATCGTACCTGCCAACTCGACGTTGTCGTCCTTCGGGGTCATCGAGAAGCCCATATCCACCGTGGTGGGCTCCTGGAACATGAGCTGCGAGGGGTAGGCTGCATAGAAGGTGTGCACTCCGGCATCGGCCCACTGCAGACTCGAATCGCCGATGCGGGTCAGGTAGGCGTAGTCGTTCTGATCACCCTCCTTGTAGTCCTGGCCGTTGCTCACCACGTTGTAGTGGGCGTTCTTGCCGTTGCTCGTCGTGGGCGAGTAGATCTCGACCTTATCGTCGGCAATCCAGTTGATCAATTCGTATTTCTGGCCATCGACCGTGTAATCCTTGCCACTGTACTCGGTACGCGACGAGGGCTCGTCGCTGGCAAAACCGGCACGACCACCAAACATAATTTCGTCACCCACCTGGGCAGGGGGCGTCACAGGCTGCTCCAAATTATCGTTCGTACAATTTACGAGGAGCATAGCGGCAAATGCACAGGCCGCAAATTTGTATAGCTGTTTCATACTCATTTCCTCCTTGATTTTTGTTGATTATTGCCACTCGCCATTGTTCCAACTTGAACCTGTGCTATCGGTATACTCGTCGATAGCGTGGCCCGTGGTCTGAATTTTGTCGGAGGTTGTGTTGTCCACAACCGATGCCGCAAAGGTCCCTTCGGTCAACACCCGAACCATCTCGGTTTGGGGCGTTTGATACACTTTCTTGTTCATCGTGTTATTTTTTTATTGTTATTACGTCTCTTCTTCTTGGGTCGGAAGCGCTCTCGCGTAGGTGCGTATCGACGCTTACGCGCGCACCGTGCGAGCCTATTAGAGCCACTTCACGACAAAGTTATACTAAAAAATCCGAAATAGCTAAATATTTAGTACTTATTTTTTCGTTTTTGTGCATTTTTAGGTATAATTACCCGTATGGTAGGGTGAAATCGGACAATTTTCGACCATTGAGTAGCGCAATGAGCGATAAAATCGAACCCCGTTGCTTTTAAATCCTTAGTAGGTAAAAAGGTGGAGTTTTGGTCTGTATGGCTACAAACAAGAGGGCCCATCTGTCGAAAAGCAGATGGGCGCAAACATTCGTGGGCTCTTTTTTCGGGGGAGTGGGAAATCGCTACGGTCGGAGTCGGCGGGCGATCTCACGGGCTACGCAGCACGACGCACAACCTTGCTGTTGGCAGTGCTCGGTGATGAGCTGTAGCAGCGCCTGCGACTCGAAACTGTCGCGCGGACGCAGGCCCGCCTGTCGCCAGATACGCATGTAGCGGTTATCCTCGGGCGGAAGGTGCTCGAGGAGTGCGATGGCACGGTCGCGGAGGTGCTCCTGACCGCAGTAGGAGCCGTAGGCATATTGCAGAATGGCAACTAGGTTGATGCCGATGATCTGCGCCTTGAATCGCCCCAGTCGCTTCGGGGTGTGGCGCGAAGTCTCCTCCTCATCGACCTTCAGGCGGCTGTTCCAATAGGGGTCGGCCTCGACACAAAAGAGATCTTCGACCTCCTCGGCGGTGCGGCACATCAACATCTGATCGAAAAGCGACGCGTAGCGGCTGAAGAAGGCGGCTGCCTGCGCAAGGCGCAAAACGGGATGGTTGGCAGGGCGAACCTGTTGGTAGACCCAGCTCGAGGCCTCCATTGGCTCCAAGCTGTATTTGGCGGCGTAGTGGTCGAATTCGCGGCGCAGGTAGGCGATGTGGTCATCCTCGGCATCGTAGAGGTCGAGCAGACCGGCCGTGCCAAGCAGGATCGATTCGATGGCGTGGGGAATAAGGCGCTCGCGCAGCAAGATCTGGAGCGGAGCGCGGCGAGCCAACTCAAGGTAGGCCGGCTGATTCTGTATATCGCCCAAGGTGCGCAAGTAGAGCAGGTAGAAGGTCTGTGTCCAGTGGCCGTCGGCCATGGTGTGGAGCTCCTCGACTCTCTTCAGTTTGCGCTCGAGGCGTTCGTAGAGTAACTTTATATATAGGTGTGAGCGATCCAAGGGTGGCAACGAGGCCAAAAACGTGCCACAGGTGACCGACCCCGATTCGGCATCGGCCAGCAGGCGTGCGTAGAGATTATGGCGCTCCTCGTCGTGCATGGGGTAGGCTCCTTAGAAGAGGTTGAGCTCCAAAAGAGCCTCCTCGGTCATCATGCTCTTGTCCCAGGCGGGCTCGAAGGTGAGAATCACGTTCACCTCCTCGACGTGCTTCACCTTGCCGACCTGGATGTTGACATCCTCGACCAAAATATCGGCCATCGGGCAGTTGGGAGCCGTCAGGGTCATGCGAATCGTCGCAACACCATCGGGGGTGTAGTCGATTTCGTAGATCAGTCCCAGGTCGTAGATGTTGACCGGAATTTCGGGGTCATAGATGTTTTTGAGGGTCAGGACGATATCCTTTTCGACCTGCAATATCTCTTCGGCGGTCATCATCGCTGCGTTAGTTTTGCTTGTTTTGGAAGGCTACGGCATAGAGTTTCATCTGCTTGATCATCGCAAGCAGACCGTTGGCGCGCGTGGGCGAGAGGTTGGCCTCGAGACCGATCGCCTCGATGAAGTAGAGCTCCATCGAGAGAATCTCCTCGGCGGTACGGCCACTCATCACACGAATCAGAAGCGAGATGATGCCCTTGGTGATGATCGCATCGCTGTCGGCCGAGAAGTAGATCTTGCCCCCCTCTGTGCGGGCATCGATCCACACGCGCGACTGGCAACCGTTGATCAGGTACTGCTCGGTGCGGTGCGCAGGGTCGATGGCGGGCAACTGCTCGCTGAGCGAAATCAGGTAGTCGTACTTATCCAACCAATCGTCGAAGATCGAGAACTCCTCGATAATCTCCTCCTGTATAGCGTCTTGTGTCATGTTTTTCGTTTTTTAACGTCGTAACTCTTCGAGTGCTTTGCCCTCCGCGGCTTCGGGGGCTCCCATGCCGAGGCGATAGGCCAGGGTGGGGGCAATGGCGGTCATGTCGACCGACTCGTCGATCTGGCGCGCTCCGATGCTGTTGCCGTAGAAGATCAGCGGCACGTGGCGGTCGTAGCCGTACATCGAGCCCGAGGTCGAGCGAATCGACTCGCGCTCCTCGATCAGCCCCGGCACCAGATTCAGAATCACATCGCCCGAACGGCGCGGGTAGAAGCCGTTCTGCACCAGGTGGGCATAGCCGCTGCCGAAGTAGGCGTTGCGCAGCGCCGTGGCCGAAATGGCATGCGATACGCCGCTGAACTGCTGGGCGAAGATCGCCACCTCGTTCTGCACCTCCTCGAGGTTGAGGTTGCGCTCGTAGATGAGGTTGTGGTTCAGGTAGAGCGAGCCGTCGCGGTAGCCCAACACCCAGACTCCCGTGCCGTAGCGCACGTTGAGGAAGCCGTTGGCGATTACGCGGAACTGCTGCACGTTGAAGCGCTCGCCCTCCTCCTCTTTGAGGTCATAGGAGCGGCTGGTGCCGTGGTCGGAGGTGAGCACTACGAGGCAATCCTCCTCCTCGACCTGGGCAAAGAGGAAGGTGAAAAAGTCGGCCAGCTCGCGGTCGAGGCGGTAGTACATATCCTCGACCTCGATCGACTCGGGACCATAGACCTCGTGGATGTGGCGCGAAGAGTCGAAACAGATGTTCAGCAGGTCGGGTTGCTTATCGGCGCCTAACTTGAATTGGGCGATGGCCTGTTTTGCCAGGCCGATTACGGCGCTGTTGCCTGCCGGGGTGTAACCCATGCGCTCGCCGTAGTTCTGGGGGGTGAAGCGGCGCGGTGCAGCGCTGGGCTCACGCTTGCCGTCGATCGTAAGGCGGATATCCGAGTAGCGGCTGTTGTGGTATTGATCCTTGGGGAGAATCTGTCGCCAGTCGGGCAACAGGTAGGAGATATTGAAACCCTCGCGGTTCGAACGGGCAAGCCACTCGGGGGTCGAGCGGGTGTAGTAGATCGACGAGAGCCACTCGCACGAATAGTTGTCGAGCCAATAAACCTCGCCCTGATGGCCCGCCATGACGATGGCCGAGGTCGATTCCAGGGCGATCGAGACGCTTTTTCCCTCGGGGTAGTGGTTGAGCAGCGCCTCGCCCAACGTCGGTGCCACCAGGTGGTAGGCACCCGGGCCGCGACGACCGCTTGTGAGGCGCACGATGGAGTTGTCCGTATAGTCGAACCAGGTCTCGCCCACAATGCCGTGCATCGAGGGCATGGCACCCGTTGTCAGGGTGGCCAGCGAGGTGGGCGTGGTGGTCTGCTGGTAGTTGTAGTGAGCCTCCGTGAAGTAGGCGCCACCCACCATCAGCCGTTTGAAACCGCCGTCGGTGAAGTTGTCGGCATAGCGCTCCAGGTCGCCGGCACGCATCGAGCTGACGACAATCTGCACCACCAAACGGGGGGTGCGAGCCGTAGCCGAGAGGGTGCAACCGAGGAGAATGAGTATTGCTAAAAATCGTTTCATGCTTCTTGTTTCAATTCCAAACGGCAAAGATAACTATTTGGTTTGAATTTTCGCTTTCAGCGAAGCGATTTCTTCCGAAAAGTCGATGCCGGTAGCTTGTTGCAGCTCGGCAAGTTCCGTGCAAAGGTGCTCTGCCGCCTTGCGATAGCTCTCCGATGCGGGGTTCAGGGGGCGGTGGGCGCAGAAGGAGAGGGCGCGTGTTATCCGGTCGTTCAGCTGGCGCGTTTGCGGGGTGAAGGCGGCCTGCGAGAAGCGCTCCCAGATATATTCAACGGCTTGGGGCGCAGGGTGGGTGAGGTCCTCGGCATAGAAGCGATAGTCGCGCAGGTCGTCGAGGAGCAGTTCGTAGGCCGGGAAGTAGCTGCATTGGGGGTGTTTCTCGCAGAGCTCCTCGATGGCCAGGCGCAGGATCGCCTTGCTGACCGTATTCTGTTCCAACCCATCTTTGAGGTGGCGAATGGGGCTGACGGTCAGCAGGATGCGCTTTTCGCGCAGGGGACCTTCCAGGAGCGAACGCCAGCGAGCCACAATCCCCTCGATGGTGAGTCGCTCGCGCTCGAATTCCGAGGCTGCTTGGCGGTGGCAGTTGGCCACAATCTTTCCGCTCGTGAGGTGTCGATAGACCCACGCCGTACCAAAGGTTACGATCAGTGTGTCGGCCTCGCTCAGCGCTCGACGCAGGTCCTCGTCGGCTTCGTTGATGCGCGCGGCGGCCTCCTCGGCCGTGGGCGCCGCGAGGTGGGTTGCCCCGTCGAACGAGAAGTAGAGCCCCTCGCTGTTGGGTTGCATCTCGGCTGCGGTGTGGCGGTAGCCCGAGGCGGCACGCTCGATGGCGTCGGCAATCACTTCGGGGTTGAAGAGCGGCCCGGCAAAGTTCCCCTCGGCGTGGAATTTAACCCCTTGCAATCGTTGTGTCATCGCCTCGGCAAAGCAGGAGCCGAGCGAGAGGATGCGCTCCGCGTGGTCGATGGGGCGCGCGAAGGGGGCAATTTTGATTTCGGTACGGAATTTCATAGGACAAAAATACAATTTTTTGTGCAATAACCCCTCCCTTTTCTGCACATCGACCACTCTCTTCGCTTTTTGTATATATAAATAGGTGTCTCGCAATGCGCTCCTGTTTTTTTGCCGAATCGCCTTCTGTGTGGCCCTACAGCCGATTTTTAGCCAATCTTCCTAGCTTTCTGTTTCCCCTTTTGGATGGCTGAAGGCGGGCGAGTGGGGTGGTTTTATGTCGTTAAATACCCTTTTTAGGTCAAAATATACCCATTCTTTGTCAAAAACATAAATAACAATGACAAAAATTGACGAAACGATATAACTACTTAAAAAGCAGAATAGCAGCGAGATCCCGATTGTAACTACTAATAAACTAGTATAAATGAGGTGACGCGCTTTCTTAAAAAATATCAAAAAACACCGAATTACACTTTTTTCACAACTAACAAAGTTAAATCGAATCTTCTTTTTTTACGTTGAAATACCAATGAAATAGTATAATAAATGATAAAGTGTAAATTTAACCTTTGATTTATTTACAAATGTTTGTTTTGAGAGCGGAGAAATCTTCATAAATAAATGCCATAAATTTTTTAATATTGATACGAATCTATACTTTTGGCCACACTTGAAAGTTTTCTCAACGCAGAAATTTTATTGTTAAACTCAAATTTAAGGTCAAATGAGAAGAATTGTACTACTCTTTATGGCTGTTTTGGGAGTCCTTGCAACAGGTCTGGCCCAAAACCTGAAAGTTTCCGGTACAGTTACCGCTGAAGATGGTTCTCCGGCAGTCGGAGCAACCGTTGTGGTCAAGTCGCGTCCGACGAATGGTACCACAACCGATTTGGACGGTGGGTTTGTGCTCAACAACGTCCCCGCGGGAGCTGGCCAGAAATTAGTGATTTCTTATGTGGGTTACGCAACCCAGGAAATAGCTGTCGCTCCGCGTGTGTCGGTACAGCTCGTTCCTGATGCCACCGAGGTGGAGGCAGTCGTTGTAACCGGTATGACCAAGATCGATAAGCGCCTCTTTACGGGTGCCTCGGATCGCCTGGTAGCCGATGACGTGATGTTGAGCGGTGTGGCTGATATCAGCCGTTCGCTCGAGGGTCGTTCGGCCGGTGTATCGGTGCAGAACGTCTCGGCAACCTTTGGTACGGCTCCCAAGATCCGCGTGCGTGGTGCTACGTCGATTCTGGGTGACTCGAAGCCCCTTTGGGTGGTCGATGGTGTGATCATCGAGGATGTTACGGAGGTTGGTGCCGACGAGCTTTCGTCGGGTGATGCCGTGACGATGATTTCGTCGGCTATCGCCGGTCTGAATGCCGACGATATCGAATCGATCAACATCCTGAAGGATGGTTCGGCAACCTCGATCTACGGTGCCAAGGCTATGGCCGGTGTGATTGTTGTTACCACCAAGAAGGGTCGCCCGGGTGACGCGCGTATTACCTATATGGGCGAGTTTACCACGCGTCTGAAGCCTTCGTATCGCGACTACAACATCATGAATTCGCAGGATCAGATGGGCGTTTACGAGGAGTTGCGCGGTAAGGGCTTCTTCAACTACGCCGAGACGCTGCGTGCCAGCGAGTATGGTGTCTATGGTAAGATGTACCACCTGATCAATCAGTACGATCGTACGAATGGTTTGTTCGGTATGCCGCACACTCAGGCTGCGATGAACAGCTATCTGCGCGAGGCCGAGTACCGCAACACCGACTGGTTCGACGAGCTGTTCAGCAACTCGGTGATGATGAACCACTCGGTAAGTATGTCGATGGGTTCGGAGCGTGCGACCTCTTACATGTCGATGTCGGTAATGACCGATCCGGGATGGTACGAGCGCAGCCAGGTTACGCGTTACACCTTCAACGCCAATACTTCGTTTAAGATTTTCGACAACCTGACGCTCAATATCCTGGGTAACGGTAGCTACCGTAAGCAGGAGGCTCCAGGTACGCTGGGTCAGGCTACCGATGCGGTGAGCGGTGAGGTGAAGCGTGACTTCGATATCAACCCCTTCAGCTTCGCCATGAATACGTCGCGTACGATGTCGGCTGATGAGGATTATGCCCGTAACTACACGTCGTTCAACATTCTGGATGAGTTGCAGAACAACTACATCGAGATGGATGCTACGGATATTCGTTTCCAGGGTGAGCTGAATTGGAAGATCGTTCCCGGTCTGGAGTTCAATTCGCTGGCTTCGTTCCGCTATTCGCAGACTTCGATGCAGCACCACATCAAGGACGAGTCGAACCAGGCTCGCGCCTACCGTGAGATGTCGGATGCAACGATCCGCGACAACAACCCCTTCCTCTACGACGATCCCGATAAGCTCAACGAGCTGCCCGTAACGATTCTGCCCAACGGTGGTATCTTCGAGAAGCGAGAGTTTAAGTCGCCCAGCTACACGCTGCGTAATACGCTGACCTGGAATAAGTCGTTCAACGATAACCACATCGTACACGCCTATGGTGGTGTCGAGGTAACGTCGGTTGATCGTACCAACGATTGGTTCCGTGGTTGGGGTCTGCAGTACAATCAGGGTGAGAAGGCATTCTACAACTACCTGGCCTTCAAGAAGCAGGCAGAGGATAACGCTGATTACTTCACCCTTTCGAATACGCGTCGTCGTTCGGCTGCCTTCTTCGGTATGTTGAACTACTCGTACAAGGGTCGCTACTCGATCAACGGTACGATGCGTTACGAGGGTACGAACCGCCTCGGTGAGTCGCGTACGGCTCGTTGGTTGCCGACCTGGAACGTGGGTGGTGCCTGGAACGTACACGAGGAGAAGTTCTTCGAGCCTGTTCGTAATGTCATCTCGCACTTGACCTTCAAGGGTTCGTACTCGCTGACGGCCGATGCAGGTCCGGATTACATCACCAACTCGACGGCCGTAATTCAGAGCATGAACTCGGCATGGCGCCCCTCGGCCGATGATAAGGAGACGGGTCTGGAGATTGCACAGCTTGGTAATGCCGACCTGACCTATGAGAAGAAGCACGAGACCAATGTTGGTATGTCGTTGGGTCTGATCAACAACCGCATCAACCTCGATGTCGATGCTTACTGGCGTGATAACTACGACCTGTTGGGTCTTACGAATACGAACGGTGTAGGTGGTGAGGTTTGGAAGTATGCCAACATCGCCGATATGAAGTCGCACGGTATCGAGTTCACCCTTTCGACGCGTAACATCGCGAAGAAGAACTTCAAGTGGACGACCGACTTCACCTTCTCGTGGAGCAAGCAGAAGATTACGAACCTTTCGACCGATGCTCGCGTGATGGACCTCGTTCTGGGTACGGGTTACAACCTCGAGGGTTATGCTCCCTCGTCGATCTTCTCGATTCCCTTCAAGGGGCTGGATACCGAGGGCTTCCCCACCTTCGAGATCAACGGTGAGCCGATCAATAAGTACAACTACGGTGATATTGACTTCCAGGCTACCGATGAGGAGCTGCTCAAGTCGCTCAAGTATGAGGGTCCGACCGATCCGGTTTACACGGGTGGTTTCGGTAATACCTTCACCTACAAGGGCTGGCGTCTGAATGTCTTTATGACCTACGGTTTCGGCAATGTGGTTCGTCTGAATCCGATCTTCAAGTCGTCGTACTCGGATTTCTACGCCATGTCGAACGACTTCAAGAATCGTTGGATGGTGGCCGGTGATGAGGCGTTTACCAACATCCCGACCCTGGCCAGCTCGCGTCAGCTGCGTCAGTACGGTGCTTACGATGTTCGCACGGGTTACAACGCCTACAACTATTCGAGCGCACGCATCGGTAAGGGTGACTTCATCCGTATGAAGGAGATTTCGCTGACCTACGATGTGCCCAAGGCGTGGATTCGTCGTGCGAAGTTCGAGAGCCTGTCGCTGAAGATTCAGGTGACCAACCCCTTCCTGGTTTATGCACACAAGTCGCTGAATGGTCAGGATCCGGAGTTCTACCAGGCAGGTGGTGTATCGTCGCCGCTGGCTCGTCAGTTCACCTTTACGCTGAAGTTCGGTTTCTAAAAATCTGAAAGAGTATGAAAAATTTTCGTAATATAATCAATAAGTTCGCGCTGCTTGCGGCCGGCTCGGCTATGCTTGTTTCGTGTAACGATTTTCTGGATGAGATGCCGGATAACCGTACTACGATCGACACGCCCGAGAAGGTGAAGATGATGTTGGTTTCGGCCTATTCGGAGGTGTTGCCGATTGTCGTGTTGGAGCAGATGTCGGATAACACGGATGACCGTGGTAAGAAGTTCAATGTGTCGAATGATCTCTGGGAGGATGCCTACCTGTTCCAGAATATTTCGAGCACCTCGTTCGATTCGCCCGAGGAGATTTGGAATGCCAATTACAGAGCGATCGCTTCGGCGAACCACGCTTTGGAAGGTGTCGAGGAGATGATTGCCACGGGTAAGGCGACCCCCGAGGAGATTGCTCCCCAGAAGGGTGAGGCGCTGCTCTGCCGCGCTTATGCACACTTTACGCTTTGCAACACCTTCTGCCAGGCTTACAACCCCGAGACGAGTGCCACCGATGCTGGTATTCCCTACGTAACGAAGCCCGAGAAGACGGTCTTTGTGGATTATGAGCGTGGTACGGTTGCCGACGTTTATGCAATGATCGCTGCCGACCTCGAGGCCGGTATTCCTCTGATCGACGATACGAAGTATGACAAGCCTAAGTATCACTTCACGACGAAGGCTGCCAACGCATTTGCTGCCAAGTTCTACCTCTATTATGGTAAGTATGAGCAGGCTGTTGCTTGCGCAACGGCTGCCATCGGTGAAGATCCCACCCCGAATTTCCGCAATTGGGAGGCCTTCAACGAGGCCGGTTCAACTCCCGCCGAGTATACCAATGCGTACAACACGACCGATGAGGCTGCAAACCTCTTTGTCCAGGGTGTAAGTAGTTTGTCCGGTCGTCTCTTTAGCGGTCGCTATGTTACGACGCGCAACAAGATCAACGAGACCGCCCAGAGTGGTGGCCCTTGGGGTTCGCAACTGCCTTTCTTCGGTGATTTCCCCATCTTCCAGAACCAGAACACCTCGATGTTCGTGCCGAAGCAGTACGAGTACTTCATGTACACGGATATCGTACAGGGTATTGGTCAGCCTTATGTAATCACGGTTCCCTTCACGGTCGAGAAGACGATCGTCGATCGTGCCGAGGCTTATGCCATGGCCGGTGACTTCGAGAATGCCGTACGCGACCTGAATTACTTCTACAAGCAGGCTGGTTATACGCGTGAGCTCAGCGTGGATCAGATTGTTGAGTACTATGCAGCCGGTGAGTCGGTTAATTCGCTGACCTTCGCTTCGCGCTTCCCCATTGCCGAGGGTACGCAGAATGGTCTGGTACAGGCTTGCTTGCACGCTCGTCGTACGTTAACGATTCACGAAGGTGATCGCGCGCTCGACCTGAAGCGCTACGGTGTTGCCTTTACGCACATTGTAGATGCTGCCGAGAATGTGACGATCGAGCCGTACGATAAGCGTCTGGCTGTTCAGCTGCCCAGCGCCGTAATCTCGGCTGGTATCCCCGCCAATCCTCGGTAAATAAGTGTCATTAACCGAAAAAGATGAAGTTATGAAAAAATCTATGTTATATATTGCCCTGCTTGCTGTTTCGGCCCTCTTCTGTGGCTGCAGTGAGGATAAGTTGAGCCGTGAAAGCGTGATCAAGGAGTCGATCAACGCCGAGACCGACTTCGATCGCTGGCTCGAGGATAACTACCGGGCACCCTTCAACATTCGTTTCCTCTATCGCTACGAGGATATTGAGACGAATCAGAACTACGATTTGATTCCGGCGCGCGAGCTCTATTGCCGCATCCTGGCCAAGGCCGTGCGTTACCTCTGGCTCGACCTCTATACCGAGCAGTCGGATGTACACTTTATGCGCGAACACTCGCCGCGTGTGATCATGGTGATTGGTTCGGGTGCGCACGACCCCACGGCGGGAACCGTAACGCTGGGTACAGCCGAGGGTGGTTTGAAGATTACGCTCTATGTAGGTAACTGGCTGGAGAACTACGTGACGATCAACTACAACAATGGTGTTGATGAGTCGGAGGGTTACACCGTATCGATCAAGAGTGTGGATGACTTCAACTACTACTACTTGCACACGATCCACCACGAGTTTGCCCACATCCTGCACCAGAAGAAGGAGTATCCGCAGGATTTCAACATCATCTCGAAGGGTGACTATTCGGCTCAGTGGACTTCGGTTTCGGAGCAGGAGGCTGCACGACTCGGTTTCATTACCCCCTATGCTTCGAGTGCTACCCACGAGGACTTCGTGGAGGTCTATTCGAACTACCTCTCGATGAACGATGCACAGTGGAATGCTCGTCTGCAGATGGCAGGTGCGGAGGGTGCCGATCGCATCCAGCGTAAGTTGGCTATCGTGAAGACGTATATGAAGGATGTTTGGAATATCGACGTAGAGGCAATGCGTACTTCGCTGGCCCGTCGCTACAACGACATCGAGAATATTGATTGGTCGAACTTTAATTGATTCTAAAGCGATGAAAAAGATACTTTATACAGCATTGTTCTCGGTGCTCGCCTTTGCGATGACGAGCTGCGTGAACGAGGTTGAGGAGGTATTCGATGCCTCCGCCTCGGAGCGTCTGGAGCAGAAGATGCAGGAGTGCAAGCAGCTGCTTACCTCGGCTGCCAATGGCTGGATGATTGAGTATTATCCCAGCTTCTCATCGACCTACTTCCCCGGCGGTGTTACCTATGCGGCAACTTTCGATGCCGATGGTAACGTGACGGTAACTTCGGAGGTCGCTACCGACCCCTCGAAGACGATTACGAGCCACTACTCGATCAATGCTTCGTCGAGTGTTGTGCTCACCTTCGATACCTTTAACGACTACATCCACTACCTGTCGGATCCCGATGAGTATGCCGAGAACGTCTATGGTGGCGATTTCGAGTGGGCCTACATCGAGGGCGACGCCAAGCGTATGGTCTTCCGCGGAATCAAGACCGACAACCGCATTGTCTTCACGGCTCTCGAGGAGGATATCGTATCCTGCATCACCGCCATCAAGACGATCCAGGAGGAGGTAAACGCCAAGCTTTACACGGGTTACCGTTGGACCGAGGGCGTGGTTGCTCCCGCCGAGGGTGAGGGCGAAGGCGAAGGTGATGGCTCGAACGACATCATCATCTACGCTGCCGATAGCGGCAACAAGCTGATCTACTACCCGACGGGTGACACCCAGGGTGCCTATGAGGAGTATCCTTTCGCCTTCACGTCGAAGGGTATGACCCTCTACAACCCGATTACGATCAACGGCATTCAGGCCAGCACCTTCGAGTGGGATGCTGCGGCAGGCGCGATGGTGGCCACCGATGCCGTGACCGAGAGCGGAGCTGCCACGCAGGTTGCTCTGGCCGGTTGGTACCGCGAGGGCTTCATCCACTACAATGACCTGCTGGGTCAATATACGCTGCGCTATAAGTCTTCGTCGAGCTCCTCGAGCTACGTGTCGCGCACGGTGACCTTGACCGAGAATGTGCCTTTGCAGTCCTACTATCTGTCGGGTCTGCACGCCTCGTTCCCCAACGTGGTTGTGACCTACTCGAAATCGACCAGCGGTCTGGCTCTGGATTACCAGCCTCTGGGTCAGTACTCGACCCGTGGTCCTGCCTACCTCTGCCCCGGTTCCGGTTCGTCGTTGATGCCTGCCCCGGGTTATGGTTGGGACATTGTAAACATCGGTGAGGATGGTCAGATTGTGTTGCAGTTCATTGCACTCAGCTCGTATGGTGACATCTTCTTCCTGTACAACAACGGTGGTTGGTATCTGATTAGCCGTCTGTACAGCCCCGACACGATGACCAAAAAGTAAACCTTTCAAACGATGACGATTATGAAAAAGATATTTTATCTGATGCTGGCTGTGGTGGCTTTCGCTTTCGTGGGTTGCGAAGACGATTGCGAGCCTTTGGCAGAGCTTAAGATCGTCCGTTCCGACATCGGCTTCACGGCCGATGGCGGAAGCGGAGCGATCACGATCAATACGACGGAGGCCAAGTTTACGGCAACCTCTGACAAGGATTGGATTGTGGTTGGTGCTACGGCAAACAACCAGGTGAGCTATACGGTAGGCCCGTACGACGGTGCTTTGACCCGTTCGGGTAAGATTACGATCGTAGCCGGTAAGCTGACCGAGGTGGTGACGATTATGCAGGAGGGTGCCTTCTTCGATATGTCGGCCGAGAGCGTTGCTGTCGATCCCGCCGGTCTGGAGGCTGTCGAGATCCCCTACGATGCTACCTCGAGCGCTGCTCCTACGGTGGAGATTCCCACCGATGCTTCGTGGCTACGTGCTACGGTTGTCGAGGGTGCCATTCAGCTCATCGGTGAGTTGAACTATGAGGCTCCGCGTGCCACGACGATTGTTGTGAAGCAGGCTTGGAAGCCCGTCGAGATCCCCGTGACGCAGGGTACTGTAAACCTGGTGACGGTCGAGAACATCCAAACGTCTAAGGGTGCCGCCTACGAGGTGACGATCACCCCGACCGAGTACCTGCCTTTGGCAGCTCCCGCTTGGGATGTGACGACGACCTACGATTGGATTACGATCGAGAAGACGGCCGAGTCGTTCACCGTGAAGCTGAGCGAGAACCTGACGGGCAAGGCACGCAATGGCTCGATTTCGCTGACCGATGGTGGCGAGAAGGTATTGCGTACAATTACTGTATCGCAAGGCTTTATCACTCCGGCCCTCTTTATGGGTGATTGGGATATGCCGTGCTATGGTTATGACGCCTCGGGTAAGGCAGCCGATATTGTGGCCGATGTTACCTTTGGTTATGATGCTGAAGCCGATATGTACTATTGTGAATTGGGCGGCTTTACGATTCCCGTAAACTATGTAGAGACCGATACGGATGCTTATATTACGCTCGAATCGCAGGCGATTGGCAGAGTGTCAGCCTATTATATCGTATTGACGCTCAACTCCAGCAATGGTTATATTCTCCATCAAATAAAGTCGGGCTACGGTATCAAGTTTGTATATGTGAATGCGACAACCCTTGAGGTGCAGCCCTTTAATAACCCAGGTTGGCCGGAAGGTGGCGAGACGAACGGTATCACCTTTGGTGCTTACTCTTCGGCAACTCCGTCGAGCAGTTCAAACCTCGGTAATTGGGATATGTTCCGCAATTTGACCACGCTGACGCGTAAATAAAAAAACAAAAAAAGAATAATAAACCTTCGAACTTTCATTTTGGCTCTTATCATAAGCGTTATATAGGAGTGTTTTTAAAAAGTTCACCGGAGAGGAAGTCCTACTAACCTGGCTTCCTCTCCATCTTTTTTATCCGATGGGGTGGGTTTGCCGAGAAATTTCCTATCTTTGCTTTATGAAGTTACGCGCAAATTGTAAAATAAACCTCGGGCTTGACGTGTTGCGTCGGCGCGAGGATGGTTTTCACGAGTTGGAGACGGTGATGGTGCCCGTTTTGGGGCTCTACGACGAGTTGGAGGTCGAGCGCATCGTGGGTACGGGCTGCTTTTTCGAGAATCGCGGCCTCGCGGTCGATTGCCCTGCCGAGAAGAATATCTGCCTGAAGGCCTACAAGCTGATGCAGGAGCGTTACGGCATCGAGGGTGTGAGCATCACACTCGATAAGCGTGTTCCCTTCGGGGCAGGATTGGGAGGCGGCTCGGCCGATGGTACGATGGTGCTCTTGGCACTCAACGAGCTCTTTGCGTTGCAACTCGACGAGGCGACCTTGATCGACCTGGCCGCCGAGCTGGGGAGCGATACCGCCTTCTTTGTGCGCAATACGCTCCAACTCTGCACGGGGCGCGGCGAGAAGATGGAGCCGATCGAACTGCCCCTTGCCGGGCTGTGGTTGGTGCTCATCAAGCCCGATGAGGGGGTCTCGACGCGCGAGGCCTATGGTGGTGTGAAACCGGCCGTGCCTGCCGTGTCGCTGCGCGAGCGGTTGCAGGCCCCGATTGCGGCGTGGCAGGTGAGTGTGAAGAACGACTTCGAGCCCCATATCTTTGCCGCCCACCCCGTGATTCGCGCGGCGAAGGAGTCGTTGCTCGAGGCGGGGGCCATCTATGCGGCGATGTCGGGCAGTGGCTCGACCGTCTTTGGCCTCTTCGACGACGAATCGAAGGCACGACGAATCGACTCGCCCTACATCTATCAACTCTAAACCGATGTTGGAAAAATAAAAAACCCCTCTGCTGCGGCAGAGGGGTTTTCTTGTTGCAGGGGGTTGATTACTGCAACGGAATCTTGTTGATGCGTGCCTCGTGGCGACCACCCTCGAAGTCGGTCGAGAAGTACTCGTCGAGAATCGCAACAGCCTCGTCGTTCGAGATGAAGCGGGCGGGCAGCACCACGACGTTGGCGTTGTTGTGCTGACGAATCAGGTGGGCAATCTCGGGCAACCAGCACAAGCCGGCACGAATGCCCTGGTGCTTGTTCAGGGTCATCGAGATACCCTCACCCGAGCCGCAAAGACCTACGCCGCACTCCACATCACCCTTCTCGACAGCCTCGGCCAGCGGGTGGCCGTAGTCGGCATAATCGACACTCTCGGGCGAGTGGGTACCGAAGTCATAGACCTCGAAGCCCTTGGCCTGGAGGTAACCCACGACAAACTCTTTCATCTCATAGCCGGCGTGATCGCTGGCAATACCTACTTTTTTCATATCGGTTGGTTGTTTTAAGGTTTATTCGCTCTTGGCGGCACGCTTGCGATCGACCTCGTGGAGCAGGATCTTGCGCAGGCGCATCGAGTGGGGGGTGACCTCCACATATTCATCCTCTTTGATGTACTCCAAGGCCTCCTCCAGCGAGAAGATCTTCGGGGGTACGATTACGCTCTTCTCGTCCGAGCCCGAGGCGCGCATGTTGGTCAGCTGCTTGGCCTTCGTGACGTTGACCGCAATGTCGTTCTGGCGCGTATGCTCGCCGATCACCTGACCCTCGTAGACGGGGTCCATCGGGGCGATGAAGAAGCGACCGCGATCCTGCAGCTTGTCGATCGAGTAGGCGTAGGCCGTACCCGTCTCGGAGGCGATAATCGAGCCGTTGGTGCGCATCTCGATCTCGCCGCACCAGGGCTCAAAGCCGCGCAGACGGTGGGTCATAATCGCCTCGCCGGCTGTAGCGGTGAGCATATTCGAGCGCAGACCGATGATACCGCGCGAGGGGATGTCGAACTCGAGGCGCACACGGTCGCCGTTGGTGGTCATGTTGGTCATCGTACCCTTGCGGCGGGTCGTCAGCTCGATGACCGTGCCCGAATACTCCTCGGGGCAGTCTACGGTCATCTCCTCGACCGGCTCGCACTTCACGCCGTCGATCTCCTTGATGATTACGCGGGGCTGGCCCACCTGCAACTCATACCCCTCGCGGCGCATCGTCTCGATCAGGACCGAGAGGTGCAACACGCCGCGACCGAAGACGTTGAACGAGTCGGCCGTCAGACCCGGCGTGACACGCAGGGCGAGGTTCTTCTCCAGCTCGCGGTCCAGGCGCTCCTTGATGTGGCGCGAGGTGACAAACTTACCATCCTTGCCGAAGAAGGGGGAGTTGTTGATCGTGAAGAGCATCGACATGGTCGGCTCGTCGATAGCAATCGGGGGGAGCGGCTCGGGATTCTCGTAGTCGCAGATCGTGTCGCCGATCTCGAAGCCCTCGATACCCATCAGCGAGCAGATCTCGCCGCACTGCACCTCCTCGACCTTCTTCTTCGAGAGCCCCTCGAAGACCATTAGATCCTTGATGCGGGTCTTTACGAGGGTCTTGCCGTCGCGCTTGGCGAGGGTGACGTTCTGACCGGCACGCAGCGTACCACGCGTGAGCTTACCCACCGCCGAGCGACCCGTATAGGAGGAGAACTCGAGCGAGGTGATGAGCAGCTGGGGCGTACCCTCGACCGTCTCGGGCTCGGGAATCTCATCGATGATGGCATCCAGCAGGGGTACAATCGAGTCGGTCGGCTCGTTCCATCGGTGCGACATCCAGCCCTGCTTGGCCGAGCCGTAGATCGTCTTGTAGTCGAGCTGCTCCTCGGTGGCGTCGAGTGTGAACATCAGGTCGAAGACCTGCTCGTTGACCACCTCGGGACGGCAGTTGGGCTTATCGACCTTGTTGACCACCACGATCGGTTTCTTGCCCAGCGAGAGGGCCTTCTGCAGCACGAAACGGGTCTGGGGCATCGTGCCCTCGAAGGCATCGACCAGCAGCAGTACACCGTCGCACATGTTCAACACGCGCTCCACCTCGCCACCGAAGTCGGCGTGGCCCGGGGTGTCGATGATGTTGATTTTATAATCTTTGTAGATAACCGAGACGTTTTTCGAGAGAATCGTGATGCCTCGTTCACGCTCCAGGTCGTTGTTGTCCAGAATCAGGTCGCCACTCGATTTGGCGTTATCGCGCAGGATGTGACCTGCTAGAATCATCTTGTCCACGAGGGTCGTTTTGCCGTGATCGACGTGGGCGATGATCGCAATGTTACGCAATTTTTGCATAGAGAATTTTTTTGACGCACAAATGTAGTTATTTTCTTTGAAAATATCTTAAATTTGAGGGCGCAAATTAGAGTTAAACGATGAATCCCGATTTTATAGTCCGTTCTACGAGCTGTGTTTATATCGGCTCGGCGCGCGAATTGCTCCCGGCTTTGGTGGGCGATCGACGTGTGGTGGTCATCACCGATGCCAATATCGACCGCCTCTATGGCGATATGCTCCCCTACGAAAAGATCATGGTGGGGCGTGGCGAGTCGATGAAGACCCTCCAGACGGTCGAGCAGATTGTTCGCCGCCTGATAGCCCTCGGTGCCGACCGCAAAACCTTCTTGTTGGCCGTCGGTGGCGGTATTGTGACCGATGTGGCGGGACTCGTTGCCTCGATCTACATGCGCGGCCTCTCGTTCGGCTTTATCTCTACGACCCTCTTGGGACAGGTCGATGCCTCGGTGGGGGGTAAGAATGGCGTCAATATCGACGGCTACAAAAATATGGTGGGCTGCTTTACGCAACCCGAATTTGTGATTTGCGATCCGCAGACCCTCACTTCGCTCCCGCCGCGTGAGTTCCGCGCCGGCCTGGCCGAGATTGTCAAGGCCTCGATTATCGGCGACAGCGCCATGTTCGAGCGCCTGGAGCGCAGCTCCTTCGAGGAGTTGCGCAGCGATACCGAGCTGTTGGCGGCGGCTGTGCGTTCGGCGGTGCGTGTCAAGGCCGAGATTGTCGAGCGCGATGAACGCGAGTCGGGCGATCGTCGTCTGTTGAATTTGGGCCATACGTTGGCGCATGCCGTCGAGAAGTCCTCGCGCGAAATGAATCACGGCGAGGCGGTGGCCCTCGGTACGGCTCTGATCTGCGATGCGGCTGTGAAGATGGGGCTCCTCGATAGCGCGGTGCGCGATCGCGTGGTGCGCCTTTTGATCCGCCTGGGATTTGTCTTGGCGTCACCCGTGCCGATGGCGAAGCTTTTGAAGGAGGTGGGGAAGGATAAGAAGAGCGAAGGGGCTCAGATTCATCTGATTGTGCCCCGCGAAATAGGCCGATGCGAGGTGCACACCCTCGCTAAGGAGCAACTTGGCGAGTGGTTTTAATCCATAAAAAAAGGGGGCGAGCAGCTCCCTTTTTTTATGATCGTTGTATCGCTAATGCGAGAAGATGGTTTGCGTGATGAGCTTCGTGGCTCCCTGATGGCGGCGCGTGTAGTCGCGGGCGGCACGTGAGGTCTCGGTCAGCTGCTGCTCGTTGTCGCGCAGGGGGGCAAACCAGGCTGCTAACTCCTCATACGAGGTGACTGATGCGGCGGCGCCGATATGTTTCAGGTCGCAAGCCTCCTTGAATTTCGTGTAGTTGGGGCCAAAGGCGATCGGAAGACCGAAGGTGGCCGCCTCCAATGTGTTGTGGATGCCGACACCGAAGCCGCCTCCGATGTAACCCCAGGTGGCATAGCCATAGGCCGACGAGAGGATGCCTACCGTGTCGAGGATCAGCAACTGTGCCCCCTCGAGGTCGCTCTCGGCATGGGCCTGCGTATAGCGCACGGCACCCCCTCGGCAACTCTTGATGAGGTGCTCGATGCGACCCTCGTCCATTTCGTGGGGGGCGATGAGGAATTTGAGCGATGGATTGTCGTTCATGAGCGGGATGAGCAGCTCCTCGTCAGGGCCCCAGGTCGAGCCGGCGATAAAGAGGCGTTTATCGCCGCGGAAACGCTCTACGAGGTCGATTTTCTTGGCTGCGCGGGCAATCTCGGCTACGCGGTCGAAGCGCGTATCGCCGGCGATGGTGGCGTTGTCGAAGCCCAGCTCGGCAAGCAGCTCTTTCGACTCCTCGTTTTGCACGAAGAGCACTTCGAAGGTCTCCAACGCTTCGCGCCAAAGGCCGCCGTAGAAGCGGAAAAAGACCGAATTGCGGCGGAAGATCGACGAGACCACAAAGGTGCGAATCGAGCGACGGCGCAGCTCGGTGAGCAGGTTGAGCCAGAATTCGTATTTGACGAAGATAACCACCTCGGGGTGGGTGATGTCGAGCAGGCGGCGTACATTGCGACGCGTGTCGATCGGCAGGTAGAAGATGTAATCGGCACCCGCATAGTCCTTGCGGACCTCGTAGCCCGAGGGAGAGAAGAAGGTAAGCAGAATTTTGTATTCGGGATGGCTTCGGCGGATCTCCTCGATGAGGGGTCTTCCCTGTTCGAATTCGCCGAGCGATGCGGCATGAATCCAGACTATGCGGGCTGTCGGGTCAATCTTGTCACGCATGCGCTCGAAGATGGCTCGACGCCCCTCACACCACAGCTGAGCCTTCTTGTTCTTGAGCGATACAAGCCGGATCAGGGCTGCATAAAGTAGCATAATCAGGTCGTACAACCACATAATTCTGCCTCTGAATCGTTGCTTAACAGTTGCAAATGTAATACAAAAATGTCAATATCCAAAACTCTTTGGGCTACCAATCGTATTGAGCGACCTGCTCGATGAAGTCGATTTGCAGCCGTTCTTCGGTGTCGATCTCAACGGCCGCCAGGTCGAATTGCACCTCATAACCGTCGTAGCGACGGCCGGCCGTGGCCATGTAGCGCGCTGCGGCGCGATGCAGCGCGCGAATCTTGTCGGGGTGCATGGCATCGAGGGGTGTGGTTAACCCCTCGGCCTTGCGCGTTTTGACCTCCACAAGGTGGAGTACCCCTCGCTTCCTGGCGACAATATCGAGCTCGTAGTGCCCCTCGCGCCAGTTGCGGGCGCAGATCTCATAGCCGTTGCGGCGCAGGTAGGCCACCGTAGCCTCCTCGCCCAGACGCCCGATGCGGGCACGATCGATAGCTCCCTCCGCCATGGCGCTTTAGTGGATGATGCGCTGAATCGAGTTGGCGCGGTCGATCATCTCCGTGAGCTCCTCGCTGTCGTCGCGCTCGATCGCTTTGCGCAGAAGTTGCAGCTGGTGGATATGTTCGCGCAGCACATCCAAAACGTTGTATTTGTTGCGCAACAGAATCGGTACCCAGGTCTTCGATGAGGATTTGGCCAGACGTACCGTGCTCTCGAAACCACCACCCGCCAGGTCGAAGATGTGGCGATCCTCGCGTTCCTTCTCCAGGACGGTGTTGGCCAGGGCAAAGGAGGTGATGTGGGAGATGTGCGAGACGTAGGCGGCATGCAGGTCGTGCTCCTCGGCATCCATGTAGATGATGGGCATCTCGAGCGCGCGGAAGAGCTTCTCGATGGTTTGTGTGGCATCTTCGTCGCTCTTGGTCGTGTCGCAGAGGACCACCGTACGGCCGGCAAAAGCTCCGTGTACGGCCGCCTTCGGGCCGCTATACTCGGTACCCCACATCGGGTGGGTGGCGACGAAACGACCACGAGCCGCATGGCAGGAGATCACCTCGCAGAGCTCCTCCTTTGTCGAGCCCATATCGATTACGATCTGGTTCGACTTTACGCGGTTGAGGGCCTTGATAGCCAGGATCGGAATCTGATCGACAGGGGTTGCCAGCACCGTCAGGTCGGCCTCCTCGACACCCTCCTCGAACGGGACGATGCGGTCGGCGAGCCCCAGGCGCAGCGCCTCAGAGGCACGCTCCTCGTCGGCCTCTGCTCCCAGCACCTCGCAACACAGATCCCGATCCTTGAGTGCAAGGGCGAGCGAACCGCCTATCAGACCCAGTCCGGCAATAAAGACTTTCATACCTATTTATTAAATAAGAACTGCAGATCGTCGCCCGCCTGGATCTCGAAGGTCTCGACACCCTTGCGGAAGATGCGCATCGGACGCTGGCCGATCAGCTCGAGCTTCTCGTTCTCGTAGCGCAGGATGCAACCCTCGCGCAGACCGACAACCCAACGCTTCGGGTTGGCCTGGATATACTCCAGGATGCGCTGCTCGCGCGTCTCGCCGGCGTGACCCTCGGGGTTGGCGTCGAGGTAGTGGGGGTTGATCTGGAAGGGGATGGCACCGATGGCGCGGAACGACTCCGGCTCAACGATGGGCATATCGTTCGTCGTGCAGATCGTCGGGCAGCTTACGTTCGAGCCTGCCGACCAACCTACATAGGGGGTTCCCTCCTTGATCTTCTTCAGGATGGCCTTCATCAGCCCCTGCTCCTGCATCTTCTTCGTCAGGGCAAAGGTGTTGCCACCACCCACGCAGATGGCCTGCGCCTCGCGAATCATCTTGGCGGGATTCTTGGCGCGGTGTACCGATTTAACGCGGATGCCGATCTCCGAGAGGCGATCCTGCACCTTCTTTTCGTAGGCTGCGTAGGAGAAGGTGACGGCTGCGTAGGGAACGAATACGATTTCGGTCACGCCCTGCAGGAATTGTTCGATGGCGGGCAGCGGGTAGCGCAGGTATTCCTCGCCGGCATTGGTTGAATTCGAGATTAGTAAGAGTTTCATAAAGTATTGTGTATTAATTTGTTAATACATAGATTGTTCTATATGTCCGAATTTTTGTTACAAAAAAATCGCTCTCTTTTGCCAAAAGTAATAAAAAAAGTGTTATTTTTGCGCCATATTAGGTAAGAAAACATTTTCAACACTTAATAATTGTTTAACTAAAAACTTAAAGTTATGTCTGAAATTCAAGCTAAAGTTGTCGAGATCATCGTTGACAAACTGGGTGTTAAGGAGTCGGAGGTAGTACCCGAGGCCAGCTTCACGAACCATCTGGGTGCCGATTCGCTGGATACCGTTGAGCTCATCATGGAGTTCGAGAAGGCTTTCGATCTGCAGATTCCCGATGAGGCTGCCGAGAACATCTCGACCGTAGGTGATGCTATCGCTTTCATCGAGGCTCAGAAGAAATAATTAGCACATTCAGCCTTCGCGGCAAGTTCTTTGTTATATTAAATATGTTATGTCGGAGAGAAGAGTAGTTATTACAGGTATTGGTACGATTAACCCGCTGGGTAATACCATCGAAGAGTATTTTTCGAATCTGGAAGCAGGCCGTTCGGCTTGCGCACCGATTACCCACTTCGATACCGAAAAATTTAAGACAAAGTTTGCTTGCGAAGTTAAAAATTACAACCCGACCGATTACTTCGATCGTAAGGAGGTTCGTCACTACGACCTCTTTACCCAGTATGCACTGATTGCTTCGAATCAGGCTGTCGAAGATGCCGCTTTCGATCTCGAAAAGCTCGACAAAGAGCGTTGCGGTGTGATTTGGAGTTCGGGTATCGGAGGAGTGAAATCCTTCTTCGATGAATCTGTGGGCTATGCCGAGGGGGGTAACACTCCTCGGTTTAGCCCCTTTTTTGTTCCCCGCATGATTATCGACATCGCGGCCGGCTTTATCTCGATGCGTCACGGCTTTATGGGCCCCAACTACTCGATTGTCTCGGCTTGCGCTTCGTCGAATCACGCGATGATCAACGCCATGGAGCTGGTACGCTATGGTCGTGCCGACGTGTTGGTTGTAGGTGGCTCGGATGCCACGGTCAATGAGGTGACCATCGGTGCCTTCAACGCCATGCACGCCCTCTCGACCCGCAACGACGAGTACCGCTACGCCTCGAGCCCCTTCGATAAGAACCGCGACGGCTTTGTCGTGGGCGAGGGTGGTGCTGCGCTGATCTTCGAGGATCTGGACCACGCCCTGGCGCGCGGTGCCAAGATCTATTGCGAGGTGGTCGGCGGTGGCTATTCGGCCGATGCTTACCACTTTACGGCACCTCACCCCGAGGGTCGCGGTGCCATCAAGTCGATGCGCGACGCGCTGCGCGATGCCAAGCTCGAGCCGTCGGATATCGACTATATCAACACCCACGGCACCTCTACGCCGCTGGGCGATGTGGCCGAAATCAAGGCCCTCCAGGAGGTCTTCGGCGAGGCACTGCCCGCCATCAACATCTCCTCCACGAAGTCGATGCACGGCCACCTGCTGGGTGCTACGGGTGCCGTCGAGGCCCTGGCCTGCGTGATGGCGCTGACGCGCGATGTGGTGCCTCCCACGATCAACTGCCGTGAACTCGACCCCGAGATCCCCTCGAATCTGAACCTGACGCTCGACCGTGCCCAGCGCCGCAAGGTGCGTGCTACGCTGAGCAACACGTTTGGCTTCGGTGGTCACAACTCGACGCTCATCTTCCGCAAATACGAATCTGAAAACAACCGATAGGCCGTGCTGGATTTCTTGTTACGCCCCCTGCGTCGTCGCTTCGGAGCCGATAAGGAGTTCTACGCGATGATCGATGATATGTTCGGCTTTCTGCCGGGCAACATCGAACTTTATAAGTTGGCGCTGATCCATAAGTCGGCCTCGATTCAGTTGGAGGATGGTCGCTCGATCAACAACGAACGCTTGGAGTATCTGGGCGATGCCGTCATCGAGGCGGTTACCTCGGATTACCTCTTCATAGAGTACCCCGACCGCGACGAGGGTTTCCTGACGCAGCTGCGCTCGAAGATCGTCTCGCGTCAGTCGCTCAACCACCTGGCCGAAGAGCTGGGGCTGGATCGTCATCTGATCTCGAACCATGTGCAGGGCGCCGCTCAGAAGCACATCTTCGGCGATGCCTTCGAGGCAATGATGGGTGCCATCTACCTCGATCAGGGCTACGATTTTGTCAATCGCCTGCTCATCAACGATATCTATGCCAACCACCTCAATGTCGATCTGTTGTCGGACTCGGAGACCGACTTCAAGAGCCGTCTGATCGAGTGGTGCCAGAAGAATCGCTACAAAATCTCGTTCCAGACCGACCGCGACAAGGAGTACAAACCCAACCATCCGGTCTTCTACACGAAGGTCTTGATCAACGGGATGGAGATGGGACACGGTGCCGGCGACTCGAAGAAGGAGGCCGAGCAACATGCAGCCTACTCGGTGGCCAACTTTATGACCGACGAGCAGTGTGCCTCGATGCTCGATCGCTTCGACAGGTTGGAGCGTCAGCAGGAGCAACCCCGTAAACAGGAACGTCAGGCGCAATAGGTGCGCCTTTTTTTATTTTATAACCGCTCAAAAAAAGTATGGCTATGTTGCATCAAACAGGCGATGTGATCGATTTGCGTGGAGCGAGTGCCCTCTCCGACGAGGATCTGCTGGCCTTGCTCGTTGGCTCTGCTTCGACGGCGCATGCGCTGCTCGAGGAGGCGGGCTCGTTGGCCGCTTTGGCACGAATGACCCCGTCGCGTCTTCGAATGGTTGGCGGTATGGGGCGTACGAAGGCCCACACCTTGTTGGTCGCCATGGAGCTTGGACGACGTGTAGCCGTTGCCGAGGAGAATGCCGTCGAGGTGATCACCTCGAGCGAGGATGTGGCGCGGATGATGGCCCCCATGTTGGAGCAGCTCGAGCACGAGGAGTGCTGGGCAATCTACCTCACCTCTTCGAACCGTGTCATCGAGCGCTATAAGCTTAGCCAGGGGGGTGTTACGGGTACGGTGGTCGATTACAAGTTGGTCGTTAAGCGCGCCTTGGAGCTCCTCTCCACGCGCCTGATTTTGGTCCACAACCACCCCTCGGGGGCAGCCTCGCCGAGCGAGGAGGATCGCCGCCTGACACGCCGCCTGAAGGAGGCCTGCGCCCTCTTCGATATTCGCCTTTTGGACCACCTGATTTTGGCACGCGAGGGGAACTTTTCGTTCAAGGCCGAGGGTCTTTTGTAGGAAAAACAGGACTATGAAAAAATAAAGGGACTTATGTCCCTTTTTTTATGCACTTTTTTGTATCTTTGTAGGTTAGAAGCGAAAAACAAAAAAACACGATATAACTATGACACAGGAAGAACTCTTTAAGAAATTGGTTGCTCACTGCAAGGAGTACGGTTTTGTATTCCCCTCGAGCGAGATTTACGACGGTCTGGGTGCCGTGTATGACTATGGTCAGAACGGTGTCGAACTGAAGAACAACATCAAGCGTTATTGGTGGGATTCGATGGTCAAGCTCCACGAGAACATCGTGGGTCTCGATGCCGCTATCTTTATGCACCCCAAGACCTGGGAGGCTTCGGGCCACGTGGGCGCCTTCAACGATCCGCTGATCGACAACAAGGATTCGAAGAAGCGTTATCGTGCCGATGTGCTGATCGAGGATTGGATGGCCAAGCAGGACGAGAAGATCGAGAAGGAGGTCGAGAAGGCCCGCAAGCGCTTCAAGGAGCAGTTCGACGAGGCGCAGTACCGCGCTACGTCGCCCCGCGTGCTGGAGGTGGCTGCCAAGCGTGACGAGATCCACAACCGCTTTGCCGAGGCCCTGAATGCCAACAACCTCGACGAGCTGCGCCAGATCATCCTCGATTGCGAGATTGTCTGCCCGATTTCGGGTACGCGCAACTGGACCGAGGTGCGCCAGTTCAACCTGATGTTCTCGACCCAGATGGGTTCGACGGCCGAGGGTGCCAACACGATCTACCTCCGTCCCGAGACGGCACAGGGTATCTTCGTAAACTTCCTCAATGTGCAGAAGACCGGCCGCATGAAGTTGCCGTTCGGTATCGCACAGATCGGTAAGGCCTTCCGCAACGAGATCGTGGCGCGTCAGTTCATCTTCCGCATGCGCGAGTTCGAGCAGATGGAGATGCAGTTCTTTGTACGCCCGGGCACCGAGATGGATTGGTGGAACAAGTGGAAGGAGACCCGCATGGCTTGGCACCGTGCGCTGGGCTTC
>JAUMXM010000041.1 GCA_030529085.1 Rikenellaceae bacterium | reverse complement strand
AGGGCGACCACCTGGTGGGTAAGTACTATGTCGAGTTCGACAAGCACTACAAGGCCGAGATCAAGCAGCTCGTAGCCGAGGGCCAGTCGGAGGAGGAGGCCAAGAAGAACGCCCCGATTATGCGCGGTGCTCAGGAGATGCTGCGCAAGTGGGAGACGGGTGACGAGGCTGTCCGCACGCTCTGGAGCACGATGAACGGCTGGGTCTATGAGGGCTTCGATGTGACCTACAAGGCGCTGGGCGTCGATTTCGACAAGGTCTATTACGAGTCGCAGACCTACCTGCTGGGTAAGACGCTCGTTGAGGAGGGTCTGGCCAAGGAGGTGTTCTACCGCCGCGAGGATAACTCGGTATGGATCGATCTGACGGGCGAGGGGCTCGATGAGAAGCTTCTGTTGCGTGGTGATGGTACGTCGGTCTATATGACGCAGGACCTGGGTACGGCCTTCCGCCGCTTCGAGGATAACAAGCTCGACGATATGATCTATGTCGTGGGCAACGAGCAGAACTACCACTTCCAGGTGCTCAAGCTCGTGCTGAAGAAGCTCGGTTATGCCGAGTGGAGCGACCACATCACCCACCTCTCGTATGGTATGGTTGAGCTGCCCGAGGGCAAGATGAAGTCGCGCGAGGGTACGGTGGTCGATGCCGACGACCTGATCGAGGATATGGTACAGACGGCTCGCGAGATGTCGGCCGAGCTGGGCAAGCTCGACGGCTGCTCGGAGGAGGAGGCGTTAGCCGTATCGACGATGGTCGGTCTGGGCGCCTTGAAGTACTTCATCCTCAAGGTGGACCCCAAGAAGACGATGCTCTTTGATCCCCGCGAGTCGATCGACTTCAACGGCAACACGGGCCCCTTCATCCAGTACACCCACGCCCGCATCTGCTCGGTGCTGCGCAAGGCTGCCGAGGCGGGTATCGCCTACGATTCGAAGGCCGAGGCCGAGTACCTGCCCGAGGAGATCGAGCTGGTGAAGATGCTCGCCGAGTACCCCGCTACGGTGGCGGCTGCCGGTGAGAATTTTGCCCCCTCGATCATCGGTGCCTATGTCTATGAGCTGGCCAAGAACTTCAACGGCTACTACCACGACCACTCGATCCTCAAGGAGGAGAATGGCGAGGTGCGCAAGTTGCGTCTGCAGCTCGCCGCTACGGTCGCTTCGGTGATCCGCAAGGGTATGAAGCTGCTCGGTATCGACGTTCCCGAGCGTATGTAATGAGGCTCGGGATGGTGCGCGGTTGGTTCTTGTTGGTCGTAGGGTTGCTGATGGTGGCTTGTGGCGGAACCCCTGCCGCGAGCTATCGTGCCCCTTTCGGCCAAAAGATAACCATCGACGACCAGACTTTTGTTGCGGGCGGCTCCGATACGGTTCGTTTCGGACGGATGTCGGAGGGCGAAATTGCCACCAAGCCCCTGCAACTTACGAACAGCTCGTCGAAGCCGTTGGTTATTACCCACATCGAGCGCACCTGTGGCTGCACGACGCTCGACTATGAGCCTCAGCCCCTTATGCCCGATTCGACGATGCAGCTCCGCCTTCGTTTCGATGCGCGTGGCGAGTGGGGTTGGCAGCTCAAGCGGCTGCAGCTCTATACATCGCAGGGTGGCAAGCCGCTCACCTTGTGGGTCGAAGCCGATGTCGAATAGCCGATTTGCGAAAGCGAAGAAAAAGCACTATATTTGCAAAATAAGATAAACCAATAAAAGAGAGAAAACAATGATTAATTTCCTTCAAGTTGCTCCCGTGGAGCCGCAGCCCGGCTTCCTGCAGCAGTACAGCTTCCTGATTATGATTGGCCTGATGTTCCTCGTGATGTGGCTCTTTATGTGGCGTCCCGAGGCCAAGCGCCGCAAGCAGATGCAGGAGTTCCGTAACGCTCTGAAGAAGGGCGATAAGATCATCACCGCCGGCGGTATCTACGGCGTGGTGAAGGAGGTCAAGGAGACGACCCTCCTGATCGAGGTGGATGGCAACGTGACGCTGCGCATCGACAAGAATATGGTAGTTGCCGATCCTTCGGGTCTGCAGCAGCAGTAGGAGCAACGAACGATTGATTCCGAGGGCTCGGAGGCTAACCCCTTCAGGCCCTCTTTTTATCTCAAAAAACGATTCGAATGAAGAAGACTATAACCCATACCTGCCAGGGCACCTGCTCGCAGGCCGTCATTGCAACGGTCGACGAGGGTCGCATCGTGGAGGTTTCGTTCGTGGGCGGCTGCCACGGCAATACGCAGGGTGTAGCTGCGCTGGTGCGCGGTATGCAGGTCGAGGATGCCATTGCGCGCCTCGAGGGTATCGACTGTCGCGGTCGCGGTACCTCGTGCCCCGATCAGCTCGCCCGAGCACTCCGCAAGGCGCAGGAGGCTTAACTGTCGGCTAACAGATAAAAAACGAAGGCATCAAGCATGAAGATTGCAGACCTTGATTTGGGCGATAAGCCCCTCTTGCTGGCTCCGATGGAGGATGTCACCGACCCCTCGTTTCGCTATATGTGCAAACGTTTCGGGGCCGATATGGTCTATACGGAGTTTATTTCGTCGGATGGACTGATGCACGAGGCGGCCAAGTCGCTGCGCAAGCTCAATATCGACGATGGCGAACGCCCCGTGGGTATTCAGATCTACGGCAACCGCATTGAGCCGATGGTCGAGGCGGCCAAGATGGCCGAGGCGGCAGGGCCCGAGGTGGTCGATATCAATTTCGGCTGCCCCGTGAAGAAGATTGCCGGTCGTGGTGCCGGGTCGGGTATGATGCGCGATGTCCCCCTAATGGTCGAGATGACGCGTCAGATTGTCGAAGCGGTGAAGAAGCCCGTGACGGTCAAGACCCGCCTGGGGTGGGACGAGGAGTCGAAGAATATCGAGGAGATTGCCCTCCGCCTGCAGGATGTGGGCATCGCGGCACTGACGATTCATGGCCGCACGCGTGCCCAGATGTATCGCGGCGAGGCTGATTGGACGCTGATCGGCAAGGTGAAGAACAACCCCCTGATCAAGATTCCGATTATCGGCAACGGTGATATCGATTCGGGCGAAAAGGCGGCTCTGATGTTCGATCGCTATGGCGTTGATGCGGTGATGATTGGGCGTGCTACCTATGGCCGTCCCTGGATTTTCGAGGAGTGCAAGCACTATTTCCGCACGGGTGAGCGTATGGCGCAACCCTCGGTTGTGGAGCGCGTGGCGATTGCCAAGGAGCACCTTGCGAAGTCGTTGGAGGTGAAGGGTGACTATGTGGGCATTCTCGAGATGCGTCGCCATATGACCAACTATTTCAAGGGGTTACCCGATTTTAAGCAGACGCGTATGAAGCTCGTCACGTCGCTCGATGCGGAGGAGATTCGCTCGACACTTGACTTCGTGGCCGAGAAGTGGGGCGACTACGACTTCTCGCAGCAGATCCCCGCACCGCTGTCGCACGATATTTAAGGACCGAGGGGGTGTGGTTGAGCCTCTCCCTTAATAACCCTTAATTTCCTTTAGCCCCCTTTAATGGTTTTGGTGTGATTTATCACACCTTTTTTTTATGCTTTTGGGTCTTTATTGTCGCGATTTCAAATCCTCCCTTTCGCAAAGGGAGGATTTAGGAGGGAATGTGGGTATGAGTGTGGAATCACACCTTTTTTTTGTGCCCAAAGGGCACAAAAAAAGGTGTGAGCTATTTATATCGCACCGCTACAACCGCATACCCTTGCTTGCTTCCGCACCTGGGGGGTTCTGCAGGAGCTGGTCGTATAAGACTCACACCGGGGGACAAAAGTAGAGAAATTTTCTTATCTTTGCAAAAAAAATGAAAAAAGATGGGAAAAAATAGTCTCCGTACCCTTTTTATTCGAGCCTTTGTGGTGGGTGTAGCCCTGGGCGCAGTGGCTGCTGTTGCAGGTGTTGTGATGTTTCGCGCCAATGCCCTGAAGGAGCCCGTTGAGCTCTACGTGAGCCGCAAAGCCGACTACCAAACCCTCTGCGACTCGCTCCTGCCGAAGGTGCGCTACAAGGCAGCTTTCAACCTCTATGCCAAGCGTCTGAATCTTGCCGAGAGCTTCAAGCCGGGCTACTACCGCCTCGAGCCTAAGATGGATGTCATCCGCCTGGTGCGCATCCTCAAGCTTGGCGAGCAGACCCCGATCAACCTCACGATCAACAACGTGCGTATCATGCCCCAGCTGGCAGGCAAGCTTGCGGGTCAGATCGATGCCGACTCGGTCGAGATTTTGCAGACCCTGACCAATCCCGAGACGGCCAAGCGTGTCGGGATGAATTCCAAGACCCTCTTTTCGATCTTCTTGCCCGACAGCTACGAGTGCTATTGGACGACGACCCCCGACGAGTGGGTCGACCGCATGAAGCGCGAGTGGGACCGCTTCTGGAACGAGGAGCGCGAGGCAAAGCGCAAGAAGACGGGCCTTTCGCGCCTCGAGGTGATGACCCTCGCCTCGATTGTCTATGAGGAGACGCGTAAGACGGACGAGATGCCGCGCGTGGCGGGTGTCTATATGAACCGCCTAAAGAAGGGTATGCCCCTGCAGGCCGACCCGACGATTAAGTATGCCATGCAGGACTTCGGGCTGCGCCGCATCCTCCACAAACACCTGAAGTACCCCTCGCCCTACAATACTTATATTAATAAGGGGCTTCCCCCGACGCCTATTTGTATGCCGGGCAAGAATGCCATCGAGGCGGTTTTGAACTTCGAGAAGCACAACTACCTCTTCTTCTGTGCGCGCCCCACGTTTGACGGTTACCACAACTTTGCGGTGAGCTATTCCGACCATTTGAAGAATGCGCGCGCCTATTCTGCCGAGCTGAATCGTCGCAAAATCAAATAATATCACTATATTTGTCGTTAGAATCCTAAATGTTGAACTATGCAAAAGAGTGACTTTTGGACCAATGCTGCCAAAGAGGGTGGTGTGGTCGGTGTGCTGTTGGCCGCCTCGATGTTATTCGAGAATTATGCCTTCCTTTCGGGCAGCGTCGGACTGATGGGGCTGATGATGGTTGAGTGGATTGCGGTTGTGGTGTTGCACTATTGGTTGTTGCACCGCTATACGAAGCGTTATGGTCAGCAATTCCCGGTCGAGGAGGGTTTCCCCTTTGGTCGAGCCTATAGCTATGTGTTGATTCTCTCGATTTTTGCCGGTGTGATTTTGGGCCTTGTGCAGGCTATCTATCTGCATGGCATTATCGGTTATGAGGAGTATATGACCAACTATGTGAACTCGATTCAGGAGCTTGTATCGAACTCGGCTGCCTCGGCACAGATGGCTCCGATGATGAAGCAGATGATGGCACAGCTCGAGGCCGCTTCGACCCCCTCGGTGTTGCAGACGGCATGGGGCGCAGTGACCAATTCGGTGCTCTTCGGTGGCCTCTTTGGTCTGATTATCGCTGCGGTTGTGTCGCGTAATGCACGTCCGTTTGCACCTAAAGAAGAGGAATAGTTAGAATGGCTGAAAAGATTGATATTTCGATAGTTGTCCCCTTCTATAACGAGGAGGAGTCGCTGCCCGAATTGGTGACTTGGATCGATCGCGTGGCTACGCGCGAAAAGCTCTCGTATGAGGTGATTTTCGTCGACGACGGCTCCACGGATCGCTCCTGGGAGGTGGCCGAAGCGCTGGCCGAAAAGTATCCTGCCGTGCGCGGTATCTCGTTCCGCCGCAACTACGGCAAGTCGGCCGCACTCTACTGTGGCTTTGAGGCTGCCGAGGGTGAGGTGGTCTTCACGATGGATGCCGATTTGCAGGACTCGCCCGACGAGATTCCCGAGATGCGTCGCATGATCCTCGAGGAGGGTTGCGACCTCGTCTCGGGTTGGAAGAAGAAGCGCTACGACCCGATCGGCAAGCGTTGGCCGAGCAAATTTTTCAACGGCACGGCGCGCCTGGCTTCGGGTATCAAGCTCCATGACTTCAACTGCGGCTTGAAGGCTTACCGCAAGAAGGTGGTCAAGTCGATCGAGGTCTATGGCGAGATGCATCGCTTTATTCCGATTCTGGCCAAGAAGGCGGGTTTTAAGCGCATTGGCGAGAAGGTCGTCGAGCACCGCGCCCGTAAATATGGCGAGTCGAAGTTTGGCATCGAGCGTATGGTGAAGGGCTATCTCGACCTGATTTCGGTGATGTTTATGTCCCACTTTGGTCGCTCGCCGATGTACCTCTTCGGATCGCTCGGTACGCTGATGTTCCTGGCCGGCGGTGCTACGACCGTGTGGGTTATAGCCGCGAAACTTTGGAAGCAGGCACAGGGACTTCCCCTGCGCGCCGTGACCGATCAGCCGTTGTTCTATTTGGCTATTTTGGCCGTCATTCTGGGTGTGCAACTTTTCTTGGCGGGCTTCCTGGGCGAGATGATCAACCGCAACTCGACCGATCGTAATAAATATTTGATTGATAAAACTTTGTAAGAGATGATACAACGTATTCAAACCCTCTATTTGTTGGCCGTTTCACTCTTGGCGGCACTCACCTTTTTCCTGCCGTTGGCGAGCTTTACGACCGAGGCCGGTACGGCCACTTTTAAGGCTTATGAACTGATCGGTACCGATGGCGTGGTCGAGAAAGTACCCTCCTACCTCATGTTCTTGATGCTGGTGGCTATGTGGCTGCCGCTCTATATTGTCTTCCTCTATAAGAAGCGCCTTGCGCAGATTCGCTTCTGTGCTGTCGAGGTGGTGTTGCTCTTGGGCGTGTTGGTCATCGAAACCCTCTACTGTTACCGCCTCTATACGCTCTACCGCGAGTCGTTCGAGGCCTTCGCTGCTGAGTTCCATTGGCCGCTTGTCTGCCCCTTGGTGGCGCTGCTCTTTGTCTGGTTGGCGATGCGCGCCATCTTCAAGGATGAGATGTTGGTACGCGCTGCCGATCGCATCCGATAGGCGTGCGCCAAATTATTTATTAAGTGTTGAGCATTCGACTTTGTCGGATGCTCTTTTTTTTGTGTGACCTGTTGGAAAAATCGAAATATTTCGTTATATTGCAAACGACAGATTGGTCTCACCCTTAACACCTTTAAGCGATGAAGAATTTTGTGAAGCGATGCGAAGCCGATCCGTGGGTTCGAATTCCCGAATTGGTAACGATCTTATGTTTGGTTTTGATGTTGATTCTGCCCGAGCCTTGGCATAAGTGGGCTCTTTATGTCGGTTTGGCCTCAACCGTTGTCAGCATTATCTGCATGTTTCGTCATGTGGGCAAAGGGCACAACGAGTCGGCGGATGATGTGAAAGCTCATTCGATTTTTGATGTGATCCAAAATGTCATGGGGATAGCTTGGGTTGTGTTGGCGTTTGTGGTATTGATTTGGGACGTTTGGGTTGCTCCGCTCATCAAATAGGAGGCTTAAAAACCTTTTTGAGTTAAAAGGTTGTCGATTTTTGCGGTCGGCAACCTTTTTTTGTTGCAATTTCGTTGGCAGTTTCGCTAAAAAAACGTACTTTTACATGCTAATACCCCTACGGGGTAAAATCCGACTTTGCGGACTAAACGAACAACAACAAAATATTAACAAACTAACAACAAACAAGTATGAAAAACAGACTTTGGACAATGTTGTCGTTCATGACGGTGATGCTGCTTTCGGCCGTATCGTTTACCGCTTGTGTCGATGACAACGACGATGTGGGTATGCCTTACCTCGAGCTCGATATCGAGGAGGTTCCCCTGACGCTGGAGGGTGGTAGCGCTACCTTTACCCTCAAGACCAATCGCCCCTGGACGGCTACGCTGGGCGAGGAGAGCGATTGGATTTCGGTTTCGCCCGCCGAGGGTGTAGGTACGACCGAGATTGAGCTGGTTGTTCCCGCTTCGAGCTACGGCCGCGTAGGTGAGGTGAACTTCCACCTCTCGAACACCTACGCTACCTACGAGACGAAGAGCATTCAGATCAAGCAGGGCGATGTCGAGGAGGAGGTTGTGATCTACTCCGAGACCGTTGGTACGACTTCGGTGTCGAGCCCCTATCCCTATGCCGACACCTACGAGGGTTGGGCTACCGAGGGTACGGGTGCCTCGACGGTAACCTATGGCGGTAAGAGCGCCTCGATCCGTGCTACGGGTCTTGCCAATGCAGGCTCGGGTCCGAACGTGATCTTCTTCGGTACGCTGCCCGCCTACCTCCAGGTCAATACGATTACCCTGCAGCCCAATCAGTCGCGTCTGCAGCTCTCGTTCCTGGGCAGCTTCTCCTACAAGCCCGAGGGCGCGTCGGATTACGACAACAGCTTCAACTTCGAGAAGTTCACGGTTGAGATCAGTGGTGATGGCCAGAAGTGGTCGAAGCTCGACCTGACGAAGGACAACGGTGATGCAGAGTATCCCTACTGGATTTCGGCCCAGTCGCAGTTTATCCTCAAGGAGGTTCCCGAGCAGCTCTCGATTCGCTTCACGGCACTGCAGGCTTCGGCTTTCCGCCTCGACGATATCAAGCTCTCGACCTTCAACGGCACGGCTCCCGAGATCGACCTGGCACAGGGCGAAGAGGGTGGCTCGACCGGTGGTGGTGAGACCCCCGAGGTGGGCGACAAGATCTTCTACGAGTCGTTCGGTACCCCTGTCAAGGGTGACAACGGCTATTGGCCCTATGTGACCGAGAACGCGGCCAACATCATGCAGGGTACGGGTGTCGTAGCAGGCACGACGACCTATGCAGGTTACAATACTTCGGCCCGCACGGTGGGCACCTATACGGCTCCCAATCCTCCCGCTTCGGGCGAGGGCCACGTATGGTTCCCCGCAGGCAAGACGGCCGACAAGAACTACTTCGAGGTACAGAAGCTGGCACTTAATGGCCAGAAGAACCTCGATTTCAGCTTCTACCTCCACGGCAACACCGACCCCTACACCGCAGGTGATGTGATTCTCGAGCTCTCGGCCGATGGTCAGAGCTGGTCGAAGGTAGATTTCACGGTGGCTGCTATCTCGGGCGTTGAGACGACCTGGCAGGTGGCTACCGCCTCGATTACCCTCAAGGAGGCTCCCGAGCACTTCTACGCCAAGTGGTCGTCGGCTACGACGAACGGTTGCCGCATGGATGACCCGACCATCGCGCCGGGTAACGGTGGCACGGAGATCGACCTGGCTGCCGGTACTGGTGGCGAGGAGCCCGAGCCCGAGGATCCCGTAGAGTCGGAGTTTGCCGGTCAGTACCTCATTGTTGCCAATAACGGCGGTACCTATGTGGCTGCTTCGCCGCTGGCTGCCGATAAGAGCTATGGCTACCTGTCGCCTACGACGTTGACCGTTGCCAACAACCAGGTGGCTGCCGATAGCGCATCGAGTGCCCTGGCTTGGACGGTGGCTGCTACCTCGACCGAGGGTCAGTTTACACTCAAGGGTGCCGATGGTCGCTACTACTATATGTCGGGTAGCTACAACTCGTTCAATGTCTCGGCCGAGGTTGGTACCGAGGGCTACACCTGGAGCTTCACGAAGGCTGACGATGGTACCTATGCCATCACCAACATCGCCAAGGGCAAGACGATGCAGTACGATACGCAGTACAATTCGTACGGTGCTTACAGCGATACGCGCGGCCTGGCTACCGACATCTACAAGCTCAATGCCGAGGGTACGGCCTTTGTTAAGGTTAGTGCCGAGGATGAGGGTGGCAGTACGCCTGCAGTCGATAGCTTTGCTGGCAAGTATCTGATGGTGGCTATCAGCGATTCGTTCCAGCGTGCCGCTAAGGCTCTCGACAGCTCGAAGACCTACGGCTACCTGCCCTATGCCGATGTGACGGTTGCCAACAAGGCGATTGCTGCCGATGCGACGACCAACGCCCTGGCTTGGACGATTGGTGCAACCGCGACCGAGGGTCAGTACACGATTCTGGGTGCCGATAGCCGCTACTACTATCAGTCGGGTTCCTACAACTCGTTCAACGTTTCGGCTGAGGTGGGTACCGATGGTTACAACTGGACCTTCACGGCCAACGAGGATGGTACCTATACGGTGAAGAATGTTGCCATGGGCAAGACCGTGCAGTACGATACGCAGTACAACTCCTATGGCTCGTATGCCGATATCAAGGGTGTTTTGGTGACGCTCTTTAAGCTTAACGATGCCGGCACGGCCTATGAGCAGGTTAGTGACGGCTCGACCGGCGACGGTGGTGGTACCGGCGAGGGCGACGGTGGTGAGGGCGGCGATCCGACTCCCTCGACCGGTGGCGGTCAGGACGACTTCGCAACCCTGAATACCGCTACGAGCTACACCTCGCAGACTACGACGGCCGGTTGGGTCGGCGAGAACTGCGCTGTGCAGAGCGGTGGTAGTGCCGACTCGAACCCCAAGTTCAAGTCGCTGCTCGGCACCGATGAGAGTGTTCGCGGTATGGTGATGAACGGCAAGACCTCGGCTGTGGGTAAGATCACTTCGCCCACGCTGACGGGCGGCTGCGGTACGCTGTCGTTCAATTACGGCTACGCCTTCTCGGAGTCGAAGGGTGTCAGCTTCAAGGTTGAGATCATGCAGAACGGCTCGGTTGTGAAGAGCTTCGAGGTGAATAACACCTCGGCTGCCAAGCTCGAGAAGTGCACCTTCTCGGAGGCTGTAGATGTGGCGGGCGATTTCCAGCTTGTCTTCACGAACAACTCGCCCTCGAAGAGCACGAGCAACAAGGACCGCTACACGATTTTCAACATCCAGTGGACCGGTAAGAACTAATGACCTTGATGAGAACCACGTTGCTCTGCCAATTGGCACGACTGTGGATATTGTTCGCTCTGGCGAGCTTGACGATCTCCTGTAGCAGTGGTGGTGACGACCCCGATGTGGGGTCGGCCACCGTTGCTTGGGATACGGCGTCGCTTTCGGCCATGGCGGGTGTGGCAAAATTGCGTATCGGCGATGATGCGCAACCCGGCCTGCAGTGGTCAGCCGAAATTACGAGTGGCGATTGGGCTTCGTTTGGTAATTATAACAGTTATCAGGCTACGTCGAGCGGCCAGGTGACCACCTCGTTTTCCTCGCGTCTTATCTATGTCTACTACCTGGATAATACGCTGGCTTCGGAGCGCGAGTTGACCGTTCGCTTCACCTTCGCAGGTCGTGAGCCGCAGCTGCTCACCATCATGCAGCCCGGCCGTAACGGCTCGGAGGAGAGTGGGGGAGCAATCTCGTGGTCGTGGCCCGAGATTCCGGCCAAGGTCGAGAACGAGAACTTTAGCTACGTGACCCACTTCAGCCCCGTCTACGATGCGACGCTGGGCAAGGAGGTCACCAAGCGCAACTTCTCGCTCTGCTTCGATAAGACGAAGCGCGCCTCGTGGTGGGTTGCCTACCCGATGCACTCGGCCTACCTCGGATCTTCGCCTCGTCCCGACGAGCCTTGGACCTACGACCCCGAGATCGAATCCTCGTGGCAGGCCAATTTGGCGTTGGGCAGTTATCGCACCTACGCCTTGGCGCGTGGGCACCAGGTGGCCAATGCCGACCGCAATGCCAACCGCACGATGCAGTTGCAGACCTTCTACAACTCGAATTGTACGCCCCAGAACTACGACCTGAATGGTGGTCCCTGGATGCGTCTGGAGAGCAAGGTACGCAGTTGGCGCTGCTCCGATACGCTCTATGTGGTGACGGGTGCCTATTGGGACCCCTCGTCGACGAACACGACGACCGACAAGGCCGGCAATGCCTGCCCGGTTCCGACCCACTACTTCAAGGTGTTGGCTCGTACGGTAAATGGCAATGTGCGCAAGGCGGGCGATAGGCTTGGTGACTATAGAGCCGATGCGTTGCAGACGATCGGTTTCTGGGTCGAGAACAAGGATGTTACGACCGAGGCCGAGAGTTGGGTGATGTCGGTCAAGGAGATCGAGGCCAAGACGGGCTTCAGCTTCTTCCCTACGCTGCCCGCAGCCGCCAAAGAGCAAAAGGATAAAGCAAAATGGTTCTAATATAAATAAGTAAGCGCTATGAAGAAACAACTATTCATACTCTCGCTGTTCATGCTCATCGCCGGAGGAGTCGATGCCCAGAAACCCTACAAGGTGATGTTCTGGAACATCGAAAACTTCTTCGACACGGTCGATGACCCCGAGGTGCGCGACGATGAGTTCACTCCCGAGGGTCCCAAGGCCTGGAACGATGCAAAATATGCCAAGAAGCTCTCGAATGTCGAGCGCGTCATCTTCGATGTGGCAGCCCAGGATCGCATCTATCCCGCCGTGATCGGCTTCTCGGAGGTTGAGAACCGCTCGGTGTTGGAGGATATCGTTTCGACCCCGAAACTCGCCCCCGCATCCTACCGCATCGTGCACTACGATTCGCCCGAGGCGCGTGGTGTCGATGTGGCCTTCATCTACCGCCCCGACCAGCTGAAGCTGGAGGGCAGCTACCCCGTCAAGGCCGATGTCCCCTCGTTGCCCAACTTCCGCACGCGCGACATTTTGACCATGTGGGGCACGATCGACGAGGAGCCCTTCTACTTTATGGTGGTGCACTGGCCCTCGCGTCTCGGTGGCAAGGATGCCTCTGAGTTCAAGCGCGTGGCACTCGGTGAGCAGATGCGTCGCCTGGCCGACTCGGTCCTGATGCAGAACCCCAAGACGAAGATTGTGGCGATGGGTGACTTCAACGACGATCCCACCGATCCGAGCATGGAGGAGGCACTCGGTGCCAAGGGCAATGCGAAGCAGCTCATCGAAGGCGACTTCTTCAACCCCTACCATGCGATGTTGCGTGCCGGTATGGGTACGTTGGCCTACGGCGATGCGTGGAACATCTTCGACAACATTGTCGTAACCGAGAATCTGATCAATGCCGAGAAGGGAAAGCTCAAGTTGCAGAAACCGAAGGGCTCGAAGTTCTACGGTGCCATTTTCCGCGCCCACTACCTCTTCCAGAAGGAGGGTCAGTATAAGGGATACCCGTTGCGCACCTATGTAAGTAACAGCTTCCAGGGTGGTTATAGCGACCACCTGCCGGTCTATATCTACATTGCCAAATAAAACACTCAACAGATATGAAAATCAAAAGTTTACTAACACTCTTGCTCGCGCTTGTGACGCTCACGGCTTCGGCTCAAATCGGAGGTGTGAAGGGTCGCGTGGTGTCGCGTGCCAACCGCATGCCGGTGAGCGGAGTAACGATTACGCTTGCGCCCACGGGTGAGGCTGTAACGACCGATTCGGAGGGTAACTTCTCGTTCGATATGGTCGAGAAGGGTAGCTACAACCTCACCTTCGAGGCCGATGAGTTCGAGTCGTTGACCTTGCAGGTGCGTGTCGATCAGATGGTGCGCGATCTGCGTACGGTTGTCCTTGTCCCCGCTATGCCGCAGGAGGTCTTGGACGACTCGATCTTTATGGAGTTCGACACCGAGACGGCCGACGACAGCAATGCGCTGCCCACGTCGCTCTCCGCGTCGCGCGATTTGTTCAACAACATCGCCTCGTTCAACTTCAGTGAGATGCGCTTCAACGTGCGCGGTTACGACTCGCAGTACCAGGATGTCTATATGAACGGCGTGAAGCTCAACGACGCTTTGACGGGCTACTCGCCCTGGTCGCTGTGGACGGGTCTGAACGACGCCACACGCAACCAGGAGGTGACCTCGGGCCTCACCGGCTCGGATGTCGGCCTGGGTGGTATCGGTGGTACGACGAACATCAATACGCTCCCCTCGCAGATGCGCAAGGGTCTGCGTGCGAGCCTCGTCTCGGCCAACCAGAGCTACCGATTCCGTGCGATGGCCACCTACGCCTCGGGTCTGCAGGACAACGGCTGGGCCTACGCCTTCTCGCTCTCGACGCGTCAGGGTGGTAACGACTATGTGAAGGGTGTCTATTACAACACCTTCGGTTACTTTGCCGCTGTTGAGAAGCAGTTCGATGGTGGTCGTCACCGCTTGGCCCTGACCCTCTTGGGTTCGCCTACCGAGCGTGGTGCTCAGCAAGCCGCCGTACAGGAGGTTTACGATCTGGTGGGTAACAACTACTACAACCCCAACTGGGGCTACCAGGATGGCAAGGAGCGCAACGCCCGCGTACGCGAGAACCACGAGCCGCTCACGATGCTCAACTACCAGTTCAACATCTCGGAGCGCTCGCGCCTGACGGCCGCCGCCTCGTTCCGCTTCGGTCGCAACGGCTATTCGGCCCTCACGTGGCAGGATGGTGCCGATCCGCGCCCCGATTACTACCGCTACCTGCCGAGCTACTTCGTGCGCGATAACAACCTCGAGCAGGCTGCATGGCAGTATGAGCGTTGGAGAGCCAACTACAACAACATCCGCCACCTGCAGTGGGATAGCTTCTACCAGACGAACTACACGCGCGAGAATGCCATCGACAAGGAGATCTACGGCGAGGGTGCACGTGCCAACTACATGGTCGAGGAGCGCCACACCGATCAGCGCGATTGGAACTTCTATGTCAACTTCCAGCACATCTTCAAGAACAACTCGAAGCTCAATGCCGGTGTGAATCTGCGTCGCAACCGCACGGAGTACTACTCGCAGGTGAAGGATCTGCTGGGTGCCGACTATTGGGTCGATGAGGATAAGTTTGCCGAGCGCGACTTCGCCGATGTGCTTGCCAAGCAGAACAACCTCGACTACTACAACACGCATGGCCATGCTCATGCTGCCAAGGTGGGTGATAAGTACAACTACGACTACTATGCACACGTGCTGAAGGCCAACGCTTGGGCTTCGTATGCGATGCAGGTGGGTGGTCTGGCGATGACCTTCGGTGGCGAGGTGGGTACGACCAAGCTCTGGCGCGAGGGTCTGTGGCAGAAGGGCCTCTTCCCCAACAATTCGAAGGGCGACTCCGAGAAGCTCGACTTCCTGAACTTCAAGGGTAAGGCCAACTTCGAGTACCGCTTCTCGGCCAACCACGCTTTGGAGGCCAACGTGGTCTATATGCAGCAGGCTCCCGAGTTCCGCTCGGCCTTCGTTTCGCCCCGTACGCGCAACACCGTGACGCCCAACCTCGAGGAGGAGAAGGTGTTGGGTGTCGATGCTTCGTATGACCTGCGCTACGGCGATCTGAAGCTGCGCCTGACGGGTTACTTCACGCGCATCGAGGATCAGACCGACCTGATGTCCTACTACGACGATGTGAACTCCTCGTTCACGAACTTTGCAATGAGCGGCGTGGATAAGCTCCACTTCGGTCTCGAGGCTGCCTTCCAGCTGCCCCTCTATCGCGGTCTTTCGCTGCGCGGTGCCTTGAGCTGGGGTCAGTACACCTACGACTCGAATCCCTACTATGTCCAGACGCGCGACAACAGTGCCGAGGTGATCTCGGAGGGTCGTGTCTATTGGGAGGATTTCCGCGTGGAGAGCACCCCGCAGTTGGCTGCCAACCTGGGTCTGAATTTCCGCTCGAACAACAATTGGTTCCTCTCGTTCGACTGCAACTACTACGACAACATGTACCTCTCGATGAGTCCTGTCTATCGTACGGATGAGGTGCTGTCGAGCTCGATGACCGATGCCGATATCGCCTATATGCGCAAGCAGGAGAAGTTCGACGATGCTTTCGTGCTGGGTGCTTCGATTGGTAAGAACTGGTCGATTAAGTATAAGTACACGCTCGGCTTCAGCCTCTCGGTTGATAACCTGCTCAACAATCAGGATATCAAGACGGGTGGTTACGAGCAGACGCGCCTGGTGAAGAACACCGAGACGACGGTCGATAGCTACCAGCCCTTCGAGTCGAAGTACTTCTATATGTTCGGTACGACCTACTACCTGAACCTCTATTTCCGCTTCTAATGACAACCCTCAAAATGCAGAATGGTATGAATAAGATGGCAAAATTTTTCTATGCAGCCCTTATCGCGCTGCTTGCGACGGGTTGCTACAACGATTACGACGACCCCGCGGAGCTGAAGCTCTACACCGATGCGGATTTTACCGCCGAGGGGTTGGAGTATATCTCGATCAAGGATCTCAAGGCCGACTTCTGGCGCACGACGGGTGCCGGTGTGGGTGCTGTGGCTTCGTGGGAGGTCGATGAGCCGCTCTATACGCGCGGTAAGGTGATCTCGAGCGACCGCTATGGTAGCATCTACAAGTCGGTTTACCTCTACGACGAGGCTACCGAGTCGGCTATCGAGCTGAAGCTCAACAGCGGCACTTATGTCTTCTATGAGGCGGGCCGCGAGCTCTTCGTGAAGCTCGAGGGTCTGGTGCTGGGCAACTACCGTGGTATGGTCAGCATCGGTGCCAAGTCGGGCAGCACGGAGTACTCGAACGACAATATCGAGCTTCCGCTGATGGTTATGGACCACGTCTTCCGTGGTGAGAAGCCGGGTATGACGGCCGCCGACACGCTGGTGATCAACGCCTCGAACTATATGGTGGTCGATGTTGAGGCTGCGCTGGGTCGCCTGGTTCGCTTCGAGAACATCGAGAGCAAGTTCGGTACGGCTCCCTGGGGTTACAACAATTCGTTCCCCAACTACTTCGCAAACTCGACCTCGTACGATGTGAACAGCAAGGGTACGCTCAACGGGCAGACCTGGTACGAGATTATTACGGGCACTCCCACCTGGGCCGCTAAGGGCAAGCAGGACGACGCTGTGAAGGATACCTACTTCTATGGTTCGGCTTGGTTTACCTACGATGCTACCGATGCGGGCGAGAATACGAATGCTCCTGCCGGCAACTATGTGGTGCGCACGAGTGGCTATGCTCGTTTTATCAACGATCCGATCCCGGCCGATGGCACGAAGGTCGATCTTACGGCCATCCTGGTGAAGTATACCAACTCGTCGGGTCGCTACATCACCTACCAGCTCACGCTCAACGATGGCGATGATGTAGTAGTGAAGTAGACGATCAAGTCTAGTTCGACAAAAAGGGAGGGCCGAATTTGGTCGCTCCCTTTTTTATTTGCATAAAATAGTGTATCTTTGTCGCGTCTTCGGGGTGTAGCGCAGCCCGGTTAGCGCGTCTGGTTTGGGACCAGAAAGTCGCAGGTTCGAATCCTGTCTCCCCGACAAAGCAAAAGCCTTTGCAAGAGCAAAGGCTTTTTTTGTTTGTTGGGTCGCCCGGATGGTTGCATACGAGGCGACGCGGCAGACAAAAATGGAGCTTTTCTGATAAGAAAAGCGTTTGCTTTCTATTCGATGTTCTCCTCGAAAATATGCATCCATTCGCCGTTGGTCGGGGGGCAGTAGATGCTGAAACCCGCCTCGCGGCCGGCATCGGCGTTGCGTTGCCCATCGTCGATAAAGAG
>JAUMXM010000040.1 GCA_030529085.1 Rikenellaceae bacterium | reverse complement strand
GGTTTTCTTTGCATCCGTTTTCAATTCAAAAAAGTGCCATTTATTTTCCGATGCAGAAGTGGCCGAAGAGGTTGTTCAGGATTTCGGAGGGGAGGATTTCGCCGCGGGCGGTGATCGAGCCGATGGCGATGATGACGGCGCGAATATCCTCGCTCAAAAGGTCGGTCGGAAGGTCGGCCTGAAGCCCCTCAAGAGCTCGTTTAAGCGCCTCAGAGGCCGTCGTGAGGGCCTCGTAGTGGCGGGCGGTCGAAACAATCGTGGTGCCCTCCTCCAACGCCTCCAAACCGACAGCGCGGTGGAGTGCTTGTTGCAGCGACTCGACACCCTCGCCCGTGCGCGCCGTGAGGCGAATCACCCCCTCGGGCAGCGTCGGCAGCGCGGTGACCGTATCGCATTTATTGATAAGCGTGATGAGGTGCTGATCCTCGCGGAGCGTGAAGGTCGTCGGCTCGATTCCCTTTTGTGCCACCTCGGCGGCATCGATCATCCGAATCACAATGCGGGCGCGTTCGATGGTGCGCAGCGTGCGCTCGATGCCCATCTTTTCGAGTCTGTCCTCGGTCGCGCGGATGCCTGCCGTGTCGAGTATGCGGAAACGAACGCCATCGATAACGATCTGCTCCTCAATAACATCGCGTGTCGTGCCGGCAATATCGGAAACCATCGCACGCTCCTCTTTGACCAGCTGATTCAGCAGGGTTGATTTTCCCACATTCGGGGCACCCACAATCGCCACGGGAACCCCCTCCTTGATGGCGTTGCCGAGGGCAAACGAGCCTCGCAGGGCCTCGATCTCCGCGCCGATGGCCTCCATCGTGGCGGCAAGACGTCCACGGTCAGCAAACTCGACATCCTCCTCCGAGAAGTCCAACTCCAGTTCCAGCAGGGTGGTGAGCTGTAGCAGCTCGTCGCGCAGGTGCTCGATGGCCGTCGTATAGCCGCCGCGCATCTGCTGCGTGGCGAGGCGGTGGGCAGCCTCCGACGAGGAGGCAATCAGGTCGGCCACGGCCTCCGCCTCCGAGAGGTTCAATCGTCCCGAGAGGTAGGCGCGGCGGGTAAATTCGCCCGGCTCGGCCATACGCGCACCGGCCCCGATGGCCAGGCGCAACACCTCACCCACGATGTAGGCCGATCCGTGGCAGGTGAGCTCCACCGTATCGTCCCCCGTATAGCTCTTCGGGGCGCGAAAGAGGGTAGCCACCACCTCGTCGATGAGCTTCTCGCCCTTGTAAATCGATCCGAAGTGTGCTGTGTGGGATTCACACGCAGCGAGGGGTTTTTTGCCGTGAAAGAGGCTGTCGGCAATCGCTATAGCCCTGCTGCCCGAGAGGCGTACCAAAGACAAAGCACCCCCTACGGCTGTAGCGGGTGCAACGATGGTATCGTGGTCGATATACATGGCGAAAGGGCTATTTTTGGATGCGCAGACGCTGTCCCTCGCGGATGCGGCTTGCATTCTTGATGCCGTTCCAGCGCATCAGCTGCGAGACGGTCACGCCATAGCGACGTGCAATGCCGCCGAGGGTCTCACCACGCTTGATGCGGTGGTAGATTTCGCGACGCTCCAGGCGCTTCTTATCCAGGTTGGCGGGGTTGAGGTACTCCTTGAGGTAGACCGTGTCCTTACCCATAATCTCGGCCTCGTGCTCGATATATTGGTTGACATAGCGCTGGGGCAGAATCAGCGTGTAGGGCTTCGTCGAGGCGGGGATAATATCGGCGCGGTACTGCGGGTTGAGCAGGCGCAGGGTCTCCATGTTGACATCGATCGTCGAGGCGATCTGCTCGAGGTGCATCACGCGGTTGATGTGGATCGTGTCGAGCGCAATCGGAATCGGAGCCTTGGTCATCTCGATACCGTGGTCGCGGTGGTAGTTGAAGGCGTAGGTGGCGGCAATGAAGGCCGGCACATAGCCGCGCGTCTCGCGGGGCAGGTAGTCGTAGATCTCCCAGAAGGTCTTGCCGCCCGAGCGGGCGATTGCCTTGTTGACATTGCCCGGGCCACAGTTGTAGGCTGCGATGGCCAGCGTCCAGTCGCCGAACATGCGGTAGAGATCCTTCAGGAAGCGCACGGCGGCATAGGTCGAGCGAATCGGGTCGCGGCGCTCATCGACCAGCGAGTTGACCTCCAGGCCGTAGCTCTTACCTGTCGTGGGCATAAACTGCCACAGGCCGACAGCACCGGCACGCGATACGGCGTTGACCTGCAGTGCCGACTCGATGATCGGCATGGCGCGCAGCTCGATGGGCAACTCGGCCTTCATCAGCTCATCCTCGATGAGCGGGAAGTAGACCTGCGAGAGTCCCAGGATGCGGCTGATCGTACCCGAGGTGCTCTTCACATAGCGGTCGATCGAGGCGCGCACGATGTAGTTATAGGCGAGCGGAATGGGAGATACGAGGTTCTTCAGTCGACGTGCGTAGAGGGTGTCGCGCTCGGCGTTGGCTACCGAGTCGGTCCCCTCAATGCGAATCGAATCCGAGCCAATGAAGTTCTTGAAATACTCGTCGTATTTGACCCCTTCGCGCAACTCGCGCCACTCGGTGATGAGCGAATCGACCTGGTCGGGCGTGAGGTTGAGCGTGATATCGTTCTCCACGACCTTGACAGCCACGGTGTCAGGGGTGAGGATCACCTCCTCGGCCAGCTGCTTCTTCTGCGGTTCGGGTGACACCTTGACGGCTTCAACCTGTTCGGTCTTGCGTTTGTTGCGCTTGCGCTCTTTTTTGCGGTTGAAGATGCCATCGGCGGCCAGTGCGGTGTTGGTCGTCAGTGCCGCCAGAAGCAGCAGCATAAGGAGTCGTCTCATTGTCTTTGGGTCGGGAAAGGGTGTTTGTTAAAATGTAAATCCGATGTTGAAGCCTATTACGGGCTTGTGGTTGCCCTCGGTGGGCATGTAGGTGTAGTCGATCATGGGCTCGATGTTCATCGAGAGATCGTCCGAGACGTCGTAGTCGCGCAGGTGAGCATCGACATGGGCATCGATGATCTGCAGGATGTAGAGACCTCCGGTGAGGATGATACAGAGGTCGCGGTTACGACGGTAGTTGTTTCTCAGGTTGCGGATGAAGGTCGACGAGTAGCGGCCGTGGAATTCATCCGTCGGGCCGTTGGGGTAGTTGTCGGGGTTTTGCTCGTAGTCGGCCAAGAGGGCGTAGGCCTTCTTGAAGCGCTGAAAACCGCGGTTGTTCCAGTCGATACAGTAGGCCAGCGAAGCAAAGCCACCCACCACGAAGGGAACCTTCCAGTAGCTCTTGTTGTAGATCTGACCGGCACCCGGGCAGATGCAGGCCAGCGTGGTGGCCTTCTTGACGGTTGAAACCTCGTTGGTCGAGTAGTTGATCGCCGCATCGCCGATGAAGTAGATGTAGGAGGCAATCGTCGCACCGAGGTAGATTTGGCGCTTCGTGTTGCTGCGAATCATCTTTGTCTGCAGGGCGTCGAGCTCGGGCGTGCGCTCCATCGAGACATCCGTGATGGCCTCGTATTGGCGCTTGAGGGGCTTGTAGACCTTGCTTTCGTGGATATACATGCCGATACCTGCGGCCAGCGTACCGTAGAGAATCGGCAGCTTCCAATACTGCTTGTTGTAGATCTGGCCATAACCCGGCACGATGGCCGACATCCAGCTTACGCGCGAGAGTCCCATCGAGTCGCTCATAAACCATCCCTTGTCGAAGAATCGTTTTGTGGTGTCGGGGACAATGCCCTCCATCATATACTCGGCCAGGGCGATCGAATCGAGGGTTTTGAGGTCATCCGTGCGCTCCTCGGCCAGACGGATCGAGTCGGCTTGGAATTCAGCCATGAGTGCTGAATCCATCTCGTGCATCATCTGCTCGTAGATCACCGAGTCGCGCTTGACTTGCATCGTGTCGGTCTGCTGCATCATGCCTTTGCGGATGATGGTGCGCTGACTGCGCGGCATGGTGATGGGTCTTTGATCGAGCTGCTGGCGTACGATGTTCGAGAGTGTCGGCGTGTTGCGGCTGGTTGTAGTGCGCTCCTGTTGTGCCGTAGCGGGTAGCGCAAAGAGGGTGAGGACTACAGCCATCACCAACATCCAACCATATTTCGGGGCAAACAATCTCATTCTCCTGTCGCGTGTTTTTTTTGGAGGTTATTTCAGACGAGCAATTATCTGCTCGATCTCCTCGTCATTCGTGAAGCCGATGGTGATCTTGCCACCACCACTCTTGGCGCGCTTGATCGAAATCTCGGAGGTGAAGAGCTGCTCGAGGCGCTCCACCAGACGGAGGTAGCTCTCGGGGTACTCCTCGTCCTCACCCTCGCGCTGAGGCTTGGCAGCCTTCTCGCTCAGGGCGCGTACCAACTCCTCGGTCTGGCGCACCGAAAGAGCCTTCTTGAGGCACTTCTTGAGGATGCGGAGCTGCTCCTCGGCGGGGGCTCCGGCGATGGCCTTGGCGTGTCCCATCGAGATCAGACCCTCCTTCAGGGCGAGCTGTACCTCGTTTGGCAGACGCAACAGGCGCAGGTAGTTGGCCACCGACGAGCGTTTCTTGCCCACCTTCTCCGAGAGGGCATCCTGCGTGAGGTTACACTCCTCGATCAGGCGCTGCATGCCGAGGGCAATCTCAATGGCGTTGAGGTCCTGACGCTGGATATTCTCCACGAGTGCCATGGCGTGCAGATCCTCGTCGTCCACCTCGCGTACATAGGCGGGCAGCATCTCGAGGTTGGCACGCTGGGCGGCACGCCAGCGACGCTCGCCGCTGATAAGGATGTAGCGCTCCTCGTCGCTCTTGCGCACCGTGATGGGCTGGATGATGCCCAGCTGGCGGATCGAGTCGGCCAACTCATCGAGGGCCTCCTCGTCGAACGTGTTACGCGGCTGCGTGGGGTTGGGGTAGATTTGGGCGATGGGGATCTCCACCATCTGGGACATCGGCTTGGTTACCATGTCCAAGTCGTGGGTGCCGAAGATGGCATCCAAACCGCGACCTAATCCCTTCTGCTTTTTCATATTCGGTTATGGCTTTAGCGTTCTTATTCGGTTTTTTGTTTGCTTGCGCTGCGGCGATTGCGCTTCAGGAACTCGCGAGCCAGGTTCAGGTAGCTCACCGAGCCGGCGGCCGAAGCGTCGTAGAGCATCACGGGTTTGCCGTGCGAGGGGGCCTCGCCGAGGCGGATGTTGCGCGTGATGATGGTCTCGTAGGCCAGATCGCCAAAGTGGTTGCGCACCTCGGTTACCACCTGGTTGTTCAGGCGGTTACGCATGTACATCGTCAGCAGGAAACCCTCGATCTCGAGCGACGGATTGAGCGAAGATTTCACCTTGCGAATCGTCGAGAGGAGCTTCGAGAGACCCTCCAAGGCCAGATACTCGCACTGTACGGGGATCAGCACCGAATCTGCGGCGGTGAGGATGTTGACTGTCGTGTAGCCCAGCGAGGGGGAGCAGTCGATGAAGATGTAGTCGAACTTCTCGCGCACCGAATCGACGATACGCTTGATGACGCGGTGCGCCTGCTCCATCTTCGGCAGCTCGGCGTCGGCGGCTACCAGGTCGATCGACGAGGGGAGCAACCAAAGGTTCTTTACATCTTCGCTTTTGAGGATCACCTCCTCGGCTTTGCGCTGTCCTGCGATACACTCGTAGATACCTTCGAGGTCGATATCGAAGCCCAATCCGGAGGTGGCGTTGGCCTGCGGGTCGGCATCCAACAGGAGCACCTTCTTGCCCAGCAGGGCGAGTGAGGCAGCCAGGTTGATGGCCGTCGTGGTTTTGCCCACGCCTCCCTTTTGGTTTGCCAATGCGATTACTTTAGCCATATCTGTTCTCTCTATTTTTTACTTTAGTATAACTCTGTGGTGACCTAACGTCACAATGCGGCACAAAATTACACAATTTCCGCGAATAATCCGTCACAAAACTGCAAAGTAACCGAAAAAAAGTCTATCTTTGAACCACAATTCACCAAGAATCAACAACTATGGAGAGAACAAAGCAGGAAAACCCCGAAGCTGCGTGGATGATCAACCGCCTTTTCCCATCGATGGGCGATTTGCTGGCCATGCTCGGCATCTTCTTTGCAGCGCAGATTGCCGTTGGCCTTTTCGGTGCCTTGATATTGCTCTTTACCGGGCAGGGTGTGATCGATCTAGACCCAATCGAAAAGGGGTGTTTTGTCGCCTTGACGAGCCTTGTTTCGCTCCTGGCGGCCCTCTTTCTGATTTGGCGTTATCGCCGTTGGCGCAAGGCCGAGAAAGTAGCCATCTCAATCTCGCCTAAGGGGCTGAATCCCTTGCTGTTGGTGTGGGTCTATCTGCTGATGCTTTCCACGACGATTGTCCTCGAGCCGCTCTACGAATGGCTGCCGACTCCCGACCAGGATCCCGGGCGCGGTTGGTGGGCTTTTTTGGCCTTGGTTGTGATCGCCCCCGTCTTCGAGGAATGGATCTGTCGCGGTGTGGTTTTCGGTGCCCTCAAGAAGCGTTACGGCGTGGTTGTTTCGATGCTGCTTTCGGCCCTCTTTTTTGGTTTGCTGCATGTCCAGCCCGTGCCCGTGGTCAATGCCTTTGTGCTGGGTCTTATTCTTGCCTATATCTACCACAAAACCAATACATTGCTTGCTCCGATTCTGCTGCACGCCCTCCACAACGGCGTCGCCTATCTGCTCATAACGGCGGGCTATGGCGAGGCCTCGTTTATCGAGCTGCTTGGCGGTCGTCAGGGGCTCTATACACTCCTCTATATCGGGGCGGTGACTCTCTCGCTTGTTTCGCTCTATGCCATCTGGTGCTCGGTGCAGCAACCGAAGCCTTTGCCGGGGGTAGAAACGGAGCCTTTGCAGGGTGATTCGACCCCCGCCGAAGGGGACGAAATCAAGAAAATCGACCCCGAAAAGCAATAATCCGCCTACGGCGTGCGTTATTTCACCGAAAAAATGTATCTTTGCCCTTTGATATGCAACGCACGACGAAATATATCCTCATGAGTTTTGCGCTGCTCCTGGCCTCGTGTCAGGAGTTGCCGCGTTATTTTTCAGGCGAGCAGCTTCTGGCCAAGGTGGGCGATAAGGAGCTGGTGGCCGATGAGTTGCGTCGATCGCTGCCCGGCGGGTTGAGCGAAGTCGATTCGGCGGCTTATGCCCATGTCTATATCGATCGTTGGGTGCGTCGTCAGCTCAAATTGCAGGAGGCCGAGCAGCTCTTCTCATCGTCGGTCGAGGATATCGACCGCCAGGTCGAGGAGTATCGCCAGTCGTTGCTGATTCGCAAGCTCGATCAATTCTATGTCGATCGCCAGGTCGATACCACCTTCACCGAACAGGAGATCTCCACCTACTACAACGTCCATAAGAGCGATTTTAAGCTCGATCGTCCGATCGTTCGAGGCTGCGTGGTGCGTGTGCCGAAAGGGTATCGCCAACGCGCCCGACTTAAGGAGCTGATGACCTCGAAGCAGGAGGCCCGCCAACAAGATTTCCGCGACATCTGCCTCAAACAGGAGTTTAAGCTCGATGATTGGAGCCGCCGCTGGATCGATTGGAGCGATTTCCTGAATTTCCTGCCTACGTTCCGCTCCCAAAACTACGATGCCCTGATGCAGAAGCAGGGGGTGCAGGAGATGGCCGATAAGGAGTTCTACTACTACTTCGTGATCGAGCAGGTATTGCGCGCCGGCGATGCCACGCCGCTCGAGGAGGTGCGTCAGACGATACGCCGCATCCTCTTCAACGGTCGTCAGCAGCAGATCATTCGCGACCACGAGGAGCAACTCTACCAAACCTCGCTCGAAACGCGTGCCATTCGCTTCTATGGCGATGCCGCTGAGGAGTCCCAAACCCAGAAACCGGAATAAACAGAATACGAAATATGTTGAAAAAGAGTCTTTTGATTATTGCTGCCGCAGTGCTCTGCCTTTCGGTGGCTTTTGCCCAGAAACGACAGGTGATGCTCGACAAGGTCGTTGCCGTGGTGGGCGCCTCGTCGATCCTCCACTCCGAGGTCTCGGAGCATGCGCGTCAGCTCGTTGAGCAGCGCCGTGCCGAGGGCTTTACCTCCGACCGCGATCCGATGAATGAAGCCCTGGAGGAGATTATGACCCAGAAGTTGCTCTATCACCAGGGTCAGATCGACTCGGTGCATGTCAGCGAGGGCGATATCTTGTCGCGTGTCGAGGATCAGGTGCAGGCGATGATTGCCGAGACGGGTTCGATCCACGAGTTGGAGACGGCCTACCACATGCCGATCTTCAACATCCGCGAGATGTTGCAGCAGCGCATGCGCGAGCAGGCTTTTGCCCAGTCGATGCGCTACGAGGTGGAGAGCAAGGTGAAGATCATCCCCGGCGAGGTGGAGCACTTCTACAAAACCACGTCGAAGGATAGCCTCCCGATGATTGCCGAGCAGTATGTCTATGCCCATATCACGAAGTTCCCCAAGTCGATCACCGAGGCTAAGCAGCGCACCAAGGAGCGTCTGCTCGATATGCGCCAGCGCGTGATCAGCGGCCAGGCCAAGTTTGCCAACCTGGCCCGTATGTACTCCGAGGATGGTACGGCCATGCGTGGTGGTGAGATGGATCCCACGCCCCTTTCGGCCCTCGATCCCGCCTTTGCCGATGCTTTGGAACAGATGCGTATTGGCCAGATTTCGGAGGTTGTCGAGTCGCAGTTCGGTTTTCACATTATCGAGCTGATGAATAAGCAGGGCCACCTCTACCACTTCCGCCACATCATCTTGAAGCCTTCGTACACCTCCGAGGAGTTGAGCGAGGCACTCCATACGCTCGATAGCCTGGCTACACTCATTCGTGCCGACTCGATTAGCTTCGAGCAGGCCGCCTTGGAGCACTCCGATGATAAGACCTCGAAGATGAATGGCGGTATTGTCTCGAACCAGGCCATCTTGGAGCGTTACCAAGCCTACGATGCAAAATTGACGGTGACGAAGTTCCTGCGCGAGGATTTTGCCCAGTTTGGCGCGCTGGATGATTACAACCGCTTGATTATGATGAAGCCCAACGATGTTTCGGACTCCTTCCTGACGGCCGATGTGATGATGAACCAGCTGGCCAAGATTGTGAAGCTCGTCAAGGTGATCCCCACCCACCAGGCTTCGTTGGCCGACGACTATCTGCGCCTCGAGGAGATGGCGCTGCAGGCCAAGAAGGAGCGCGTCTTCAACGAGTGGTTGACCGATAAGATCGAGGGTATGTATGTCTATATTGACCCCGAGTTCCGCAACGGTGAGTTCGAAAACAAACATTGGGTACGTTAAAGTGCGTAGAACTGCAATTATACTCACGCTGCTGACGGCGATCGGTGTGCTGCTCTTTGCGCGGAGCGGCCCGCATGCACTCCCCCCTGAGCGTGAACCGGAGATGAAGATCATCCACCTCAAATCGGATCTCTCGGGCCCTATCGCCCCGGGAGATTCGGTGCTGTTTTTGGTGGGCAATGTGGCAGCACAACACAACGGTGCTGTTATCACGTGCGATAGTGCCGTGCGCTATTCGGATACCCATGTCGAGTGTTTCGGCAATGTCTTGATCAACAAGAATACGACCTACATGTATGGCGATCGGGCCGATTACGATGGTTTGACCAACGAAGTGAAGGTCTATTCGCCGCTGGTCAAGGTCATTGATGGCGATGCTACGCTCTATTCGCCCAACTTTTCGTTCAATACGAAGACGAACGTCGGCGAATTCTGGGGCGGTGGTGTGCTGACCAATCGCGACAATGTGGTCGAGGCCGAGCATGGCTACTACTTCTCGAACGAGAAGGAGTTGGTGGCTGTCAAGCGTGTCGAGATGCGCAACGAGGAGTACGATATGCGCGGTGATTCGGTGGTCTATAATACGGCTACCGACAACGCCTACTTCTTCCGCCAGACCAACATTTGGAACATCGACGGCAACTATCTCTACGGCGATCGTGGTGAGTATAGCAAGGCCGAGCAGCGCTATCAGGTGACCGAGAATGGCTACCTGATGACCGAGAATCAGGAGTTGTGGAGCGATACGCTCGACTACTACCGTGCCGACCAATATGTGATTCTGCGCAGTAATCTGCAGATGGACGATGCCGAGCACAAAACAATGGCCTTCGGCGATTATGGCGAGTATTGGGAGCTGACAGGAAAGGGTTTCCTGACCAAGAATCCTGCGATTGTAAATTACGATACGCAAAACAATGCCGATACGGTCTTTATGCGCAGTGACTCGATCTACCTCTATCTGCTCAAGATTGGCGAGCCGATTCCGAACGAGTATGCGGTGGCCGAGCCCGTGGCCGATACGTTGGCTGTGGCCGATGCCGATTCGACTGCAGCGAACTCCACACCGCGCGAAATGACGGTGGGCGAGCTCTCCGAAGCCAAGCGTCGCGCAATCGGTGAGGGTGCTCTGTTGGATCGTGAAGCGTTGACGAAGGAGCAGCCTACCGAACTCGGCGATGCGGAGAATATGCCCGAGTCCGAGGAGAAGGAGGGTGATGAAGGTGCGAAGGTGGGGGAGATCCCCGTGGCCGATTCGTTGCAACTCGAGCAGCCCGATTCGATCCCGTCCGATACACTTACGGTCAAGGAGCGCCGAGCCATGGAGCGTGCCGCTCTGAAGGCTGCAGCCCGTGAGGCTGCCCAGCTCAAACGCCAGGAGCGAGCCGCCGCCAAGAAGGAGCTCTTGGACTCGATTGCCATCGTGCGCCAACAGAAGACGAATGAGAAGTTGCGTGCCATGGAGGTGCGCGATTCGATCAAGCAGGCTCAATTGCGCGCCAAGGCGCGTGCCAAGATGCGTGCCCGCCTCGAGCGTGATCGACGTAAGGGTATCGAGTACCATATCGATTCGGCCCTTTTGGCGCGTTTCGACTCCACCTTGATGGCCGACGAACGTGTTGCCGAGCGGGTGATGGAGCGCCTGGCCGATTCGCTCGACTCGTTACACCGCTTTTCGCTCATTCTCGATACGACCGACTCGACACGCGTTGTCGATTCGATGTACCGCTTCGTGAAGGGCTTCCGCAATGTGAAGATCTACCGTTCCGACTTCCAGGCCATTTGCGACTCGCTCACGGCCCAAACGCTCGATTCGACCGCACACCTCTACCTCAAGCCCGTGTTGTGGAACCAAACGAATCAAATCACCTCGGAGGTGATGGATATCTTCACCTCGCGTTCGCAGATCGAGCATGTCGAGTTTATCGGCGAGCCGATGATGGTCTCGCAGTTCGATACGGTCTACTACGACCAGATCACGGGCAAGGATATGCAGGCCTACTTTGCCGATAACGAGCTCTATCGTGTCGATGTAAACAGCAACGTCCGGACGATCTTCTTCCAGAAGGATGGCGTGCCGCAGCAGGTGGTGATGATGGCCGTTATCGAGAGTGGTGATGCAACCTTCTATATCGTGCAACGTCAGATCGAGAAGATTGTCTACCGCACCAACCCCGTATGGCCGATCTATCCGATTGACGGTATTCCGGAGGATGTCTCGATGTATCTGAAGGGCTTTAGCTGGGAGGGTGATAAGCGTCCTACGCGCCGCGATGTATTCAACCGTACGATTCGCCCTTCACAGCGCACGGCGGCAGCCAATACCGACCGTCCCGAGTTCCCGATTCGTGCCTGGATCGATCGACGTCGTGCCGAGCTGGTCGACAAGGGTCAGTGGGCCGATCGCAACGATGAACTCGATATCGAAACCGTAGAGTGGATGCGCTCGCTCGGCTTCGAGCCGCAGCAGCCCCGCTAACGGAGCAGCGATACGGATGAAAAAAAAGAGTCACCTTTCGAAGGTGACTCTTTTTGTGTTGTAGGGGTTGCGTTGCTTGTTAGAGCATCAGCATCAAAACCACCTGAATCAGCACCACGCGCAGGAACATGCAGACGGGGTAGACCGTAGCGTAGGCCACCGAGGGGTTGTCGCCCTCGATCGTGTCGTTTGCGTAGTTCAGGGCCATCGGATTGGCCATCGAGCCGCACAACAGACCTGCAATCGAGCCGAAGTCGAGCCTCCACCAGCGAAGGGCTGCGATGCCCACCAGGACAATCGGGATGAAGGTGAGCGCCACGCCCAATAGGAGCCATAGCGCACCCTCGGGGCGCACGATGGTGGCGAAGAATTGACCTCCCGAGGCCAAACCAAGACAGGCGAGGTAGAGATCCAGACCCAGCGCGCGCAACATCATGTTGGCCGATTGGGTGGTGTAGGTGATCATGTGCAGTCGGGGGCCGAAGGTGCCGATCAGGATGCCGACCAGAATCGGACCGCCTGCCAAACCGAGGCGCACGGGGATCGAGATGCCCGGCACCGAGAAGGGGATGTAGCCCAGCATCAGACCGAGAATCATGCCGATAAAGACCGATACGAGGTTCGGCTCGTTGAGACTCTTGACGGCGTTGCCGAGGATCTTCTCGACGTGCTTGATGTCGGCCGCCTCGCCCACAACCGTCAGACGGTCACCGAGTTGCAGAATAAGATCGGGGGTCGCCAACAGCTGCACACCCGAGCGATAGACGCGCGAGATGTTGATGCCGTAGTTGTTTCTCAAGCGGAGCGATTTTAACCGTTTGCCGTTGATCTCGGGGCGCGTGATGACGATGCGCTGCGAGATAAGCTGGCTGTCGATCTTGTTCCAGTCGATGTTCTCGGCATTCCAGTCGGTTGCCTCCTGCTCACCGAAGATCAGGCGCAGGGCCTCGGCCTCGTGGGGGGTGGTGATGACCATCAGCACGTCGCCCTGCTCGAGCTTCTTATCCGAGGTGGGGATCGAAACGTGCCCGTCGCGCCACAGACGCGAGATGACAAAGTGGTGATGGCTCTCGGTCGCCACCTCCGACACGGTGCGCCCAAAGACGGCAGGGTTGGTCAAGCGGTAGGAGGCGATGAAGATGTTCTTGCTGTGTTCGGCATCGGGCCCTGCGAGGTGCTCTTTACGCACAAAGAAGCGGCGCAGGAAGATGATGGCGAGGATGACCCCCACGACACCCAGCGGATAGGTCAGCGCGCAGCTCAAGGCAGCTCCGCTGGCATCGATGCCGAGCTGTACGAGGGTCTGCTGGGCGGCACCCAGGGCGGGGGTGTTGGTCGTAGCTCCGCAGAGGATACCCGCCATATCGGGCATCGAGACGCCGCAGGCGTAGCTCAAACCGATGGCCAGCAGGGTGCCGATGGCCAGGACTGCGAGCGAGGGCCCCAGGAGGCGTACCCCTTCGGTGCGCATCGAGGAGAAGAAACCCGGGCCGACCTGCAAACCGAGGGCATAGACAAAGAGCACGAGTCCGAACGACTCGGCATATTTGAGCATCGCGGGGTCGATCGAGAGACCGAGGTGGCCTGCCAGAATACCGACAAAGAAGATAAAGGCGGTGCCGAGCGAGACGCCGAAGATGCGCACACGCCCCAGCAGCACGCCGAGTGCCGAGATGAGCGACAATACGATGATGGCCTGCAGGGCGGAGTGTTCAACGAATAGTAGACGGATGTAATCCATAACCTAACTCTAAATCAGCGGCAAAGATAGTGCAAGCCGAGCGCAATGCCAAGCGTAGCGGCAAGAAAAAAAGTGTTCCCCTATATCGGGAGCTTGCTCACGGATAAAGGGGAAGGCTTTGTCGAACGATGTTCGGGCATTGCCGAGGCGCCTTAAAACGAGCGGCGCGAAGTTAAAGATTGTGTATTTACAGGCTTCGCTGTGAACTAAAAGCCCGACCACCTTTCGGGGTCGGGCCTCTTTTTTGGTTACTTCTTGGCCATCTTGGCCTCGATACACTCCGTAGCGTGAGGAACCTTCATCAGGCGCTCCTTCGGAATGAGTTTGTTGGTCGTCTTGCAGATGCCGTAGGTCTTGTTCTCGATGCGCACGAGGGCCATCTCCAGGTTGCGGATGAACTTCATCTGGTGCATAGCCAGACGGCCGTTCTCCTCCTTCGAGAGGGTCGAAGCACCCTCTTCCAACACCTTGTAGGTGGGCGAGGTGTCCTCCGTGTCGTTATCCGATTGGTGGGTAACGGCGGCGCGCAAGAGCTCGTAATCGGCACGAGCGGTGGCCAACTTTTGCAATATTAACTCGCGGAACTCGGCAAGTTCGGCGTCGCTGTAGCGGGTCTTCTCTTCAGCCATAATCGTTCAGTATAAAGGTTCAACAGATTAGGTGTTCTTTTTTACTTTTGGTAAAATTAAATAAAATCTGTGACTCTACCAAATTTTAGGCCTAAAAATTACGCAATACGCGTGACGGCGATTTTGAGCGGAGCCTCGTCCAGGTCGCTCTCTACAACCACCTCACCCGTCGGCTCGGCAGCAGCTTTTACCTCGACGGCCAGCGTCTGGCGACCGATGTAGTCGGCCCACTCGGCGAGCGAGTCTCTTACGGCCTCCGTAGCCTCGATTTCGACACGAATCTGATCCGTTACCGAGAAGTTCGACTCCTTGCGGATGTTCTGGATGCGGTTCACCAGCTCGCGGGCTACACCCTCGCGGCGTAGCTCCTCGGTGATCGTGATGTCGAGGGCCACGGTCAGCGTACCCTCCGAAGCCACCTGCCAGCCCGGCATATCCTCCGAGGTGATGATGAAGTCGGCAGGGGTCACGGTCAGCTGCTGGCCACCAACCTCGAGGGTCGTCTCGGCGGCCGACTCGATGGCGGCAATCTGCTCCTGCGTAAAGTCGTTCAACAGGGCGGCCATCTGCTTCGAGAACTTCGCATAGCGGGTGCAGAAGGACTTAAAGTTGAGCTTGATGTGCTTCGTGATGACACCCGTCGTGTCGTGCAGCAGCTCGACATCCTTCACATTGACCTCGCCCTTGATGAGCTCCTTCATCGCTTCGACGTGGGCAGCCATCTTGGCATCGAGCACCGGAATCATAATCTTCTGCAGCGGCTGGCGCACCTTGATCGAGACCTTGCGGCGCAGGGCCAGGGTCAGCGAAGTCACCTGCTGGGCGATGCCCATCATCTCCTCGAGCTCCTTGTTGATCAGGCTCTCGTCGCACTTCGGGAAGTCGGCCAGGTGTACCGAGCTCTCCGTGTGGCGACCGCTCACAGCGTTCAGATCCGTGAAGAGGCGGTCGGCGTAGAAGGGTGCAAAGGGTGCTGCGAGCTTGGCTACGGTCTCCAGACAGGTGTAGAGGGTCTGGAAGGCGGCCAGCTTATCGTCGCTCTGACCCTTGGCCCAGAAGCGGGCGCGGTTCAGACGTACATACCAGTTCGAGAGGTTCTCACCCACAAACTCCTGGATGGCGCGTGCCGCCGGCGTGGGGTCGTAATCCTCCAAATAGCGCGTCACGGTATTCGTGAGCGTGTTGAGCTCCGAGAGGATCCAGCGGTCGATCTCGGGACGCTCCTCAACAGCGATCTCTGCCTCACGGCCCGTGAAGCCGTCGCCCAGGTTGGCGTAGAGGGCAAAGAAGGAGTAGGTGTTGTAGAGCGTGCCGAAGAACTTGCGGCGCACCTCATCGACACCCTCGATATCGAACTTGAGGTTGTCCCAGGGCTGCGAATTCGAGATCATATACCAGCGCGTGGCATCGGCACCGCTGTTGCGCATCACCTCGAAGGGATCGACGGCGTTGTTCAGGCGCTTCGACATCTTGTTGCCGTTCTTGTCGAGCACAAGACCGTTCGAGATGATGTGCTTGAAGGCTACCGAGTCGAAGAGCATCGTCGAGAGGGCGTGGAGCGTGAAGAACCAGCCACGCGTCTGATCGACACCCTCGGCCACAAAGTCGGCCGGGAAGAGCTCCGTGAAGTTCTCCTTGTTCTCGAAGGGGTAGTGACGCTGGGCGTAGGGCATGGCACCCGAGTCGAACCATACGTCGATGAGGTCCATCTCGCGGTACATCTTCTTGCCTGAGGGCGAGGTCAGCACGATCTTATCCACATAGGGGCGGTGCAGGTCGATATTCTCGACGGCGTAGTTCTCCTTCGACATATCGCCCACCTTGAAGTTCGGGAAGGGATTCTCGGCCATGTTGCCGGCCTCCACCGAGCGGTTGATCTCGGTGATCAGCTCCTCGATCGAGCCGATGCAGAGCATCTCGGAACGATCCTCCGTAGCCCAGATAGGCAGCGGTGTACCCCAGAAGCGCGAGCGCGAGAGGTTCCAATCGTTCAGATTCTCGAGCCACTTGCCAAAGCGACCCGTACCGGTCGATTCGGGCTTCCACTGGATCGTGGTATTGAGCTCCATCATGCGCTCCTTCATCGCCGTCGAGCGGATGAACCACGAGTCGAGCGGGTAGTAGAGCACCGGTTTATCGGTACGCCAGCAGTGGGGGTAGTTGTGGGTGTGCTTCTCGATCTTGAAGGCCTTCATCTGCTCCTTGAGGCGGATGGCGATGTAGACATCGAGCGTCTCGGCTGCCGAGGCTGCCTGCTCGTCGTACTTACCCTCGGCCGAGGTGAACTGCGGATCGTAGGCGTTCTTGACGTAGCGCGCCTCGTAGTCCTTGTAGAGCTCCGTGGCAACACACGCGGCCACGAACTGCTCATCCAGCTCCTCGATGGGGTAGAACTTACCCTCCAGGTCGACCATCGGGCGCGTCTCACCACGCTTGTTGATCATATAGAGGGCCGGAATACCGGCAGCGCGTGCCACGAAAGCATCATCGGCACCAAAGGTGGGTGCGATGTGGACAATACCCGTACCATCCTCGGTCGTCACGTAGTCGCCCGGGATGACGCGGAAGGCCTTCTCCGAGGCCACCTGCCACTCCTTGTCCGATACCATCTCGACGGGCTTCACCCAGGGGATGAGCTGCTCGTAACGCATGCCCACGAGGTCCGCTCCCTTGTACTCGCCGACAATCTCGAAGGGGATGAGCTTGTCGCCTGCCTTGTACTCCTCGAGGGCAATACCCTCGGCCTTCTTGTTGAAGTGGGTGTAGAGCAGCGCCTTGGCTAAAACAACGGTCATCTTTTCACCCGAGTAACCGTTGTAGGTACGCACGGCCACGTAGTCGATCTTCGGACCTACGCAGAGGGCCGTATTCGAGGGAAGCGTCCAGGGGGTCGTCGTCCAGGCGATAAAGTAGGGGGTACCCCAGCCCTCCATCTCGGGCTTCGGATCGACCATCTTGAACTGTGCCACCATCGTCGTGTCCTTCACGTCGCGGTAGCAGCCCGGCTGGTTCAGCTCGTGCGACGAAAGACCCGTACCTGCGGCGGGCGAGTAGGGCTGAATCGTGTAGCCCTTATAGAGAAGTCCCTTCTCGTAGAGCTGCTTGAGCATCCACCAGAGGGTCTCGATATACTTGTTGTCGTAGGTGATGTAGGGATCCTGCATATTGACCCAGTAACCCATCTTGCGGGTCAGATCCTCCCAGACACCCGTGAACTCCATCACCGCCTCGCGGCAGGTGCGGTTGTACTCCTCGATCGAGATCGTCTTGCCGATGGCATCCTTCTTGATGCCGAGCTTCTTCTCGACACCCAGCTCTACGGGCAGACCGTGGGTATCCCAACCCGCCTTGCGGTTGACCTGGAAGCCCTGCTGCGTCTTGTAGC
>JAUMXM010000039.1 GCA_030529085.1 Rikenellaceae bacterium | reverse complement strand
CTGCCAACTTCCTGATCGACTGTGCTACGGGCCAGATTGTGGCTACGGGTCTGCGTGGCGAGGAGGTGAAGGCCAAGGTGGCCGAGCTGCTGAAATAAGAGAATATGCGACTTAAAGGTGGTTAAAGGGGTGAAAAAATCCTTTAGCCGCCTTTAATCACTTTAAGAACCCCCTAAAATCCCGACTTTGGAGCGTTATCGCATCATGGGCATCGACCCGGGCACGAACTACATGGGTTACGGTGTCGTGGAGGTCGAAGGGCGCACGGTGCGCTCGGTGGTGCTGGGCGAAATCGACCTGCACAAGATGAGCGATCCGTATGCCAAGCTCCGCTATATCTTCGACCGTGTGGGGTCGCTTATCGAGCAGTATGAGCCACGCGAGGTGGCCCTCGAGAGCCCCTTTTTCGGCGAAAATGTCCAGTCGATGCTCAAGTTGGGACGTGCGCAGGGGGTCGCTATGGCGGCTGCCTTGAGCCGCAACCGTGAGGTCTTCGAATATGCCCCGATGCGCATCAAGCAGGCTATCACGGGGCGCGGCTCGGCCACCAAGGAGCAGGTGGCCTCAATCGTCTGCCGCACGCTCTGCATCGACCAGCCTCCCAAGCGATTAGATGCTACCGACGGTATGGCTGTAGCGCTGTGCCACTTCTACACCTCGACCTCGCCCCTCGTGGCGGCGCTCGGCGAGGAGCGCGTCAAGGGATTGGGAGGTGGTCGCAAGGCCGGCTCGAAGGGCGGCTCGAAGAGCTGGGAGCGATTCCTGGCCGAAAATCCCGACCGAGAAGTAAAACCTAACAAATAATCCGATGAAACGACTTCTGCTTTTTTGCGTGGCACTCTTTGGTGCTTCGACTCTGGTGGCCCAGGAGCTCTTTCCCGACGGCACACCGATCGACAAGTGGTTTTTTGACAAGACGCCCGTCAAGCAGCGAACGCTGGGCGATCGCTATGTGGTGACCGACCACGGCGTGGTGCGCGACAGCCTCAAGATGCAGACCAAGGCACTGCAGTGGGTAATCGACGAGGCCGCAGCCTATGGTGGCGGCGTGGTGGTGATCCCCGAGGGTGTCTATCTGACCGGTGCGCTCTTCTTCCCGCAGGGGGTACATCTCCACCTCGAGGAGGGTGCCGTGTTGAAGGGTAGCGACGATATTGCCGACTTCCCGATTCTCGATACGCGCATCGAGGGACAGAATCGCCTCTACTTTGCCGCCCTGATCAATGCCGACCGCGTGGATGGCTTTACGATCACGGGTAAGGGTGCCATCGACGGCAATGGCCTGCGCTATTGGCGCTCCTTCTGGCTGCGCAGAAAGTGGAATCCCAAATGCACCAACGTCGACGAGATGCGTCCCCGCTTGGTCTACATCTCGAATGCCAAGAATGTGCGCATCGAGGATGTGACGTTGCGCAACTCCCCCTTCTGGACCTGCCACCTCTACCGTGCCGAGCGTGTGAAGATCGACGGCGTTCACTTCTTCGCCCCCGCCAAGCCGGTCAAGGCCCCCTCGTCGGATGCTCTCGACCTGGATATCTGCCGCGATGTGGTGGTGCGCAACTGTTACCTCTCGGTCAACGACGATGCCATCGCCCTGAAGGGTGGCAAGGGTCCCTGGGCCGATAAGGACCCCAACAACGGCTCGAACGAGCGCATCTTGATCGAGGATTGCACCTTCGGTTTCTGCCACAGCTGTCTGACTTGCGGCTCGGAGTCGATCCACAACCGCAACATCATCCTGCGCCGCATCCGTGTCGATGAGGCTACGCGCCTCTTGTGGCTCAAGATGCGCCCCGATACGCCGCAGAACTACGAGTGGATCACCGTCGAGGATATCACGGGCAACATCGGCTCGTTCCTCTACATCCGTCCCTGGACCCAATTCTTCGATCTGCAGGGCCGCGAGGATATGCCCATTTCGTACGGTGCCAATATCACGATGCGCCGCTGCGAGATCGACTGCAAGACCTTCTTCAATGTCCGCAGAGCCGACGATCAATACTTGCTCAAGAACTTCACGTTCGAGGATCTGAAGATCCGCGCCGAGGTGAAGGAGTGCGACAAGTCGCAGATCGAGAACTTCGTGTGGAAGAATGTTTCGGTCGAGTAGCCGAGTGGGCGAAAAAGAACAGGGGGTGCAAATCGCACCCCCTGTTCTTTTTTTTGTCTGTTGGGTTAGAGTTTGTAGATCTCCGTGCCGGCCAGCAGGAAGCAGCCGGTGCCGTAATCCTCGAAGTCGGGCTTCGAGTCGTAGGTTACGGGTTGACCATCCTTCGGCTCTTTGCCCGTGCCCTGCACATAGCCCAAGAAGCCATCCTCGTGTACCGCCTCGGTAGCCATTGCATTCCACGCCTTGGCCACGATGGGGAGGTATTCATCGCGGTCGAGGATGCCCTGACGGATGCCCCAAGCCATGCCGTAGATGAAGAGCGAGGTGCCCGTCACCTCTTTGCCGCCGTAGTTTGTGGCGTCGTGCAGGCTTACGTTCCAGTAGCCGTCGGGACGCTGGCATGCCTTCAGGGCCTTGCACATCGTCTTCAGATCCTCGATGTAGAGGGCACGGTAGGGGTGCGAGGCGGGCAGCTCGTCCAGCACGCGCACCAAGGCAGCCACTACCCAGCCGTTGCCGCGCGACCAGTAGCAATCCTCGCCGTTCGGCTCCTTGTAGGGGGGCACAAACGAGGCGTCGCGCCACCAAAGCCCCTCCTTTTGGTTGTAGAGGCCGCCGGCAAGGGTGTTGCGGGCCCAGAGGTACATCTGGTGACCCTTCTCGATGTAGCGCTCGTCGCCCGTCTCGGCAGCGAGCTTTGCCAATACGGGCATACCCATCTGGATGGCATCGATCCAGGTCCAATCCTCGACCTGGGGGGTATTCACCAGCATGTTGCAGAGGGCAATGGTCTTGGTCAGCATCTCGGGGCGCGGCGTGAGGCGGTAGAGGTCGATGTAGGTCTGCGAGCAGCAGTAGTTGTCGGCGTTGCGCGTCGTGGTGTCGTCGCGGCGCATGCCCCACTTGTGGAATTCGGCCCAACGCATCGCGTAGTCGTAGTAGCGGTTGTCGGGGTGGATGGCGTGGAGCGCCATCAGACCCTCGTAATAGACGGCGCGGGTCCAGATGTTCGACTCGTAGACCTTCTTGCGCGAGTAGTAGGGCATGACGGCCGTCGGGTCGGGGTACTTCTTGGTCATCAAGTAGTCGTTCACGCGGCAGGTGACCTCCAAGATCTCCTCGCGCGGCGGCAGCTCTTGTGCCGTGAGGGTGGCCGCAAAGGCGAGGGCCACCAGCGATAAAAGCAGTTTTTTCATAGGTGTTATTCGGTTGTTTTCGTATAGTAGATGGGGGTAATTTTCGCCGTGGAGCAGAGCCCTGCAGGGTCGGTCGGCCAGATGGCGAAGCTGAAGGGCTTGCGGTAGACCACGCTGTTGATGTTCGTATCCTTGAAGATGCGCCACACGATACCGCGGCGTTCGTAGTCGGCGATGCGGTTCGAGGGGAGGTTCTGCACCTCGACCTCCAGCAGGTTCTCGCCCGCTTTGAGTTGTTCGGGGGCGATTGTGCATCGGAAGGGTACGGTTACAAGGGTGGCGATCTCCACGCCGTTGATCGTTACGCGGGCACTCTCGCGCACATCGCCCAGGTCGAGCAGCCAGCCGTCTGCCGTCGTGGGGTCGTCGATGGTAAAGCGCGTTGTGTAGCGTCCTGCGGCGCAATTAACCTGCGCGCGCGGATCAGCGAGGCGCGTCCAGTCGGTCAGCGTGTCGGTTTGGAACACCCCCTCGATGGCTGGCTCGCTCGCAGGGAAGTCGATCGACCAACCGCTGTTGAGGGCGATTGCCGTGCCCATGCGCTCGATGTAGGGCCAGGGGGCGGTGTTGAGCTTGCGGGGCGAGGTCTTCAGCAGGAGCGATTCGCCCGGGGCAAGTTGCAGCCGCACGGCGGTTGTGCCGTCATCGTTCGGGCGGCTCTCGGCGCGACCGATGCGACCCGTCATCGGATCGAAAATCAGGATGGTTGCGGCCTCGGTGGCGAGGGTCACCCACCCGTCGATGGGGTTATCGCAGAGCATCGAGAGGAAGTAGTTGTGGCCTCCGATCTCATTGCGGCGGCGGAGCATCGTTCCTCCGAAGTCGCGCTTGAAGGGCTCGGCTACAATCTCGGCGGCGGCAATCACCTCGTCGAGCGTTGTGCCCGTGATGATTGATCCACGACCGCAGGGGTGGGTGGCGGTGGTCGCAAAACTATCCACCGTGGGCAATGCGGCAAGCAGCTCCGCGAAGCGGCTGCGCTCGGCTTCACGCCCCAAGCCCGGCAGATCGTCGGGGTAGTGCTCCGTGAAGAGGATTTTTGCCCCCTCGTCGGCCAGCGCGAGGAGCTTTTCGAGGCTCTCGGTGGGCAGCTTGTGGCAGGCGGGGATGAGCAATGCGCGATAGCGGGTACCTGCGGCGGTGCAAATCATCCCCTCCTTGACCGAAAGGCCCAGCAGAAGCTTGTCGGAGAGGTAGTCGGCATCGTAGCCCGCCGCCACGATGCGATCCATCGTAGCCTTCAGGGTCGGCATCGTGCGATCCATCTTGTGGATGTCGAAGGCGAGGAAGGGGCGATCTTGCTGCTCGTGCCAGATGTCGTAGAGGGGGATGTAGAGCAGCAGATCGTTGTCGGGCTCACCTGCCGCGAGGAAGGATTGGCAGCGCGCCACATACTCCGTTAGGGGTTTCGTGTGGTCCCAATAGGCGGCTGTGGGGCTCATGTTGATCGAGGCGTAGAAACGCCACGCGGGCCACGCGGCCTCTTTGGGCGAGTAGGGGGCACCGTGGAAGACAATGTGGTTCACACCGGCGGCGAACATCAAATCCAATTCGGGTTTGCACTGCGAGAGCGAGGTGCGGAAGTGCTCGGTGAGCCAGGTGAGGGCCTCGGCCGAAGTGGTGCGCTTGCCCGTGAGGTGGGCAGCCGACGAGGCGAACTTCAACACCGCGGGGGTGCCGTCGTTGTCCTTGCGGATTGTATCTTGACGCAGCCCCGGGATTGCCAAATCGGAGCGGCCGAAGGATTCACACTCGGGAATATCGACGGCGGCATAGAGGTCGACCAGGTTGCCCGGCGAGCCGTGCGCCTGGTTACGGGTCTTGGCACCGTGTTGGTTGGCCCACGCCGTCCAGGGCTTCGTGAAGTGCTCCAACAGCAGGTCGGCCAGCGCCTCGCGGTAGTCGCTTACGAGGCGTGCCGAGCGGTCGGGATCCCCCTCGCCGGCCAACTCGGGGAGGTGTTCGATGAGGCTGTAGCCGTGCATCGCCTCGAAGCGGGCGGGAAGCTTCTCGTCCCAATTCGAGCCATAGACCTCGAACGAGTCGTTGAAGAAACAGTCGGGATAATCCACGCCGCTCGAGGCAAAGGCCTCCTCGAAGCGGGCGAAGTAGTGGTGGAGCGTGGTGCTGTCGTAGTGGTTCATCACCAACCCCTCACCACCCGGGGCGGCGCGCTTGACCTTCTGCAGGGTGCGCCCCGAGAAGAGGGCGTAGAGGGTCCAATCCTTGCCCGCAGGGGACTGCCAGGTAAGCTCACCCGCCTCATTGACCTTGTCGGTGAGGTCGATGCGCTCCTCGCCCCCTACCGCTTGCAGGGCCACAAGCGTAGCGAAAGGTTGCTGCTTTTCGTCGCGCGGTTGCAACTTCTCGGCGAGTGTTTTACCCCCTTTGAGCGACCACTTCTCGATGATAAATTTGCGTGCCGCGTGGTCGTGCGTGATCGTTGGGCCGCCGAAGGGCCACCCCGTGCCATTATTCATGTCGATACCCAACCCCAGGCGCTTGCCCTCGCTCAAGGTGTGGCCCAGCATCGCCATCCACCGCGCCGAGAGGTATTCGATGTCGTTCTCCTCGTTGCCCTGCACGCCGTAGATCGGGGTGATCTCCACGCCGCCAAAGCCCTTCTCGGCAAACTCCTCGAGGTTGTAGCTCAGGCTTACGCTGTCGACAGCACTCCCCAGCCACCACCAGCGGAGGTAGGGGCGGTGCTCCTTTTCGATGGGGTACCACGTGGTGGGATCGCCGCACGCGGTGCAGAGAAATAGACCGATTAGAAGGATTGCAAGGCGTTTCATGGTTGCGTGACGGGGTGTGGGTATGGGTTTTAGCTTGATAACCAATTCATAAACAAAAATAGGAAAAAAAGATGATATAACCGAATTTTGGGGCCATTCGCTGGAAAGAAACTGCGATAAGATGCACGAATTAAGATTTTTTTGTATATTTGTATATTCTTAGGACTTCAATTTTAACCTTAAAACCAATACAACTATGGGCAAATTTGTGATCAAACTCCGCAAGAATGGCGAGTTTCAGTTCGATCTGAAGGCCTCGAATGGCCAGGTAATCCTCTCGAGCGAGGGCTATAAGTCGAAGGCATCGTGCAAGAACGGCATCGAGTCGGTGAAGAGAAATTCGCAGGTGGATGCTCGCTTCGAGCGCAAGGAGGCCAAGAATGGCGCCCCCTACTTCAACCTCAAGGCTACGAATGGTCAGGTGATCGGTACGAGCGAGATGTACTCGTCGGTAGATGCTTGCGAGAACGGCATCGCATCGGTGAAGAAGAATGCTCCCGAGGCAGAGGTTGTAGACGAGACGATCGCATAAGTTTCGCCTGCAAGCTGATGAAGCCCTCCCTTGTCGGAGGGCTTTTTTGTTGGTCGGAGTCGGCTTGGGGAGCTGTTTTGAGACTCGAGAAGGAGGCGATGAGGCCGCCGAACGGCTCCCGAGGGGTGCTAAAAGGGGGTTGAAAGGGGCGAAAGCAAACTTTTTTTCATTTTTTTTCCGATTTTAGTTTGTTTTTCAAAAATTATCTCTACATTTGCAATCCCGAAACGCAAGTTTAGGACATTGGAGAGATGCCGGAGTGGTCGATCGGGCCGCACTCGAAATGCGGTGAACGGGCAACTGTTCCGGGGGTTCGAATCCCTCTCTCTCCGCCAAAGGTGAACAACCTGAAGCAAGCGACACCAGCACGAAAGTGCTGGTGTTTTTTTTGTACCATAAGCCCTGCGTGCTTGCACGCATAGGGCTTTGGGCGCAAAAAAAATACGCCGTCGGCGTCGCTTGTTTCAGGTTGTCCCCCTTTCGCCTTCACTTTGTGGCGATTCGCCCCCTTTTCAGCTTCCCGTTTGTGCGATTTTCGAAAATCTTTGTATCTTTGTAATAGGAGAGGTCTGCTTTTTGCCGCAGAACGAGGTCGAATTGTTCGATTTAGGAATAAAATGGCAATAAATGTAGGTACAATGTACGAAATGAAGCCAAAATTTCGTTCAATAGGTAGAAAGAGGTAGAACTCTACGGATGTCAAACCAATACTTTGATGTGCTATGAAGATGAAAATGAATCTGTTGATGGTGGCAACCCTGCTCTTTACGGGTTGCACGTCGGCCTTCTACGGCTCCTCGTCGAGCGCTTCGGACGACCTCTATGCGATCCACAATCGCACGGAGATTGCCCGTCGTGAGCAGGCCGAAGCCGAGGCCCGCAAAGCGGAGGCCGAGGCGCGCCAGGCCGAGCTGGAGGCTCGTATCGCCGAGGCTACGGCTGCCGCTGCCGAGAATAAATACTACAACTACTCGTCGGGCGAGAACTTCTCGAGTGTCCTGGCCGATGACTACGACAGCGCCTACGCGCGTCGTCTGCGCGGCATGGAGTCGTCGACCTACAACATGCCCTCGAGCTATATGAATGCCCGTTACAGCACGACGTTCAACTACGTCTCGGCCTACGACCCCGCCTTCTACAACATCATGGTGATGGGCGATCAGGTGTGGGTCGAGCCGAAGTATGTGACGGCGATGTTCGGCTCGTGGGGTCGTCCGACCTACTCGAATGCCTGGTATTGGAACCGCTGGATCAGCCCCTGGTGGTCGCCCTCGTTCTCGATCGGCTTTGGTAGCTGGGGTTGGAATGTCGGCCTCTCGTGGTACGATCCTTGGTTCTACGATTGGTACAGCCCCTGGCGTTACAGCTACGCCTGGTATGCACCCCATTACTACAACCACTATTGGAACCACTATTGGCACGGCCACGGTCCCCATTGGAACGGGGGTGGCGGCTACCATCCGGGCTATCGTCCCGGCCACGGTCGCCCGGGTGTGGTACATCGTCCCACCTACAACCGCTATACGAAGCCTTATGCCGGCAGTTCGAATATCAACCGCGGCCAGAGCGGTAATCGCGACTGGAACTCGGGTATCTACCAGGGCTCGTCGAGTGGTCGCCGTCCGACCAACCAGGGCTCGGTAAGTCGCACGCCGTCGAGCGGCTCGAACAACAAGGGCTCCTACAACAGCTCCGGCTCCTCGTCGCGTCGCAGCCGTTCGTCGGGCTCGTCGAGCAGCTCCTACCGCTCAAGCGGTTCGAGCAGCTGGAGCTCAAGCTCCTCGTCGAGCAGCTTCGGATCCTCGTCAAGCTCTTCGCGTGGCGGTGGTGGTGGCTACTCGGGTGGCGGTGGCGGCAGCAGCTCGCGTGGTGGCTCGTCGGGCAGCTCCTCGCGCGGTCGTTAAGCGCCTGCAAGCCTGATGCAAGAATAACCCTTTAACAGCAAACGATTATGAAACGTATATTATATATGGTGTGCGGCTTGGCCTTGCTGGCTACGACCGCTACGGCACAAAAGTCTGCATACTCGGTGGGTGGTCTTCACCTGATGAACGATGCCATGACGACAGGCGATCTGGTGAACCTTTCGCAGCAGCAGTTCAACTTCGGTACGGCGCGCTCGATGGGTATGGCCGGAGCCTTCACTTCGCTTGGCGCCGATCAGGCCTCGATGGTGATCAACCCTGCAGGTTTGGGTATGTATCGCCGCGGTGAGGTGACAATCACCCCGCTGGTGACCATCTCCAACGCCACGACACCCGGCACGAACGACTTCCAGTCGAACTCGAAGAGCCGCTTTGCGATGGGTAACATCGGAGGTGTCTTCAACGTACACGAGGGTAGTGGCAACCTGCTGAGCTTCAACATCGGTTTTGGTTATAACCGCCTGGCCGACTTCAACTACAACTACTCCTTCAGCACCGTGCCGCGTCGAGGTGCCACCTCGATTGCCGATGCTATGAGCGTGATGCTCGAGGTGGGTCGCGTCGGGATCAACGGCAGCGGCGCTATCGAGCAGAATGGCTTTGCCAACTGGGGTGTCGATCCGATGTTCTGGCCCGGCGTGGCGGCCTACAAGACCTACCTGGTCGATATGAACGAGAACGGCGTTTGGTATCCGGCCGAGATTGGTGCCAATGCCACGATTGAGCAGGGTACGTCGGTACGCAGCCGTGGCTCGGCGGGTGAATTCTCGATCGCCATGGGTGGCAACATCAACAACAAGCTCTACTTCGGTTTCACGTTGGGTATCCAGTCGATCTACCAGAAGCAGAACATCTACTACGGTGAGGCCTACAGCTACGGCGGTGGCAACGGCTACGATTCGGGTGATATGGCAGTCGATAGCGACGGTGTGCTGCTCAACAAGGTGATGCAGCAGATGGGCATGGAGCAGCGCGTACGCCTCGATGGCTCGGGCGTGAACTTCAAGTTGGGTGTGATCTATCGTCCCATCCCCTCGTTGCGTCTCGGTTTCGCCTTCCATACCCCCACCTTCTACAGCATCGAGCGTCGCTACGAGATGGCCATGTCGACCGTGTCGCTGGGTGAGACGAGCCCCACCGACCAGACGACCCACGAATACACCTCGGATACCGTGTCGGAGATCTTGGAGGATGACGGTCCCAACACCTGGGAGTTCACCTCGCCGGCCCGCATGATGTTTGGTGCTTCGTACACGCTTGGCTCGTTTGCCGTCCTTTCGGTCGATTACGAGCGCGCCTGGTACAACAGTATTCGCGTGAAGAATATGCCCTACCTGCCCTATGGACCGGGTGAGAGCGACTTTAAGCAGGATTTCAAGAACTACTTCAAGGGCTCGAACAACCTGCGTGTCGGTCTGGAGGTGCGTCCCATCCCGATGATGGCCGTGCGTGCCGGTTATGGCTATTCGAGCTCGAGCCTCAAGGAGCAGGAGACCGTGGTGTCGCACCCCGTGACCAACGAGACGAACTACGTCACGGCGGGTCTGGGCTTCAACCTGGGTCGCAAGTGCTTCCTCGATGTGGCCTACTGCTACTCGCAGAGCTCGACCTCGGACTATATGCTCTACTACGGCAACGTCTATGGTTTTGGCTCGGAGGAGATCTACGAGAGCGACCGCTTTACGACCGACTTCGATCGCCACAACATTGCCCTTACGTTCGGTGTTCGCTTCTAATTCCTCGGATATCGAGGCGCACGAATCGCAGCCGATAAGCGGATAAAAAAAAGGTCTTTCCGATGTGGAAAGACCTTTTTTTGTGTCGTTGGGGTTGCTTACTCCGCAGCCTCCTCCGTGGCGGGCTCCTCGGCGGGAGTCGGCTCAACGTAGGGCTTTACGTCGATGAGCTCCACCTCGAACTCGAGTGCCTCGTTCGGGCCGATGTCACGACCGGCGCCACGCTCGCCATAAGCCAGCTCTGCGGGGATCCACAGGATGATCGTACCACCCTTGCCTACGAGCTTCATACCCTCGGTCCAACCCGGAATAACGCGGTTGAGCGGGAACTCTACGGGCTGATCCTCCTCGGCGGCAGCGGGGTTCTGCTTCAGGATCATCTCCTGAATCTCCTTCGGACGGTTGGCGAAGATCGAGGTGTCGAACACCTTGCCCTCGCGCGTGCGACCCGTATAGTGTACCGAAACCACGTCGCGGTCGTCGGTAGCCTTCACAGCCTCGTCGCCGGCCTTTACGACCTTGTAGAGCAGACCCGACTCGGTCTTCTTTACACCCGACTTCTTTTCGATCTTCTCGAGCCACTCGGCCGAAGCCTCAGCGTTCTGGGCGGGAACAACCACCGTGAAGTAGTGCTGCAGGTAGCCGTTTACCTCCATCTCGTTCATCTTCGAGCTCTTGTTGAACGAGTCGGTCAGCGCCTGACCTACCCAATAAACCTGGATCGGCAGGTTGTTGGCTGCGAGGTTCGTACCGATGTCCATACCGAAAGCGTACGAAATCTCGTTGCGCTCCTCCTCGGTGGCAAACATCGCCTCGTCGGCCTTCGGATACTCAACGACGGTCGAGTCGCCCTGAGCCAGGCGGATCGAGTCGGCCTCCTTACGCTTGGCGGCAATCTCACGAGCGCGCTCATTGCGCGTGGTCATGAAGTAGTTGCGCAGCGTCTCGATAGCCTCCTCGTGCGTGATCGAAGCCTTGTCGAAAGCACCCTCCTTGATACCCTCGGTTACCTTCTCGAGGTTGAAGGGGATGTCCGACATCTGGTAGCTTACGCCCTGGCCGATGTTGGCACCAATGGCGTACGACAGGGTGTCGAGCTTCGACTCGTCGCCCATCGTTACCTTCGTCTCGTTGCCGCAGCACGAAACGAGCATAGCAGCACATGCAACGGCTGCAATTGCAAAGATTTTTTTCATTGTGTTGTTGTTATAAAATTGTTAGCGTTTCTTTTTATGAGTTGCAAAGATATATATTTTCTGGTTAGATTGTGCTTTTTGGCACTCGAATCTGGCTATCGGCGCTGCCACTCGCTGTATTTGTCGAGCTTAACAAGCTCTATCTCAAAGCAGAGCGTTTGATTGGCGCTGATGTTGTATTCTTTGTTGCCCTCGGCGCCGTAGGCCAATTTTGAGGGGATCCAGGCGATGATCTTGCCTCCCTCGCCGATTAGTTTGATGCTCTCCTGCAGACCCTTCTCCAGGTTGTGGTAGGTGGTGCGAACCGTATCGCCACGCTCGTAGGAGGAGTAGATCACCTTCTCGTCGGTGGTCAGGATGCGGTAGCGCATGTAGAGCGAGTCGCGCACGGCTGACGAGATTCGGTTCTGATCGCCCAGCTCCTCGACGGCATAGGTGATGCCGCTGCGGGTACGGGCATATTTGCGATTCGAGGCGGCAATATCCTCCAGGAGTTGCTCTTCGAGGGCCAGCGCCTTTTCGGGAAGCGTATAGTTTATGTAGCCCAGGAAGAAGGTTTCAGCCTCCTCGAGCGTCAGGATATTCTTCTCGCGTACCATGTCGCGAATACCGCGACATACGGCCTCGACGTTGATGGTCGAATCCATGCGCATCAGATTCAGACCGATGTTCATGCCCACGATGTAGGCTACCGAGTCGGTGTCGCTTTTGATGCGGTGGGAGTCGTTACCCGAACTCTTCGAGCAACCGATCAGGGTCGCGAGGACCAACAATATAAGAAGTGTTTTTTTCATGCGTGGCTTATTTGTGGTTGGAACGAAGTGTCTGGCCGCAGAGCTTCCAAAGCATGCGGGCGCCGACACTTGCGTCGATGTTGTCCGAGGCGTGGGGGCTGACCTCGACCAGGTCGAAGCCGATGATGCGGCGCTCGGCACCGAGCAGCTGCAGCAGGCGCACCGCCTGGTTGAACTTCAGACCGCCCGGTACGGGGGTACCCGTGTGGGGGCAGTAGCAGAGGTCGAGGCCGTCGATGTCGAAACTTACGTAGACCTGCTCGGGCAGCGCGTCGATGATCTTGCGGCACATCGCATCCCAATTCTCACCCGCCATCTCGGCCTCCAGGAGCTGTTGGTCGTCGAACTGCACCACGCGACCCGACTCTTCGGCCAGCTGGCGCTCGGCGGCGCTGAAGTCGCGAATGCCCACCTGTACGATGCGCTCGACGGCCTGCACGTCGTGCAAGACGTTGTACATGATCGAGGCGTGGGAGAAGATAAAGCCTTCGTATTTTTCGCGCAGGTCGCAGTGGGCGTCGATGTGCAGAATGCCGAACGAGGGGTGGTACTTACCCAGGGCGCGAATCAGCCCATAGGGGGTCGAGTGGTCGCCACCGACCAGGCCTACCAATTTGCCCTGCTCGAGCCACTGCTCGGCCTGCTCGCGGATGCTGCTGTTCATCTCGAACGACCCTTCGTTCACGCGGCGGATTTTGCGCACTACGTAGTCGTCGGTCGTCTCGCCCCCCTGCTCGAGGTGCTCGATGACACGACGGGCGTCGATGCGCAACTTCTCGGACCGCTCCAGCAGGTTGTAGTCGACCGGGGCGGTGGCAATGCCATGACGCCAGGCGTCGGGGGCTGCAGGGTCGTAGAAATCGAGTTGGGTCGAGGCTCCGATAATGGCATCGGGGGCGTAGGCGGTGCCTGCGCCATAGCTTACCGTTACGTCCCAGGGGGCGGAGAGCAGAACCAGCTCGGCCTCCTCGGGGGTGAAGGGCATGCAGAAGTAGTTGCCGTTATCGACACCTACACCATCGGGATTGAACGCTTCGTGAATCATAATACCGTGAGATAGATTGAGCAAAGTTACAAAAAAATCTATTTTTAGCTTATATTTGTAGGTGCAAAACCGCTTTTTTTATGAGAAATAGCCGTCCGATAGTTGTTTTGGATAGCGCCATCCCCTTTTTGGGTGAGGCGTTGGCTCCCTATTGTGAGGTGCGTGCGCGTGTCGGTGCGGCCATTACGGCTGCCGATGTGAGCGATGCCGATGCCCTTGTGGTGCGTACCCGAACGCGTTGCGATGAGGCCCTTTTGGCCAGCTCGAAGGTGCGCGTGGTGATCACCGCAACGATCGGTTTCGACCACATCGACCGCGATTGGTGTGAGGCCAACGGCATCCGTGTCGTGACGGCTGCCGGTTGCAATGCGCGCGGCGTATTGCAGTGGGTGTCAGCTGTTTTGGCGCTTCTGGCCGAGCGTGATGGTTGGCGTCCCGAGGAGCGAACACTCGGCATTGTCGGCGTGGGTCATGTCGGAGGCCTCGTCAAGGCCTATGCCGAGGCGTGGGGCTTTCGGGTGCTCTGCTGTGATCCGCCGCGTGAGGAGCGCGAAAAGTTGGGTTTTCGCTCCGTCGAGGAGGTGGCGCGCGAAGCCGATATCATCACTTTCCATACGCCACTCGACGAGACGACCCACCACCTGGTCGATGAGCGCCTTCTGGCGCTGATGAAACCCGAGGCGGTGGTCATCAACTCCTCGCGTGGCGCTGTGGTCGATAATGCGGCGCTGCTGGCCGATGGAAAGCGTTGTGCGCTCGATGTCTGGGAGGGGGAGCCGCGGCTCAATGAGGCGCTTTTACGGCGCGCCGAGGTAGCTACGCCCCACGTGGCGGGCTATACGGCACAGGGCAAGGCCAATGCTTCGGCTATTGCGGCCGAGGTGCTTGCCGAGTGGTTCGAATTGCCCCTTCGGGGATGGTATCCGTCGCAGGTCGCACTCCCCGAGCCGCGTCCGATCGCTTGGGAGGCTATGTGTACGAGTATCAAGCACTATTGCGACCTCGAGGGGGAGAGCGAGCGCCTGAAACGCGAGCCCGAAACCTTTGAATCCCAGCGCGACCACTATACTTATCGCGAAGAGTATTTTTAAGATTCCGCATTTTTCGCTATATTTGCGCCCGTTATGTATCATCGCGTATTACGTCCGCTTCTCTTCTCGCTCTCGTGCGAGCAGTCGCATCGCTTGGCGATTCTGCTGCTGCGCATCGTCGGCTTTGTGCCCGGCGGTCGCTGGCTGCTCGGCAAGTGTTGTGCCGTAGAGCACCCCTCGCTCGAACGCGAGGTCTTTGGCGTTCGTTTCCGCAACCCGATCGGTATGGCGGCCGGTTTTGATCGCAATGGTGAGGTCTATGGCGAACTCTCGGCGATGGGCTTCGGCTTTGTCGAGATCGGTACGTTGACCCCTCGCGCACAGTCGGGCAACCCTACACCGCGAATCTTCAGTATCCAACGCGATAAGGCGCTCATCAACCGTGTCGGTTACCCGAATCGGGGTCTCGAGACGGCGCTTCGCCACCTGCGCAACGGCCACAAGGGGGTTGTTGTGGGGTGTAATATCGCCAGCAACGCCTCGACACGCGCCGAGGAGGCTGCCGGTGACTACCTGCGCTTGTTCCGCAACCTCTACCAATATGCCGACTACTTCGCCGTAAACCTTTGTGGCGACGATGTGCAGGAGTTGGATGTTGTCTACTCCGAAGCCTATATTCGCGGTGTGCTGGAGCCGCTTTTCGATTTCCGTCGCGGTCAGAATCAGTATCGTCCCATCCTGATCAAGATCTCGCCCGATATGAGCGACGAGGTGATCGACCGCATCTCCGATATCCTGGTTTCCACCCCCTTGGATGGTGTTGTGGCCACGGCCGGCACCTATTCGCGCGAGGGATTGACGGCTTCGCCTTCGTCGGTCAAGCGTATCGGCGCAGGCCGCTTGAGCGGCAAGCCGCTGACCCAACGTGCCATCGAGGTGGTGCGCCGCATCCACGAACGTTCGGGCGGTAACTACCCGATTATCGGTACGGGTGGCATGATGACCCCCGAGGATGTTGAGGCGATGTTGGCGGCCGGTGCCGATCTGGTGCAGCTCCACACGGGTTTCCTCTACGAGGGTCCGCGCCTCCTGAAAGAGATTTGTAATAAGCTGATTCAACGCTCAATGACGGTTACCGAGGAGCCTGTTGCGACTCCGGAAACGGCGGTCGAGGAGCCTTCGTCCGAATCAGCCTCTTAATTGTTGCTATGCAAGCTACCATTATTACCATCGGCGATGAGATCCTGATCGGTCAAATTGTCGATACCAACTCTGTGTCGATCGCCAAACACCTGAATGCGGCCGGTATTGTTGTGCGCGAGAAGTGTTCGATAGGTGACGAGCGTGACGAGATTGTTGCCGCCGTGCGTCGCGCCGAGGAGCGCTCGGAGGTAATCATCCTGACGGGCGGTCTTGGCCCCACGAAGGACGATATCACGAAGAAGACCCTCGCGGAGCTTTTCCACAGCCCGATGCGCTTCGACGAGGCCGTTGCCACGCATGTCGAACGGATGCTCGCCGAGCGCGGTATCGCCTTCAATGAGCTGAATCGCTCGCAGGCCGAGGTGCCCGCCTGCTGCACGGTGCTCCACAACGCCCACGGCACGGCGCCGGGTATGTGGTTCGAGGAGCAGGGCAGGGTGGTTGTCTCGCTGCCGGGTGTCCCCTTCGAGATGGAACACCTGATGCAGGACGAGGTGATGCCCCGCCTCAAGGCGCGCTTTGCATTGCGCCAAATCGTTCATCGAACGCTCATTACGGCAGGTCTTGCCGAGTCGCTCCTGGCCGAGCAGATCGCCTCGTGGGAGGAGTCGCTGCCCCCGTTCCTGAAACTCGCCTACCTTCCCTCGGCAGGGGTTGTGCGCCTGCGCCTCTCGGCCTATGAGGTCGAGGGGGAGTCGGTGGCCGAGGAGATCGAGCGCCGCTTTGCCACGCTGAAAAACTACATCCCGAGCTACATTGTCGGCTTCGAGACCGCCACGGTCGAGGAGATGGTCCACAAGATGCTCATCGCGCGCGGTGAGACGCTGGCCGCCGCCGAGAGCTGCACGGGTGGTCGCATCGCGGCCAAATTTACCGCCCTGGCGGGGGCTTCGGCCTACCTCCTATCGGATGTTGTAGCCTACAGCAATGAGGCAAAACATTCGATCTTGGGCGTTGAAAACGAGACGCTTGCCGCGTATGGCGCTGTCAGTGAGCAGGTGGCTCGCCAGATGGCCGAGGGTGCGCGTCGCCTCTCGGGTGCCACCTATGCCCTCTCGACGACGGGCATCGCAGGCCCCACGGGTGGCTCGAAGGAGAAGCCCGTCGGCACGGTCTGGATGGCACTCGCCACCCCCGAGGGTACGACGGCCGTTCGCCACGCCTGCGGCACCGATCGCGGACAGATTGCCGACCGCGCTACGGCCTATGCAATCCGCCTCTTGCGCGACTATTTGCGCGAAAAGGCATAAAAAAAAGCGCTTTGCGTGAATAATTTTGTGATTTAGACACTGAATCCGAAATTTATTCGTATATTTGCACTCCCTTTTGGGAAATTATAAACAAAACAAAATTACTGTAACAAATGAAGGTTTGTGAAATCACTGGCAAGGTAGCGATGACCGGCAACAACGTGTCGCACTCGCACCACAAGACCAAGCGCACGTTCAGCCCCAATCTGAAAACCAAGCGCTTCTGGTCGGAAGAGGAGGGCCGCTGGATCACCCTGAAGGTAACGGCAGCCGGTATGAAAACTATTAACAAGAAGGGTCTTGCAGTAGCACTGCGCGAGGCAGCAGCACCGAAGAAGATCTACTAAAAAACGACATTGAAAAATGGCAAAGAAAGGTAACAGAGTGCAGGTCATCCTGGAGTGCACCGAGCAGCGTGAGAGTGGCGTAGCAGGTATGTCGCGTTACATCACCACCAAGAACAAGAAGAACACGCCGGAGCGTTTGGAGCGCAAGAAGTACAATCCCTACCTGAAGCGTGTAACCGTACATCGTGAAATTAAATAGTAAGGAAAGACTATGGCAAAGAAAGTAGTTGCAACACTGAAGACCGGTGCCGGTAAGCAGTTTACGAAGGTAATTAAGATGGTCAAGTCGGAGAAGACGGGCGCCTACATGTTCAAGGAGGCTATCGTTCCCAACGCCGAGATCAAGGAGTTCTTCGAGGAGTAGAAGTAGTATTTTAGGATGCAACTCTTAAATTCAAAGGGCTTCCGCAAGGGTGCCCTTTGTGTGTTGTATGGGGTCGAGGGTGG
>JAUMXM010000066.1 GCA_030529085.1 Rikenellaceae bacterium | reverse complement strand
AAGTTGCAGTGGGCGATGAATGTCGATAAGATCGAGCGTCGCTATGCGCAGCAGAAAGAGGCCGCAGCCGATTTGGCCCGCCACTACGCCCAATCCTCAATCCGTACCGTCGTATTGAAAGGTTTTGCCGTGAGTGCCGTCTATCCGATTCCATCGCACCGCGAGTGCGGCGATTTGGATTGCTATTTGTGTGGCAGCTATGAGCAAGGCAATGTAATTGCCGAGAAGCAAGGTGGGCGTGTCGAGCGCGATTATTACAAACATTCGCATATCCATTACAAGGGGTTGATGGTTGAGAATCACCAATTCTGTGTGGCAATTCGCGGTAGTCAAGAACGTAAAGCCTTGGAGCGGCATCTGCAATCGTTGCTGGAAGCCCCATCGGGTCGGTATGTTGAGGATACCCATTTGGAGATCCCGTCAGCCGACTTTAATGCGTTGTTTTTGACGGCTCACGGATTTGGCCACTTCCTGAATGAAGGGCTGAAATTACGCCATCTTTGTGATTGGATGATGGTCCTGAAGCACGGCGAAGAGCAGATTGATTGGAGGGCGTTTTACAGCTTGACCGATCGATTATCCTATACCGCATTTGCCTCTGTGATGACCGCGTTGGCGATTCGTGATTTGGGGCTCGAGTTGCACAATTCTGCCGTTCGTTCCGATGTCCAATATGCCGATCGTGTGCTGAATGATATTTTGTGGCAAAATAACGCTATATATAGCAGTGGAAAATCACGTTTTAAGCAGCGAATGATGCTAATAACAAATCGCCTGCAGATGATTTGGAAATATCGGTTGATATACAAACGTTCGATGGTGATCGATCTGTGCAAGATGGTTGGTGCCTATTTTTTTGAAAAAAATCCAAAGATATAAACAACTATGAAAGGCATAGTTTTGGCGGGAGGTAGCGGAACGCGCCTCTATCCGATTACGAAGGGCGTGAGCAAGCAGTTGCTTCCGATCTACGATAAACCGATGGTCTATTATCCGATTTCGGTTTTGATGTTGGCGGGTATTCGTGAGATTCTGATTATCTCCACGCCGCAGGATCTGCCCGGTTTCCGTCGCCTGCTGGGTGATGGCTCGGACTATGGCGTGCGCTTTGAGTATGCCGAGCAGCCCTCGCCCGATGGCCTGGCCCAGGCCTTTATCATTGGCGAGGAGTTTATCGGCGACGATGCTGCTTGTCTGGTTTTGGGCGATAACATCTTCTATGGTCAAGGTTTCCGTCCGATGCTCGAGCGTGCTGTGGAGGCTGCAGAGCAGGAGGGGAGGGCTACCATCTTTGGTTACCATGTCAGCGATCCGGAACGTTATGGCGTTGCCGAGTTTGATGAGAACTTCAACTGCTTGTCCATTGAGGAGAAGCCTGCCCAACCGAAGTCGAATTATGCTGTTGTGGGACTCTATTTCTACCCCAATAAGGTGGTCGATGTTGCCAAGGCGATTAAACCCTCGGCGCGTGGCGAGTTGGAGATTACCTCTGTCAATCAGCGTTTTCTGGAGGATCGCGAACTGAAGGTTCAGATCTTGGGTCGTGGTTTTGCGTGGCTCGATACGGGTACGCACGACTCCCTGTCCGAAGCCTCCACTTTTGTCGAGGTGATCGAGAAACGTCAAGGTTTGAAGATCGCCTGCCTGGAAGCTATTGCCTACCGCAAGGGGTGGATCAGCGAGGAGAAGATGCGTGAATTGGCGCAGTTGATGAGTAAGAATCAATATGGTCAGTATCTGTTGAAGGTACTTGACGAGAAGCGAAGCAAATAACAGATGAAAATTACCCCCTCGGAGATCCAGGATTTGCTCATTATCGACCCCAAGGTCTATGGAGATCAACGCGGCTACTTTATGGAGAGTTTCAATGCTGAGCGTTTTCGCCAAGCGACGGGGTTGGATGTGAGCTTTGTGCAGGACAACGAGTCGTTGTCGCGCCGCGGTGTTGTGCGTGGTCTGCACTACCAATTGCCCCCCTACGCACAAGCCAAATTGGTGCGCGTGGTCAAGGGGTGCGTGTGGGATGTCGTGGTCGATCTGCGTCGCTCGTCGCCTACGTTTGGTCGCTATATGGCCGTGGAACTCTCGGCCGAGAACAAACGTCAGCTCTTTATCCCCAAAGGGCTTGCGCACGGCTTCGCCGTATTGAGCGAGGAGGCCATTTTCCAATACAAATGCGACGCCTATTACCACCCCGAGGCCGAGGGGGCTGTGGCTTGGAACGACCCCACGCTCAATATCCCCTGGCCGATTCTGACCGAGGAGGTGATCCTCTCGGAGAAGGACAAGAATCACCCTTTATTGGCCGATGCGCCGCTCTTTGAATAGATGAAAATTTGGGTCACAGGTGCCGCCGGTCAGTTGGGCTGTTCGCTCCGGCAACGTGTTTCGGGGGTTGCGGATTGCTACCTCTTTACCGACCGCGAAGTCGATATCACCTCGCGCGCGGCCGTGGATGAGTTTGTGACACAGCATCGCCCCGATGTGATTATTAATTGTGCTGCTTATACGAATGTTGAGCAAGCCGAGGAGGAGGAGCAGGTTGCCTATGCACTCAACGCTACGGCCGTAGGCTACCTGGCCGCTGCCGCCAAGCGTTGTGATGCGCTCCTGATCCACATCTCGACCGACTATGTCTTTATGGGTGGCTGTTGTGCTGTGTTGACCGAGGAGTCGCACCCCAACCCGATCAATGCCTATGGTCGCACGAAGTTGGCCGGGGAGGAGGCACTGCAGGCTTCGGGCTGCCACTACCAGATCTTCCGTACGGCGTGGCTCTATTCGCCTTATGGCAAAAACTTCGTGAAGACGATCCTTCGCTTGAGCAAGGAGCGCGACAGCTTGCAGGTGGTTGCCGACCAGATCGGCTCGCCGACCTATGCTCCTGATTTGGCCGACGCCTTGGTGCGAATCATCGAGAATCGCGACTTTTACGAGGGTGTTTTTCACTACACCAACCTTGGCGAGTGCTCCTGGTGGGAGTTTGCGACCGAGATTTGTCGCTTGGCCAAACGTGGTGCGCAGGTCAATCCCTGCACCTCGGAAGAGTTCCCGAGCAAGGCTTTACGCCCGAAGAGTGCTGTACTCGATAAACAAAAATTTGGCCGAACTTTCGGTCTCGAAATCCCCCATTGGAAAGAATCATTAAAGCGCTGTATAGATGAACTTCAAGCGTAACATCCTGATTACGGGCGGTGCCGGCTTTATCGGCAGCCATGTGGTGCGCCTCTTTGTGCGCAAGTACCCCGACTATCGTATCATCAACCTCGATAAGTTGACCTACGCGGGCAATTTGGCCAACCTCGAAGATATTGAGCAGGAGCCGAACTACTGCTTCGTGAAGGCCGATATCTGCGATTTTGAGCGTATTTACGCCCTGATGCAGGAGTATCGGATTGATGGCATCATCCACCTGGCGGCCGAGAGCCACGTCGATCGCTCAATCAAGGACCCCTTCACCTTTGCCCGCACGAATGTGATGGGTACCTTGTCGCTGCTGCAGGCGGCCAAGCTCTATTGGGAGAGCCTCCCTGAGAAGTTCGAGGGCAAGCGTTTCTACCACATCTCGACCGATGAGGTCTATGGCGCGCTGGAGCTGACCCATCCCGAGGGCATAGAGCCCCCCTTTACCACGACGGCCTCCTCGTCGGAGCACCACCAGGCCTATGGCACCGACTTCTTCTACGAGGATACGAAGTATAATCCCCATTCGCCTTATTCGGCGGCAAAGGCCTCGTCGGACCACTTCGTGCGTGCCTACCACGACACCTACGGCCTGCCGACGATCGTAACCAACTGCTCGAATAATTACGGTCCTTATCAGTTCCCCGAGAAGTTGATACCGCTCTTTATCAACAACATCCGTCATCGCAAGCCGCTGCCCGTTTATGGCAAGGGCGAGAATGTGCGCGATTGGCTCTATGTCGAGGACCACGCCCGCGCCATCGACCTGATTTTCCACGAAGGCAAGACGGCCGAGACCTACAACATCGGCGGCTTCAACGAGTGGAAGAATATCGATTTGATCAAGGTGATCATCGCAACGGTGGATCGTCTGCTGGGCAACGCCGAGGGAGCTTCGCTCGACCTGATTACCTATGTTACCGACCGTGCCGGCCACGATTTGCGCTACGCGATCGACTCGACGAAACTCCAGAAGGAGCTTGGGTGGGAGCCTTCGCTGCAATTCGAGGAGGGCATCGAGAAGACCGTTCGCTGGTACCTCGACAACCAACCCTGGATGGACCGCATCACCTCGGGCGAGTACGAAAAGTACTACGAGGAGATGTATAAAGGACGATAAGAGAATCGACAACAACAAAGAGCGACCTCTGCAAAAGCAGGGGTCGCTCTTTGTTTTGTACTTTGTGATGCTTATTTCATCGGATTCCAGCCATTGAGGATGTTGGCGGGGTCGGAGTAGGAGGTGATGAGCTCCTTGTCGCGCTCGGCATCGAGCTGGCGCGAGCCTTTGAGACGCTTC
>JAUMXM010000038.1 GCA_030529085.1 Rikenellaceae bacterium | reverse complement strand
GTGTCCGCTTTTTAATTTTTAGGCTTCGAACTTTCGGGCTTTTCGGCTCTGCTTTTCGGTAGAGCCGATTTTTTTTGTGTTCGGGCGTGACGCCTTGCTGTGCGAATTACGGCAGCTTCGCTCCGATAAGTATAAATACCTATTTCGTCGCTCTTTCGCGCGCGTGTAGGTGGAAATCGGATGAATTTTGTTATTTTTGCATCATTCTATATGAATCCGATGATTGACATTACCAAGATAGCCTCTCCCGCCTATGTGCTCGACGAGCAGCTGCTCGATGAGAACCTCCGCACCATCGACCGTGTGCGTCAGGAGGCCGGCGTGGAGATTATTGTGGCGCTGAAAGCCTGCGCCATGTGGAGCATCTTCCCCGAGTTGGCAAAACACTCCGACGGCGCTACCGCCTCGTCGCCCGCCGAAGCCCGCCTCGTATTCGAGGAGTATGGCAAGCCGGCCCACACCTATGCCCCTGTCTATACCGACCGCTCGATTGAGGAGATTTTGGCCTGCAGCGACCATATCACCTTCAATTCGATTGCCCAATACGAGCGATTCGCACCCCGCGCCATTCTGCGCGGCATCTCGTGTGGATTGCGCATCAACCCCAAATATTCGCCCGTCGAGACCGACCTCTACAACCCCTGTGTGGCAGGTTCGCGCCTGGGCGTGACGGCCGAGGAGCTGACGGAACTGCCGGCAGGGTTGGAGGGCCTGCACTTCCACGTGCTCTGCGAGTCGCGCCCCCACCACCTGAAGTTGGCGTTGGAGGCCGTCGAGAAGCACTTCGGCCATTACCTCGACCGCATCAAATGGCTCAACATGGGTGGCGGTCACCTGATGACCCACGCCGAGTATGATTGCGACGAGCTGATAGCCGTTCTCAAAGCCTTCAAGGCGCGTCATCCCCACCTGCGCCTGATTCTGGAGCCCGGCTCGGCCTTCACGTGGCGTACGGGTTACCTCGTCTCGACCGTAGAGGATATTGTGGAGAATGGCGGCGTACATACGGCGATGCTCGACGTATCGTTTGCCTGCCACATGCCCGACTGCCTGGAGATGCCCTACAAACCCGCCATCGTGGGTGCCCACGATTCGGAGGAGGGCGAGAAGGCGTGGCGCATGGGTGGCAACAGCTGCCTGGCCGGCGACTACTACGGCGATTGGTCGTTCGACCACGAGCTCAAAGTGGGCGAGAAGATCGTATTCGAGGATATGATCCACTACACGATGGTCAAGACGACGATGTTCAACGGCGTGTCGCACCCCTCGATTGTCATCGCACGTCGCACGGGCGAGGTGGAGGTGGTCCGCGAGTTCGGCTACGAGGACTACAAGAATCGCATGGGTTAAACGATGAAAACAATAATAAACGAAGATACCGATATGGAAAATTTCAAACCTACCGAATATACGCTGCTGTGCGTCGCTTCGGGTCACGAATTCAAAGACGAAGGTTGGACGCTGGCCGACCGTGAGTGCCAGTGCCCTTCGTTGGTGCGCGCCTGCTATGCCAAGAAGCAGCTGGAGCTCAAGCCCGAGTCGTACGGCCTCTACAAGTTCTGCGACTGGCTCCCCGTGAACCACCTGCTGAAGGGTTCGGCAGCCCCCGTAACCTACCGCAGCAAGGGGCTCGCGAAGCACCTCGGTCTGGAGAATCTCTGGATCACCTTCAACGGTTACTATCCCGCTATCGGTGCCAATATGACCACCTGCTCGTTCAAGGAGACCGAGGCCTACTCGGTGTGTGGCCGTGCTCAACAGGAGGAGGGTCGCGTGTTGGTCGTAGCCTCGGCCGGTAATACGGCACGTGCCTTCGCCAAAGTGTGCTCGGACAACAACATCCGTCTGCTGCTCGCAGTGCCCCACGACAACCTCGACGCCCTCTGGTTCAACGAGGCCCTCAACCCCTGCGTGAAGGTGATCGCCTGCGCTGCGGGTGGCGACTACTTCGATGCCATTCACCTCTCGGATCTGGCCCTCAAGGCCAAGAATTTCTACGCCGAGGGTGGTGCCAAGAATATCGCGCGCCGCGACGGTATGGGTACGACGATGCTCTCGGCCACGACGACCATCGGCCGCATCCCCGACTACTACTTCCAGGCTGTAGGTAGCGGTACGGGTGCCATTGCTGCCTGGGAGGCCAATATGCGTCTGATAGAGGATGGCCGCTACGGGTCGCACCTGGCGAAGCTCATCGTGTCGCAGAATGCCCCCTTTGTGCCGATGTTCGATGCTTGGCGTGCCGATTCGCGCGCGATGCTGCCCTACGACGACGATAAGGCGCGCCGCGATGCCGAGATTATCGATGCCAAGGTGCTCTCGAACCGCAAGCCGCCCTATGGTCTGGTGGGTGGTCTCTACGATGCCCTGAAGGCTACGAATGGCGATATCATGGTGGTGACGAATCCCCAGGAGCGCAAGGCCTGCAAGCTCTTCAAGGAGCTGGAGGGTGTCGATATTCACCCCGCAGCCGGTGTGGCTACCGCATCGCTGATCAAGGCTGTAGCCGAAGGTAAGATCGAGAAGGATGCAACGGTCATGCTCAACATCACGGGCGGTGGCGAGGAGCTCTTCAAGAAGGGCAAGGAGATGTGGTATCTGAAGCCTACGCACACCTTCCCGCTCAACCCCGATGTGGAGGATGTGGTTGCCAAGGTCGAGGCGATGTTCGCGTAAAGCCTTGTAAGCACAACCATTTAGCCGAGTCACTCGTATAGCGTGGCTCGGCTTTTTGTTGCGTGGGGGAGTGGCTTGCCCCTTCGATTGCAGGATGCAGATCACTTTCCGAAAGAAAATAGTGAGGAAAATTTTGCGTTTTCGATTTTTAGCGTTATCTTTGTGCGCTCTTAAATCCTAAGAGTGACTGTTCGGGGTGTAGCGCAGTCCGGTTAGCGCGCCAGCTTCGGGAGTTGGAGGTCGCTGGTTCGAATCCAGTCTCCCCGACAAATTCAGACCGCAGGAAATTCCTGCGGTTTTTTTTGTTTTATTCGTGCGCTTTGTCGCTGCGTCACTCGGTTTTCTCGGATTTATTGCCTAAATTTGTAGAAACCAACCAAACGAAGTGCGATGAAACGTATCTTAACCCTGCTGCTTCTTGTTGCAGCCTGGGCCGTCGCGGCGCAGAATCCTCAAACCCAACGTTCGCTGGACGAGAACCATCCCATTTGGCTCGAAAATGGGCAAATCCGCTACGATGGGCGTACCATCACCCTCGACGACCACACCTTTTTTATCGATGGCTCGCTCTCCGACAAGGAGGCTGAGGCGATGCCCTATGTCTACAACTCGTTCCGCGAGGCGGCCGAGGATTTGGTGGCCGGCAGCGAGGAACGCCCGATGAAACTCTATCTGGCCCCCTGGGTCTATTGGGTCGATGATCCCGACGATAGCTATATTCGCGGCTCGCGCGGTGAGCAACCCTTTGGTATTGTCATCAAGTGCCCCTATCTGCGCATGGAGGGTCTGAATCCCAATCCGCGCGCGGTGGTTTTGGCTTCGGCTCGTGGTCAGACGCAGGGCGCCATCGGTAACTTTACGATGTTCGACTTCTGGGGCGACGGGATGCAGTTCGAGAACCTGACGATGGGCAACTTCTGCAACATCGACCTCGAGTTCCCCCTCAAACCCGATTTGGGTCGCAAGAAGCGCAATTCGGCCATTACGCAGGCCCACGTTGCCTACTGCCATGGCGACCGCATCGTGGCGCGCAACGTCCACTTCCTGAGCCGCCTGAATATGTGTCCTCTGGCAGGTGCCAAGCGAATCCTCTTCGAGAATTGCCACATGGAGTCGACCGACGATGCCTTGACCTCGACGGGCCTTTATGTGGGCTGTACGTTCGGTTTCTACGGCCAGAAGCCCTTCTGGAACTCCGATCGTGGCGGTGCCATCTTCCTCGACTGCGACTTCTATGTCGAGCACGAGGTCGACCGCCAATACTTCTGTAAATCGCAAAATCCCCTCACGATTGTCGATTGCCGCTACCACAGCGATGGCCACCTCTATGCCGGTTGGACCCACACGCCGGCCGATTGGCTGCGTGGCTACCAATACAACGTGACGGCCAACGGTCAGCCGATCCTTATCGGTGCCGACAAACCCTACAACACGGTGGCGATGGATCGCAAACCTCTCTTGGCGGCCTACCGCCTGGAGGATGGTGAGGGTCTCTTCTACAACACCTACAACCTGCTCTGCGGTGACGATGGGTGGGATCCCCAGGATGTTCGTGCGCGCGTCGAGAAGCTCTCGAAAGCTACTGGGCGCGACTATACGGCCATTGCAACCTCTCTGCAGGTCGAGCCTCGTGTTGCTTCGATTCAGACCAAGGGCGCAACGCTTGCGGTGAAGGCTTCGCTCAACCGTCACGTCAATTTTCCGCTCAACAATCGCCCGATCCAATGGCGCGTAGAGCCTGGCTACGAAAAATATGTCAAGCTCTCTACAACCGCGGGGAACGAGGTGGTGGTAACCCCTTGTAACGATGAGGATCAAACCGTACGATTCATGCTCCTGGCTTCGACCGACGAGGGCCATGAGGCTGCTGTGGAACTTACCGTGAAGCCCGATTTGATTGCCCCTCCCGTACTCGAAGAGAGCCCCGTGATGCATTTGGGCTACGGTACGGCACATCTGCATTACAAACTCGACTTGGGTAAGCGTCAGGATCAGTCGGAGATCACCTGGTATCGAGCCTCGAAGCGAGATGGCAGCGACGCTATTCCGGTGGCTGTTTCACGCAACAATGAACCGATGACCCACTACCAGTTGACGCAGGACGACGTGGGTTACTACCTCGTTGCAGGGGTTGCTCCGAAGCATATTCGCTCGACGCGAGGCGAAGAGGTTCGCGTGGTTTCGGCTGCGAAGGTGAAACGGTCGGATGTGGTACAAAGAAAGCGTTATACAACCGATTTTGAGCACTTCCCCGCCGCCAATCAACCGTTGGTTAAGCCCGGTTTCTGGACCGTCGATTGCTTCAAGCCGCAGGATACGGCCCCTTATGGATGGCAACCGCACGCAGATCGCCCTGCCTGGGTCTATGGCGAGAGTATCAATGGCGCTACGGGTATGGGTCTTTTCCAGGTGCAGAAGGGTGCTCGCCTGATGTATACGCCACTTAAGGGGACTTATGACGATATGTCGGTACGCCTGGTGTGCGATGCGGCAAAGACGGCCGGTCAGGGCTTTGGTAGCGCAACAGGTCAGTATATGGACATCTGCCTGCAGTTCGATACACGCACCTTGACGGGCTACGCCCTGCGTATCATCCGTACGACAAAGTTCAGCAACGCGGTCGATTTCCTGCTCGTAAAGTACACGAATGGGGTGGTTGAGCCGATCAGCGAGCCTGTGTCGTCGCCCTGCTTCCGCACCGATTGCACGATCCAAATCGCCGTCAAGGGTACGCACCTAAGCGCTACGGTCGATACGACGACCATCCTGCCCGAAGAGACGAAACATTTGCCGCAAAACGTGCAGCTCGAGGCCGAGGTGAATCCGATGCCTTACGGCGGCTTTGCGCTGCAATATACGGGCTCGTGCGGTGAGAGTGCCGTGCTGCTGCATCAACTCGATATTGATTGGCCATAATGGGATCTATTCTCGTTCAAAATTCCCTTTTTATTCGTTGTTTTGTTGCTCTGCTGCATATAGTTTCAAAATAATTATTACCTTTGGATGTGCAAAAGAGTGCACATGAGTAAAGAAATTAATATTACAACGTATGAAAAAACTTATTTTTGCAATTGCAGCCGTTGTGCTGATGGCCGGTAGTGTGATGGCGCAGACCTTTGGCGAGCAGTCGATCAGCGTTCGTGCCGGTTTGAATATTTCGAAGATGAAGACGGATGGTATGACCTTAGACGGCAAGGCCGGTTTTCACGTGGGTGGTGTCTATCAGCACCTGCTGACCAAGAAGGCTCCCCTCTATATCGAGACGGGTCTTTATGTGACGCAGAAGGGTTTCAAGGCCGATAGCGATTTCAAAGCCAATGCCTTCTACTTCGAGGTTCCCGTGTTGCTGAACTACAAGTTCCTGGCAGGCGATGAGTTTATCATCTACCCGAGTGCCGGTTTCTATTATGGTCTGGGCTTTGCCGGTAAGAAGAAGGAGGCCGAAGCGAAGACCGATACCTTTGGTGATGGCAAGATGCTGGAGCGTTCGGATTTGGGCGTTCGTGCATCGTGCACCCTGGAGTGGCGCAGCTACCTGGCCAGCGTAGGTTACGACTACAGCCTCTTCGACGCCGGTAAGGATGGCAAGGCCAAGAACCGCACCTTCTTTATCTCGGTGGGTTACAAGTTCTAATTCGGACGCCGAATGATGCAAAGCCTGCTCCTTTTGGAGTGGGCTTTTTTGTGCCCTAATTCAAAAAAGAAGAGCCACCCGAGGGCAGCTCTTGCACACACAAACAATAACAATAAAACGGTTTCGCGGGGCTTTGTCGGGTTGCAGCCTACGACCTGAATCCCCGCCTAATTTTACGTTACAAAGGTCGGCTATTATTTGCCGGGAATCAATCCCTAATTTTAGGTATTTTGGCCGATGTGCAAAAAAAGAGGCGAGGTGTCGATCCTCGCCTCTGTCGTTGTTTGATTCGTTAATGGGTTGCTTTCCACCATTTTGTGCCTTCGCGCGCCGCTACGACCTTTGCATCGATACTCGGGTCGGAAGTGGTAATGCCCGAGAAGGTCTCGATCTCGGTTGTTCCGTTGCCTTGCGAATAGAATTTCTCGGTGTGGCGGTGCAGGGTCGAGGGGACGGCGGCCTCCAAGGCCTCCTCGAATTCGGCCAGCAGCCCCTCGTCGGTGCAGTAGTGGCGCACGTAGTCGCCCATGTCGAAGAAGCGGGTGTAGGTGTAACCGTCGAGCACCTGAATTTCGTCGCGTACAGCATCGCTGATCGGCGCCGATACGGTGTTGATGCGCTTCATCACGCGAGCCAGGGCATCCAACTCGGCGCAGACCGTCACGCCGATCGTGCCGTAGGGATAGGTGTACGTCGAGTAGAAGTTGTGGAAGGCATCGCAGATTCCCATATAGTTTACATCGCCCAACATATAGCCGCCCATCAATGCGTAGGGGAAGCCCGAGGCCATAATCTCCGAGGTGGAGCCGATGAGGTGGTGTGCTGCGTGGCGCAATTCGTAGGCAACCTCGATCGAGGACATGTAACAGTCGTCGAAGAGGATGAAATCCATGACAATGGCGCGGCTCTCAATGGCATCAGCCAAGGTCGAAATGTCGGTGCGATAGGCCTCGCTCGTGCCGCCAAACCAGCGCGTGAGCGGGCCCTCGTGCTCCCAATACTCCTTTTCGGGTGCGGTCGAATAGCGGGCCTCGGAGTCGGTTTGAACGGTTGCGGCCGGCATCCAAGCCATGCCGTGACAACCGATGGTCATCGCATAGCGCGGTGCCGGAGCGAAGTTCTGCACATCGGCCAAAATCGATGCGAGCCCCTCTTTGGTCGTAATCGCGGGGGCGGTGTACTCCTTGAGGGTTATCTGCTCGACAACCCCTTTTTTTGCCTTCAGCTCAAAAAGTTTTCCCGTCTGGTTGTCGGGCATGAAGAAGACCAAGACACGACAACCGGTCGGCAGGCCCTGCTTTACGATGCTCTTCATATCCTCGATGTTGGTGATGAAGTAGTCGGTCAGAGCTTGCGAGTCGCCCGACCAGGGCAGGTACATAAAGAGGGTTTGTACTGGTGTAACGGGGGGCTCCTTCTCTTTGTCGTTGCAGGCTGTTAGCAACATGCAACAACCAACTAGTAGGGTTAGTATGTATTTCATCTATCTTCTATTTATATTCGCGGGGTTTGAGGTTGTTGAACTGCCAGGTGCGCTCACGCTGGTAGGTGTAGCCCTCGGGCTTGTTGCGGTAGACGCGCTCGAAGTTGAAGTAGAGTCCCTTGCGCTTCTTGCCCTCGATCATGTAGGGCGAGAGGAAGGGCACGAACTCCACCGTGCGGCTCACGATGCGTGCATCGCCGTAGGGATACCCCTCAGCGCCCATCACATCTAGGGCGTGGTCGAACATCAAGACGTGGCGCGGACTCTTTTGTGTGAGGCCGTCGCCCGACGAGAGAATCGTGCGCACAATGCCGTTCAGGTGGGCTGCCCAGCGCTGCGCCTCGGCATCGTTACCCAACATCTGATGGGCAAAGGTGAGTACGTTGAGTACCTTGGGTGAGAAGGGGTCGCTGAGACGGGCGCGGTTGGCGTAGATGAGCAGCTCCTCGAGTTCCTCGCGCGTCACGTTGTCGGGGTCGAGCCCCTTCATTTGGGCCAACATCTCGGTCATGTCGGGATTCGAATCCAGGGGCTTGTAGCTCTCCTGGTAGGCGTATCCGTAGTAGAGATAGTGGTAGTCGTTATCCGTGAGGTCCAGATCGCCATTCGTGAAGCGCATCATCAGCTTCGTGTAGTAGTAGGGCGAGCGCTGGTCGGTAATCCGTTCGATGATGTCGGATTCGACGGGCGTTTTTGCCCATGCCGAGAGGGCGACGACGAGGGTGACGAGGAGCAGACAAATTCGTTTCATAGCGTTGCGTTTATGCGAATAACGCCATTTTTAGTGCAATTCGTACTTCTCGATCAGCATTTTAAAGCGCTCGCGCAACTTTTCGGTACCCGGCACGAGCGGCAGACGCATCGTGGGGCCGATTTTGCCCATCACCGAGAGGGCACACTTGGCACCTACGGGGTTACCCTCGGCAAAGAGTGCCTCGACGGCATCGTCCATATCGGCCTTCTGCCATGCAGCACGTGCTGCCTCGAAGTTGCCCTCCTTAGCTTTGTTGATGCACTCCATGAAGAGTTTCGGGAAGACATTGGCGGCTACCGAAATTACACCGTCGCCGCCGCGCTCCATCAGCTCGATGGCAATGCCGTCGTCACCCGACAGCACGAGGAAACCCTCGGGGCGGTTGTCGATGATCTGCTGCATCTGCTCCAGGTTGCCCGAGGCCTCCTTGATGCCGATGATGTTGGGAATCTCGCGCGCCAGGCGGAGCGTCGTCTCGGCGGTCATATTGACACCCGAGCGCCCCGGGATGTTGTAGAGAATCACGGGCAGCGGCGAGTGCTCGGCTACGGTCTTGAAGTGCTGGTAGAGGCCCTCCTGCGAAGGTTTGTTGTAGTAGGGCGTAACGCTCAGAATGGCGCTGGCACCGCGCAGGTCGAACTCGCGCAGCTGATCCAACACCTCGCTTGTCGAGTTGCCGCCTATACCCAGCACGAGGGGTACGCGGTTGTCGATCTTGTGGGCCGTATACATTGCAATTACGGCGCGCTCGGGGTTGTAGAGCATCGGTGTCTCGGCCGTCGTGCCGAGTGCCACGATGTAGTCCACACCGCCCTCGATTACATAATTGACCATATCACCCAGGGCTTGGTAGTCGACCTGGCCTTTTTCGGTGAAGGGCGTAATCATCGCAACGCCGACACCAGCAAGTTTGTGTTGAAGCATAAAGTATTCCTTTCTTTTAGAACAGGCTCCCCTGTATGGGTGCCGTTTCGGTTATTATATTCGTTTCTTGAGGCTCGTTGCTCGGGAGCGCGGAGGGAATCTCTGCCCCTGCAACCATCGCCATAAACTCCTCCTCGGAGAGCATCGTGATGCCCAATTTTTCGGCCTTCTTGCGTTTCTCGGGCCCCATCTTCTCGCCGGCCACCAGGTAATCGACGCTTCCCGATACGGCTGCTACATTGCGACCGCCATGCGCTTCGATGATGCGCTTGAGCTCGTCGCGCGCGATGGAGAATTTACCCGACACCACGAAGCTCTTTCCCTCCAGAGCATTTGAGGCGCGTTGCTTCTCCTCGGCTGCGAATTGCAACTCGGCAGCGCGCAGACGCTCGATGATGCGCAGGTTCTCCTCCTCGGCAAAAAACTCCAGAATCGAGTCGGCAATCTTTTCGCCCACCTCCTCCGTTTCGAGCAGCTCGTCGCGCGATGCCGTCATCAGACGATCGAGCGTGCGGAAGTGGTCGGCGAGGTATTTGGCCGTCGTCTCGCCCACGAAGCGGATACCCAAACCAAACAACAAGCGTTGGAAGGGTACCTCCGACGAGCGACGAATCGAGCGGATGATATTCTCGGCCGACTTCTCACCCAAGCGGGGCAGAGGCGAGAGTTGGTGCGCCTTCAAATCGTAGAGGTCGCCCACATCGTGTAGCAGTCCGTTTTCGTAGAGCAGCTCGACGGTCTCCTCGCCGAGGCCTTCGATGTCCATCGCCTTGCGGCGGATGAAGTGGAGGATGCGACCGATGCGTTGCACGCGACAGCCGGCCTGGTTGGGGCAGTAGTGCTTCGCCTCGCCTTCGTAGCGTACGAGCGGTGTGCCACACTCGGGACAGCGGTCGATATAGCTGAAGGGTTGGCTATCTGCCGGGCGCTCCTTGAGCTCCACGGCGGTAATCTTCGGAATGATCTCGCCCCCCTTTTCGACATAGACCATATCCCCCTCGCGGATGTCGAGCAGGGCAATCTGCTCGGCGTTGTGGAGCGTGGCGCGTTTGACGGTTGTGCCGGCAAGCTGCACCGGCTCGAGGTTGGCTACGGGGGTAATGGCACCCGTGCGACCCACCTGAAAGGTGATTTCGTTCAGGCGCGTGAGGGCCTGCTCGGCCTTGAATTTGTAGGCTACGGCCCACTTCGGAGCCTTCGAGGTGAATCCCAGACGACGGCGCACGACAAAGTCGTTGACCTTGATTACAACGCCGTCGGTCGGGAAGGGGAGTGTCTTGCGCTTCTCGTCCCATTCGGCGATATAGGCCTCGATCTCGCCCTTCGAGCGGCACAGACGACCGTGTTCCGAGATTTTGAAGCCCCAACGACGCGCCGCCTCGAGCGACTCGCTGTGGGTTGCAAAGGGGAGATTTTCGCCTGCCACCTGGTAGAGGGTGCAATCCAAGCCGCGACGCGCCACAACGGCCGAGGCTTGCTGCTTGAGTGTTCCTGCGGCGGCATTGCGCGGATTGGCAAAGGGCTGCTCACCCTCGGCCTCGCGCTCGCGGTTGATCTTCTCGAACGAAGCGTAGGGCATCAGCACCTCGCCGCGAATCTCGAAGAGCGAGGGCCAATCATCCCCCTGCAGGCGCAGCGGTACCGAGCGGATGGTGCGGATGTTGGTCGTTACGTCATCGCCTTGCTCGCCGTCGCCGCGTGTTACGGCGCGCTCCAGCTCACCGTTGCGGTAGCTGAGCGAGATGGCCGTACCGTCGAACTTCAGCTCGCAGACATACTCCACCTCTCCCTCCTCCTTCTCGATGCGGTCGATAAAGTCGCCCAGCTCCTCGAGCGAGTAGGTGTTGCCGAGCGAGAGCATCGGGAAACGGTGCTTGACGGTGCGGAATTCGGTTGTCAGGTCGCTACCCACGCGGTGGGTAGGGGAGTTCGGGTCATCGAATTCGGGGTGTGCGGCCTCCAGGTCCTGTAATTCGCGCATCAGGGCATCGAACTCGAAATCCGAAATCTCGGGTCGATTCTCCACGTAGTAGTTGTAGTTGTGGCGCTCCAATTCGCGGCGCAGGTATTCGATGCGGCTTTTAACCATATTATCAATATAGGTATTTACAGGGTAAAGGTACTGATTTTTGTTGGAACGACCATCGAAATCAAAAAAAATGCAAAAAAAAATTACGGAAGCGTGTCGTTATGCAAATTTTGTGTATAATTGCAGAAAATTTTGAAACATTAACCCTACAATGGCAACACAGAATAGAGCAAAAAAACATCTCGTAACGAGTTTTCATAACCTGACCCCCGAATTGCAGGATGCAGTCAAGGCCTTCTATCCCCTTGGCTTTACCGAGGCGATGATGCGCATCGACAAGCCCAACGGCGACTTCTTCTACGCCGTACCCTTCGATACTGAGGAGGTGGCCTACCTGGTAAAGATCGACGTGAAGATCGACGACAAGGCCCACGAAGAGGAGGACAAGGATTACTATGACGACGACCTGAAGGGCGCCGACGAGTTGCAGGACGACGAGCAGATGGAGAGTGGCAGCTCGTCGGATGATGATGTTGCAATCTAAGACCAAATCCCTGTTTTTTCGACCTTTGCTGGCGGTCGCTCTGGCGTTTTCCTGCGTCGGATGCGGTATGTCCGAACGCGACGATGAGGATAGCAAAAGCTATGAGTATCTAAGTTTTACGGATGCGGCTTTTGAGGAGTATTGCTTGTCGTCGTTCGATGTGAACGGCGATGGGCGTCTTTCGCGTTACGAAGCGGAGAGCGTCCGCGAAATTGCGTGCGCCAATCGCGGCATCCTGACGCTTGAGTTGGATGCCTTCACACGTCTCGAGTCACTCGATTGTTCGGCAAACGAGCTCAAACGGCTGGTGGTGGAGCATAATCTCCAGCTCCGGGAGTTGCGTTGTGCCGATAACGAACTCTCTGAGTTGGTGGTGGGGCGGTTGCGCGGCCTCGCGTTGCTCGATTGTAAGGGCAATCGCCTTACGTCGCTCGATTTGCTCTATACCCAATCCTTGCAGTCGCTTGATGCTCGTGCAAATGCATTGCTGTCGCTCGATTTGACGGGGTGCAGTGTGCAGCTTAAAGCCGACGTTCGTTCGAATCCCGACCTTACGACCGTCTACTATCGCGCCGGCCAACAGCTTAATTTCGACGGTCAAACAACCCCCGTAGAGCTCTAAGTGGCAATTTTGTTTATAAATTGCTGAAAAACTATCGCAAAAGCACCTGCTTTGTGAAATCTTTTTTGTAATTTTGGCTGCAAATTGTTTTGCGGCTAAAGTTATTGTAAACAACATAGAACAAAATTCCGAAATGAAAAAAGTAGATGTGATTCTCGGCCTGCAGTGGGGCGACGAGGGTAAAGGTAAGGTCGTCGATGTGCTGACCCCGAATTATGAGGTGGTAGCTCGTTTTCAGGGTGGCCCGAATGCCGGCCATACGCTCGAGTTCAATGGCGAGAAGTATGTGCTTCGCTCAATCCCGTCGGGTATCTTCCAGGGTGGCAAGGCCAACATCATCGGTGGTGGTGTGGTGCTCGATGCTATTCTTTTCCGCAAGGAGGCCGAGGAGCTGGCCAAGAGTGGTCACGACCTTAAGAAGCAGCTTTCGATTTCGAAGAAGGCCCACCTGATTCTGCCCACGCACCGCATCCTCGATGCCGCCTATGAGGCTGCCAAGGGTAGCGCCAAGATTGGTACGACGGGTAAGGGTATCGGTCCCACCTATACGGATAAGGTGAGCCGCAACGGTATGCGCGTAGGCGATCTGCTGAGCCCCGACTTCAAGGGTATCTATGCCCGCGCCAAGGCTCGCCACGAGCAGATCCTCAAGAGTCTGAACTACGAGTACGACATCACGGAGCTCGAGCAGGAGTGGTTCGCAGCTGTCGAGTACCTCAAGCAGTTCCCCATTATCGATAGCGAGTGGTTCGTGAACAACGCCCTGAAGGCCGAGAAGAGTGTTCTGGCCGAGGGTGCCCAGGGTACGCTGCTCGATGTCGATTTCGGCTCCTATCCCTTTGTGACTTCGTCGAATACTGTCTGCGCAGGTGCCTGCACGGGTCTGGGTATCGCCCCGAACCGCATTGGTGAGGTCTTCGGTATCTTCAAGGCTTACTGCACGCGCGTTGGTAGCGGTCCCTTCCCCACGGAGCTCTTCGACGAGACGGGTGCCACGTTGCGCCGCATCGGTCACGAATTTGGTGCTGTGACGGGTCGTGAGCGTCGCTGCGGTTGGTTGGACCTCGTAGCGCTGAAGTATTCGATTATGATCAACGGCGTTACGCAGCTCATCATGATGAAGTCGGATGTGATGAACGACTTCGAGACGATCCGCGTTGCTACGGCCTACAAGGTCAATGGCGAGGTGACCGAGGAGTTCCCCTTCTCGATCGAGGAGGGTGTTGAGCCGGTCTACACTGACTTCCCGGGTTGGCAGTGCGATCTGCGTCAGTGCCGCGCTTACGAGGAGTTCCCTGCTGCCTTCCAGCAGTATGTCGAGTTCATCGAGCGTGAGACCGGTGTGCCCGTGAAGGTGATCTCGGTCGGCCCCGATCGCGACGAGACGATCATTCGTTAAAGCATAACTTATGAAAGCAATCAAAATTATCGTCCTTGCCAAGCAGGTGCCCGATACGCGCGCCGTTGGCAAGGACGCTATGACGGCCGAAGGCACGGTGAACAGATCCGTGCTTCCGGCCATTTTTAATCCCGAGGATCTCAATGCCTTGGAGTTGGCTCTGCGCCTCAAGGATCAAATCGAGGGCTCGACGGTCCACCTGCTGACGATGGGTCCGCAGCGTGCTGCCGAGATTCTGCGCGAGGCACTCTATCGCGGTGCCGATGGGGGCTATCTGCTCTCGGGACGTGAATTTGCCGGCTCCGATACGCTGGCTACCTCTTATGCCCTGGCTTGCGCACTGCGCACGCTCAATCCCGATCTGATTGTCGCCGGCCGTCAAGCCATTGATGGCGACACGGCACAGGTGGGCCCCCAGGTGGCCGAGAAGCTCGGCCTGCCGCAGGTGACCTATGCCGAGGAGGTGTGCGAAATCAAAGACTCCGCGCTGGTGATTCGCCGTCATATCGAGTCGGGCTCGGAGGTGGTTGAGTGCCCCCTGCCGGCTGTTGTTACGGTGAGTGGCTCGGCTGCTCCGTGCCGTCCGCGCAATGCCAAGCGATTGATGTACTTCAAATCGGCGCGCACCGCTTCGGAGGTGGCTGCCGATCCTGCGTCGTTTGCTGCCGATCGTGTCGCTGAGAAGAGCGATTTGAAGCTTGTGGAGCTTTCGGTTGCCGACATCAACCCCGATCCCGCACAGTTGGGCTTGCAGGGGTCGCCTACGAAGGTTAAGCGCATCGAGAATGTGGTTTTCCAGGCCAAGGAGGCGAAGCGTCTGACCGCCTCGGACGAGGAGTTGGAGTCGCTGATCCAAGAGCTGATGGCAGCCCACACGATCGGCTAATAGTAACGGATAAACGAAGAGACGATGAATAATCTTTTTGTCTATATTGAGCAGGAGGGTGGTCGCATTGCCGATGTGAGCCTTGAGCTGATGACCAAGGGTCGTGAGTTGGCTGCTACGCTGGGTGTAAGCCTCGAAGCGGTTGTGATCGGTCACGGTTTGCAGGGCATCGAGCAGGTGTTGGCGCGTTATGGCGCCGACCGTGTTTGGGTGGCCGATGGTGAGCCGCTTGCCCCCTTCCGCACCCTGCCCCATACGGCTGTCTTGTGCCACCTGATTCGCCAAGAGCAGCCCCAGATAGTCCTCTTTGGTGCCACTTCGGTGGGGCGTGATTTGGCTCCGCGTGTCTCCTCGGCGCTACATAGCGGTCTTACGGCCGACTGTACGCAGCTCGAGATTGGTAGCCACACCGATGCCAAGACGGGTAAGGAGTATAACGACCTGCTGCTGCAGATTCGCCCCGCCTTCGGTGGTAACATCATCGCTACGATCATCAACCCAGAGCATCGCCCCCAGATGGCGACCGTGCGCGAGGGTGTGATGCGCAAGGAGGAGGCAGAGAAGTCGGCGCGTGGTGAGCGTGTCGAGATTGCATGGCAGGAGTGCCTCACGGAGGATGACTTGGCAGTGAAGATTGTGGCGCGCGAAGTTGCCGAGCGCACGATCGACATCAAGGGTGCTTCGATCATCGTGGCCGGTGGCTATGGTGTCGGCTCGAAGGAGAACTTTGCACTGCTGCACGAACTGGCCGAGGTGCTGGGTGGCGAGGTGGGAGCCTCGCGCGCGGCGGTCGATGCCGGCTTCACGGAGCATGCCCGCCAAATCGGGCAGACGGGTGTCACCGTGCGTCCGAAGCTCTACATCGCTTGCGGTATCTCGGGACAGATTCAGCACACGGCCGGTATGGAGCAGTCGGCGATGGTCATCTCGATCAACACCGATGCCGATGCACCGATCAACCGCCTGGCCGATTATGCCATCACGGGCAAGGTCGAAGAGGTGGTTCCGAAGCTTATCAAGTATTACAAGCAAAACTCGAAGTAATGGCTAATTTCTATCTCGATAATAAGGATTTGCAGCTCCAATTCGATCATCCGCTGATGGCGCGTGTCATCGCCCTGCGCGAGCGCGGTTTCGGTGAGAAGGAGTCTTACGATTTTGCTCCGCAAAACGAGGCTGATGCCCTCGAGAACTACCGCTTGGTGATGGAGCTTGCAGGCGAGATTTGTGGCGAGGTGTTGGCCCCGAATGCCGAGGGTGTCGATCACGAAGGCCCCCACCACGAGGGGGATCGCGTGACCTACGCCGAGGGTACGAAGCAGAACCTCCGCGCGATGCACGCCGCCGGATTGGATGGCCTCTCGCTGCCCCGCAAATACGACGGTTTGAACTTCCCGTTGGTTGCCTTTGTGATGGTCAATGAGATGATTGCCCGTGCCGATGCGAGCTTCCAGAATGTGTGGGGCTTGCAGGATTGCGCCGAGACGCTCAATGAGTTTGGCTCGGAGGAGCAGAAGGAGCGCTACCTGAAGATGACGGCCGAGGGTGCTACCTGGTCGATGGCCCTGACCGAGCCGGATGCCGGCTCTGACCTGGGTGCTGTGACGCTGAAGGCCACCTGGTGTGAGGAGTGCCAAACGTGGCTCTTGAACGGCGTGAAGCGCTTCATTACGAATGGTGACGGAGAGCTTTCGCTCGTCTTGGCGCGCACCGAGGAGGGTACGACCGATGCGCGTGGCCTCTCGATGTTTGTCTACGACAAGCGCAAGGGTGGCCTGAAGGTGCGCCGCATCGAGAATAAGTTGGGTATCAAGGGGTCGCCAACCTGTGAGTTGGTCTATACGGATGCCCCTGCCGAGTTGGTGGGCGATCGCCGTATGGGTCTGATCAAGTATGTGATGTCGCTGATGAATGCCGCACGTCTCGGTATTGGTGCGCAGTCGGTCGGAACCTGCGAGGCGGCCTATCAGGAGGCCTTGAAGTATGCCCGCGAGCGTCGCCAATATGGTAAGCCAATCATCGAATTTACCGCCGTGAGCGAACTGCTGACGACGATGAAGGCCAAGACGCAGGGCGTTCGTGCACTGCTCTACGAGACGGCTCGTTTTGTTGATATCTACAAGCAACTCGAGGCCCTTGCGAAGGAGCGCCGTCCCGAGGGTGACGAGCGTCAGGAGATGAAGCACTATAGCCGCCTGGCCGATGCCTTTACGCCCCTTGTGAAGCTCTTCTCGTCGGAGTATGCCAACTCGTTGGCATACGATGCGATTCAGGTGCACGGCGGCTCGGGCTTTATGAAGGATTACCCCTGCGAGCGCATCTACCGCGATGCCCGCATCATGAGCATTTACGAGGGTACGTCGCAGTTGCAGGTGGTGGCCGCCATCAACGGTGTGACGAAGGGTACCTTCCGCGCCCAAATCGACCGTTATGCCGAGGAGCCTTTCAGCGAGGCGATGCAGCCTTGCGTGGAGCGTTTGAAGGCCCTGACGGCGCGCTTTGATGTGATGCTGGCGCGTGTCGAGGCGCTCGACAAGGAGGTGGCAGGGTATAAGGAGCTGCACGCCCGCCGGTTGGTGGAGAGCGTCGGTTACCTTACGATTGGCTACATCTTGGCACGCGAGGCTACCCACTATCCCGAGAACTACGAATCTTCGGCGCGCATCTTCTGCCGTTTGGCCGAGGGTAAGATTGGTGAGGCGGAGGCAACGATTCTCACCTCGGAGCCTTCGGATGTGGCTCTTTTCAAGGCCGAATAAGAAGGTGGGGGCGGAAAGTTGCGGGAATAAAAAATTTTTGCTACTTTTGTCACGCCTAAAACAAAAACAGGTTGCTCGGATGGTGGAATAGGTAGACACGCCGGACTTAAAATCCTGTGGGCAGAAATGCCCGTACGGGTTCGATTCCCGCTGTCGCTACTAAATCAAAAATATAAAAAATGAAAAAAGTATTTAGATTTG
>JAUMXM010000037.1 GCA_030529085.1 Rikenellaceae bacterium | reverse complement strand
GTGTAGAACTCGTTGTTCTACATCAAATAGGTAACACCGTCGAAGCGGAAGCCGTCGAAGTGGAACTCGTCGAGCCAGTATTTGATGTTCGAGAGGAGGAAGTGCTGCACCTCGCGCTTGCCGTAGTCGAAGATCATCGAATCCCAATACTGCTGGTAGCCCGCCTCTCCCGACTTCGAGTAGTGGTAGTCGGTGCCGTCGAGCTCGTTGATACCCTCGTTGAGGTTCTTTACGTAGTGGGCGTGCACGAGGTCCATAATCACAGCGATGCCCATCGAGTGGGCGGTGCGAATCAACTCCTTGAGCTCCTCGGGCGTACCGCAACGCGACGATACGGCAAAGAAGTTCGATACGTGGTAGCCGAACGAGCCGTAGTAGGGGTGCTCGGCGATGGCCATCAGCTGGATGGCGTTGTAGCCGCCGCGCTTGACAATCGGCAGAATCTTCTTCGTGAACTCCTTGTAGGTGCCTACGCCGGCCTTCTCCTGGGCCATGCCGACGTGTGCTTCGTAGATGAGCGGTGCGCCGTTGGCGCGAGCATTGAAGTTATCCCCCTGCCAATCGAAGGGGTACTCGGGCCACCAGAATTGGGCGGCAAAATCCTTCGTCTCCTCGTTCTGCACTACGCGCTTGGCATAGGCCGGAATACGGTCGAGCCAGCCGTTGTCGCCGTGAACGTGAATCTTGTAGAGCGAGCCGTGTGTGAGGCGGTCGCGGTACATCGCAGCCGGCAGGAAGATGCTCCACACACCGTTGCCGTCGCGCTTCATTCTGAGCTCCGTGCGCTGCCAATTGTTGAAATCGCCAAACAGATAGACATCGTGCGCCCCGGGCAACCACTCGCGCAGCCACCAGCCGTCGAGCGTGTCGTCCCACTGCCACCCGAAGTAGTGGTGGCCGTTGGCGTAGTTGGTGATGGTGCCCGACGAGGCCTCGATTTGTGCCATCTTCTCCGCATAGCGTGCATAGCGCGCATTGAGTTCCCCTTCGACGGGTTCCAGCCACTCATCGGCGGCCACGATCGGTAATCTTTGTGTCGTAGTTTCCATAGTTACACAGCGTTGTTTCTACAAATATATAAAAAATCTCCCACTTTTGCAAGAAAAGCGGGAGTAGAGGATGCGGTTTTGTCCGAATTTAGGCCCAGAGAATGTAGGCGAGCGATCCTACGCTGATCACGATCCAGAGCAGCACGCCCTGCACCAGAGGCTTGATGCCCACCGCCTTGAGGACCTTTGTCGAGAGCGAAGCGCCGATGAAGAACATCGTCAGGATCAACGCCTTGCGTGCTAAGGTCGAGATCGTGTGGCCGATGTGGGGCAGCTCGTCGATGACGTAGGTGTTGAGCAGGATGGCCACAATAAACCAGAGGATAAACCAGGGAATCGTGATGCGCTTGCCATCGCCCTTGAAGAAGAGGGTCGTGACGAGTGCCAGGGGAATGATCCACAGGGCGCGCGTGAGCTTGATGGTTGTCGCCACCTGCAGCGCCTCCTCGCCATAGGCGGCACCGGCACCCACTACCGAGCTGGTGTCGTGGATGGCAATGGCGGCCCAGGTGCCGAACTCCTGCTGCGTCAGGCCGAGCCACGTGCCCAACACGGGGAAGATAAAGAGGGCGATGGCGTTGAGCACAAAGATTGTGGCCAGAGCCACCGACATATCGCACTCCTTGGCCTTGATCACGGGGCCGACGGCGGCAATGGCACTACCGCCGCAGATGGCCGTGCCCGAGCTGATCAGGTAGGCCGTATCACGATTGACCTTCAACATTTTGTAGCCGATGAGCATGCCGACGATCATCGTGCCGATGACCGAGACAATCGAGAAGAGCATACCCTCCTTACTCGAGGCGAGCGAGGCGTGGAGGTTCATACCGAAACCCAAACCCACGACCGAGTATTGGAGCAGCTTCTTCGAGATGGTTTTGTTGAGCGTGGGGTAGCACTCACCGCATACGAGGGCTACGACCAACCCCAAAAAGAGGGCTACGGGGGGCGTCACCCACCCCGAGAGTGACTCCAGCCCCGGCACATAACCTGCCAAGAGCGAAAGGGTCAGAATTCCCACCACAGCGAGGTAGATCGCTTGGCGGTTTTTGTGTAAAAATTGCAGCATAAAAATCGCTTGATCGGTTGAAACGGATGGAGAGCGAGTGGCTCTCACGTGGCGAAAGAACGATCGCGGAGAGTGTGGCTCTGAATCGGGGGCAAAAATAGCAAAAATAGCGTTACGTTGTACCCCTCGGGGGTTAAAAAAATCCTCGCGCGCGTTGCGCCTCACGCCTGCGCGCGTTTTGAGGCGAGTTTTCGACTGTTTTATTCGGATTGCAATGCGTTGATAATCAGTTGATTTTCGACAATGTTGTAAAATAAGTTGATTATTCCGGTCTTTTTCAGTATATTTGTCCTCGTTGTAAAAACACGACCAAATTTTTTAACTTTTATAAACTAAACTAATTTCTATGTTCAAAGGACATCCCAAAGGTTTGTTGGCTGCCGCTTTGAGTAATATGGGTGAGCGTTTTGGCTACTATATTATGAATGCGGTGCTGGTGCTCTTCCTCTGCTCGAAGTTCGGCTTGGGCGAGGCTGTCAGCGGCACTATCTATTCGGTCTTCTATGCAGGTATCTACCTGCTGGCGCTCGTGGGCGGTTACATCGCCGACCACACCCAGAACTACAAGGCTACGATTAAGACGGGTCTGATCGTGATGGCTACCGGTTATGTGTTGCTCTCGATCCCCATCCTGGCTACGGCCGGCAATACGACGTGGCTGCTGGCGCTGACCTGCTTTGCCCTCTTCCTGATCGCTTTCGGTAATGGTCTGTTCAAGGGTAACCTCCAGGCTATCGTAGGTCAGATGTACGACAACTTGGAGGCCGAGGCCGCCAAGGAGGGTCCCGAGGCACTCGCCATTGCCAAGAGCAAGCGCGATTCGGGCTTCCAGATCTTCTACGTATTCATCAATGTCGGTGGTCTGATCGCCCCCTTCGTGGCTCCGCTGCTCCGTTCGTGGTGGCTCGAGACCAACGATATGATCTACAACGCCCAGTTGCCCGCCCTCTGCCACGAGTATATCAACGGTGCCGCTGCGATGGCTCCCGAGGCCCTGGCTAACCTCCAGCAGCTGATGACCTCGGCCGGTGGTAACATCGCCGACCTGGCTGCTTCGTGCCAGCAGTACCTCCAGATCTTCAACGAGGGTATCCACTACTCGTTCATCGCTTCGGTGGTGGCTATGGTTATCTCGCTGGTGATCTTCTTCATCTCGCAGAATATGTTCCCGACGCCGGCCAAGAAGGAGAAGGTCGCTTCGGTGGAGTACACCCCCGAGGAGAAGGCCGCCGCTGCCAAGGAGATCAAGCAGCGTCTCTACGCCCTCTTTGCTGTGCTGGGTATCGTTATCTTCTTCTGGTTCTCGTTCCACCAGAATGGTATGTCGCTCTCCTTCTTCGCCCGCGACTTCGTCGATTCGTCGGCTGTGGCTCCCGAGGTATGGCAGGCTATCAACCCCTTCTTTGTGATTGTCCTCACGCCGATCATCATGGCCATCTTCGGTGCCCTGGCTCGTCGTGGTAAGGAGATCTCGACCCCCCGCAAGATCGCTATCGGTATGTTTATCGCCGGTCTGGCCTTCTTGTTCCTCGCCATCTACTCGTTCATCGCAGGTTATCCCTCGGCCGACGAGTATAAGGCTCTCCCGATTGCCGAGCAGATGGCCGGCAAGGCGCACTGGTGGGTGCTGATCGCCGTTTACTTCTTCCTGACCGTTGCCGAGCTCTTCATCTCGCCGCTGGGTCTCTCGTTCGTATCGAAGGTGGCTCCCAAGCACCTGCTGGGTCTCTGCCAGGGTCTGTGGCTCGGTGCTACGGCACTCGGTAACCTCCTGCTCTGGATCGGCCCGCTGATGTACAACGCATGGCCTATCTGGGAGTGCTGGACCGTATTCCTGGTTGTCTGCCTCATTTCGATGGGTGTGATGCTGGGTATGGTGAAGTGGTTGGAGAAGGTAACCGCCTAATTCTTTTCCATTTTAGACGGCACCTTTCGCGCTTCATCGCCGACCAAGACAGTCACATACATCAGTATGCTCCTGCCTTGCCCGACTTGATGTCAGCGCAAAATCTGCTCGCCTAAAATGAAAAATAAAAAGTGGGGCGTGGGTTTTTACCCGCGCCCCACTTCGTTTAAGCACAAATCTGCTCCTCTAAAAATCAAAAACCCCGCTAAAAGCGGGGCTCTATTATTTAGTAGTTCACTATAAGGATAACTCTCAGCGTTCCTCTTTTTCGCCCTTTTTTGATCCGTTTTTCATTTTTAATCCTTATTTTTGTAAGATGAAACTCACCTTTCTCGGCACAGGAACCTCGCAGGGCGTACCCGTCATCGGGTGTCGCTGTGCGGTTTGTTGCTCCGAGGATAGGCGCGATAAACGCTTGCGCACCTCGGCGATGGTCGAGTGGCGCGGTCGGCGCTTTGTGATCGACGCCGGGCCCGACTTCCGTTACCAGCTCCTGCGGACAGGGGTGTGTCGCGTGGATGCGATCCTCCTCACGCACGAGCACAAGGACCACATCGGAGGGTTGGATGATGTGCGGGCGCTCAACTTTGTCGATTATCCCGAGGCGGTGCGCCCCGTCGATATCTACGCCACGGAGCGTACGCTCGAGGTGGTGCGCAAAGATTTCGACTACGCCTTTGCCTCCAACAAATACCGTGGCGTGCCCGAATTGCGCCTCCACGCCTTCTCCAACGAGGAGTCGTTGCAGTTTGGGGATGCGGAGATTATCCCCATAGCGGGCCACCACTCGGCGCGCTTCGAGGTGACGGGTTTTCGATTCGGAGCCTTGGCCTATCTGGCCGACTTCAAGACAATCGAGGAGCGCGAGGTGGAGAAGCTGAAGGGTGTCGAAGTGTTGGTGATCAACGCCTTGCGCTTCAAGCCGCACGACTCCCACTTCAATGTGGAGGAGGCCCTGGAGTTGGTGCGACGGATCAATCCCCGACACACCTATTTGACCCACATGAGCCACGAAATGGGGCTCTACGTCGATTCGTTCGACCGCCTGCCCGAGGGGGTCGAGTTGGCATACGATGGTTTGGAAATTGAATTAAACGACTGATATGAAAAATTTTAACGGTAAGACCGTCATCGTGACGGGAGCCTCGTCGGGTATCGGTGAGGCGTTGGCGCGCGAATTTGCATCGTTGGGTGCCAATGTGGTGCTCGGTGCGCGCAGCATCCAGAAGCTGCAACTCATCGCAGGCGAGATTCGTGAGCAGGGCGGCAAGGCGGCCTACTGCGGCTGCGATGTCGCCAAGGAGGAGGAGTGCAAGGAGCTGATCGAGACGGCTGTCAAGGAGTTTGGCGGTGTCGATGTGCTCATCTGCAACGCCGGCCTCTCGATGCGTGCCATCTTCGACGAGGTGGAACTCGATGTCCTCCACCGCCTGATGGATGTTAATTTCTGGGGTACGGTCAACTGCTGCAAATATGCACTTCCATACCTCCAGCAGGCGCAAGGTTCGATTGTCGGCATCTCCTCGGTGGCGGGTCTGCACGGCCTGCCCGGTCGTACGGGATACTCCGCCTCGAAGTATGCCATGACGGGCTTCCTTGAGACCCTCCGCATCGAGAACCTCAAGAAGAACCTCCACGTGATGGTCGCCTGCCCGGGATTCACCGCCTCCAATGTTCGTTTCTCGGCTCTCACCGCCGACGGCTCGCAGCAGGGCGAGACTCCGCGCAACGAGGATAAGATGATGACCGCCGAGGAGGTGGACAAGATTGTTGTGCGCGGCATTCGTCGTCGCAAGCGTCTCTGCTTGATGGAGATCGAGGGTCGCGCCACCCACTTCGTAAAGAAGTTCGCCCCCGCCTTCCTCGACAAGATGTTTTACTATGTGATGTCGAAGGAGCCCAACTCGCCCTTCAAGTAGTTTTCGATTTTAGAGGGCATATTTGCACTTGCACATGCGAGGCACGAATGGGACGTTCGCCGAGTACTACCCATCCGTGCCTCACTTCGTTTAAGCACAAATCTGCTCCTCTAAAATCAAAAACCCCGCTCTTGAGCGGGGCATAAATTGCTATAGGTTCCAATTTTTAATCTTTCATTCAAAATAGGCTCATGCCGCCGGCAATCAGCCCATAGCGCAGTGCCTTGCCGATAAACATGGCAAAGGTGGTCAGGCGGGGGTTGCTGCGCATCAAGCCCAACACTACGGCAATCGCCTCGCCGATGGTGGGCAGAAAGGCAAAGAAGGCCATCCAGGCACCTCGCCCGGCCAGGAAGCGTTTGGCCTTCTCGAGTTTCTCGTCGCTGATGCCCAACTTGCGGATCCACTCCGCCTTGCCGAGTGAGCCGATCCAATAGCAGGTCATACCCCCGAGTGTGTTGCCCACAGCGGCCGCCACGACACACCCCACAGGGCTGAGACCGACGGCAATCAGGGCCGCCAGCACCGCCTCGGAGGAGAAGGGGAAGATCGAGCCCGCCACAAAGGCGGTCACGAAGAGCCCGAGGTAGCCCCACTCAATGGCAAATTGGGTCAATGTTTCCATTTTATCTATTTTGCTTTTACGGTCAGCAGCTCGCTCCACTCGGTCGTGTAGCGGTGGCTGATGTGTTCTCGATTCATCTGAAAGGGTTTCTGCCCCTCGGCAGCGGTTTTGACCAACCCATGCCCATAATGGCGATTGAGGCGATCCATCACCCCCATCAGGCGTGTGTGGCGTTCATCCTGCGTTGCCCCGAAGAGGCTCTGCTGCTGGTTCTGTGCCGCTTCGAAGCCGCCGAGTACCACCCCCGCCTTCTTGTAGCCGAACCCCTCGCGGTAGAGGCGCCGAAGGAGCGCGCGTGCCACCTTGACGAGTTGCAGCGTGCTGTCGATTGCCTCCTCGAAGTTGTGTTGCAGCGCCTCGGCGTGTTGAGGCTGATCCTCGCGGTGGCGGTTGGTCAGGAGGAAGCAACTGATGGTGCGGCAGCGCGATCCCTGGCCGCGCAGCTTCTCGGCACACCGCGTCGTGAACTCCGCCACGATCGGCTCCAACTCGCTCAGCGTGTAGATCTCGTGGGGAAAGGAGCGCGAGTGGGAGATCTGCTGCTTCGAGTCGGTGAGGTTGTCGATCGGGAGTGAGGGGATCCCTTGCAATTCGCGCCAGGTGCGCACCCCCGTTACCCCCATGCGTCCCTGCACCCAACTTTCGGGCAGCTCGATAAATTGCTGCGCCGTGAGGATGTGCATCTGGTCGAAGAGTTTCCCGTAGCGACGACCGATGCCCCACACATCGCGCAACGGGAAGCGGCTCAACACCTTGTGAATATCCTCCGCGCGGTGCATATAGCAGCAACCGTTGAGTTTCGGGTATTGCTTGGCGAGCTTGGCGGCAATCTTGGCGAGGGTCTTGGTGGGGGCGATGCCGATGCTGACCGGAATCCCCGTATTGCGACGAATACGCTGCCGAATGTTGCGCCCCAGCTCGTCGAGTGGCTCGCTCATCCCCTCCAGGTCGAAGAAGGCCTCGTCGATTGAGTAGATCTCGATTTCGGGCACCTCACCCCGCAGTGTGGCCATCACGCGGCGCGAAAGATCGCCGTATAGGGTGTAGTTCGACGAGAAGACGGCAACCTGATGCTGCTCAAGGAGCCTCTTGACCTGGAAGTAGGGTTGTCCCATCCCGATGCCGAGCGCCTTGGCCTCGTTCGAGCGCGCCACAATGCAGCCGTCGTTGTTCGAGAGCACCACGACGGGTCGCCCCTCCAAGTCGGGACGAAAAACCCGCTCGCAGGAGGCGAAGAAGTTGTTGCAGTCGCAGAGGCCGTACATTAGAACGAATTAAAAATTAAAAATTGTGTGTGGGGTGGGAGGGGACTATCTCATTGCTTTGACGACAAAAGTAACCACGCCCCAGATCATCAGCTCATCACCTTCGGCAACACGTATGGGGCGGTATTTGGAGTTCGAGGGGAGCAAAATCCACGCACCGCCCTCGCGTCCGAGGCGCTTGACGGTAAACTCCCCATCGACAAAGCAGATGGCAATCGACCCCTCGGCGGGCTCCACCGAGCGATCGACAATCAGCAGGTCGCCGTCGTCGATGCCGGCTCCGGCCATCGAGTCCCCCTCGACGCGCACAAAGAAGGTCGCCGCCGGGTTGTGAATCAGGGCGCGATTCAGATCGAGCGGCTGCTCCAAAAAGTCGTCGGCAGGCGAGGGGAAGCCCGCCTTGATGGTGCTTCCCACCAGGGGGAGCTCCTCGTGTGAGGAGGTGTCGGCTGCCTGAATGGTCAAACGTATATTCTCTTCCATAGTGCAAAAATAACAAATCATCCGCCGCAAAACAACTCCTCGGCGCACGATCTTATAACGAAATTGGTGCGAAAGAATTGTGTGTGGGCAGATGACGGAAAGGGATAAAAAAGCAGGACTTCTTTTTCGGAAGCCCTGCTTTTTCTTTTTATGTTACTCGACCCAGGCGGTCAGGAGAGTCAGTTGTTCGCTTTTGGGGGTCATCTTCAAGTGGGTGGTCTCGGCGGGAATGAGTACCGTCTCACCGCGATGAATCGTGATTGTTTCGCCGTGTTCGTTGGTCAGCGATCCCTCGCCCTCCGTGCAGACCACAATCACAAAAGAGTCAAGTTCCGAAGCGTTGAATACAAGCTCCTCGGTGAGCTCAAAGAGGGTCGAGGTGAAGTGCTCGTTGTGCGTTAGCTCGACGGGAGCGTTCGCCTTCGGCTCGTAGTGGCTGCGGTAATCCTCCTGTACGCTGTAGTCGATCGCCTTGCGTGCCAGGTCGGTATGCAATTCGCGCGGCTGGCCGTCGGCTCCCGGACGGTTGTAATCGTAGATGCGGTAGGTGATATCCGACGACTGCTGAATCTCGACCAAGAAGGTACCTGCACAGATGGTGTGAATACGTCCGGCGGGGAGGTAGAACAGGTCGCCTGCCTGCACGGGATAGTCTTGCAACAGTTCGGTGATGCGATCCTCCTCGACAGCCTTTTCGTACTCATCGGGGGTAACCTCCTCCTTGAAGCCGACACGCAGGTGGGCATCCTTCTCGGCGCTTACGATGTACCACATCTCGCTCTTGCCGCTGCAACCGTGGCGACGGCGTGCCAGACGGTCGTTGGGGTGTACCTGAATCGAGAGATCGTGGTTGGCATCAATGAACTTTACCAGCAACGGAAAATCCTCGCCGTAACGCTTGAAATTGGCCTTACCGATCAAACGCTCGCCATCGCGGTGGATCAACTCACGCAGCGTAAGACCGCGATCGGGTCCGTTGGCTACGATCGATTCGTGGCCTGCCAGTCCCGAAAGCTCCCAGCTTTCGCCCACATGACGACGGGTGCTTTTGATGCCTTTGAAGGGGATGATTTGTTCACCGCCCCAAACCAGCGATTTGAGTATGGGTTTGAATTTCAGCATTGTTCTCTTGAGAAAACTCGCTTTCACGAGCCAATTAGCAAACAAAGATACGCTTTTTTTTTTGAAGCAGCAAAACAAAAGTAGGAAGGAATCGCTCCTTCCTCCTTTTGGTAGATTTTTATTGGCTTTTTAGAACTTCGAGAAGTCGATCTCTTGGATGTTGTTTACATTGCCGAACGATACCGTTGCAACGTTCCAGGCGTCGATGCTCACACTCTTGGTCGTTGTCGTTCCATATTCGTGGATAGCGCCCGATGCGTAGTTCTCCTGCTTCTCGTCGCCCCAATAGATGATACCGCGCAGGTTCGTTCCCGTCAGCGTGGGGGCCATGAACTTCGATGCGGTGTGGTTGACGCGCAGGTAGCTGTAGGGCTCCGCGGTGATCGGGTTGGTGTCGTCCATCAGGTTGACCGTTTCGGTCTTCTCGGCCTGCAGCGTGATGCCTTGCTCGGTGAGCGTCAGGTAGAAGATATACTTGTTGGCCGGCGTGAGTCGCATCTCGGGCAGGGTAACGGTGTAGATCTGGCTGTCGATCGTCAGCTCGATGGTAAGACCGTTGGTGCCAATCGTATACGGAATGGTGAAGAACGAGGGGTGGTCGGTGGTCCAACCCGTCGGCGAGAGTGCATAGTCGCAATTCTTGCTATACTCGCCGTAGGCCGTCGGGGTGATTTTACCCGTCGTGATACGCAGCGTACCCTCGGTGGGGAAGTTGTCGCTCTTGGCCTTGATCGAGGTCAGACGGCCACCCTTGTAGCTCTGGATGTTGAAGGCGATGATGGCCATTGCGTGGCGCATCTTCAGGGTTACGTTGGGCTGCTCGAAGGTCGCTTTTTGAGCCGATCCCGAGTAGAGGTAGTCGGTCTGGCCGGCAACGTTTACCGGAATAGCTGTCGCATCGGAATTGGCCGCTACTGCAGGGTAGGTGGCAAAGTAGTAGGCAATCTCCTCGGGACCGATGGTTGCACCGGGAGTCGTGCGCCACGTTGTGCCGTTGTACGAAGCGTCGTATGTGGCCTCAATTTCGGTGATAGCCGTGGTCTTGGTGCGGTAGATCGACATGCGGTCGCCGCTTGCAAAGTTGGCAATGACACCCGTCGAAGCAGCACGGGTCTGCACTTCGGTGGTGAAGATTACCTCGGTCTGGGCACTTGCGCCACCATCATCCGAGCCACCGCAGGCGGCGAGCAGCAGGGTAGGAAGAGCCAGGAGAAGATATTGTAACTTTTTCATAGTTATATCGCTTTAGCAGGTTGATACTTAGAAGATAAGGCTGATCGTGAAGGGGGTGACCTCCTCGAATTGCACTTCGAGCGTGTGTTTACCCTTGAGGGCGCTGCAGTCGAACGAAATATCCTCTGCGCCCTTCGTGGCCGATTTAACCTCCGTGCCGTCAGCGCTCTTCAGGCGGCATGTCGTCCCCTCGTAAGTGCCAATCTTCAGAACACGGGTCGTGCGGTCGAACGAGAGTGTGGTGGCGTTCTTCAGATCCTCGACTGTCGGGTTGGACGACATCAGAATTATGCGGTCGGGAGCTTTGTCGCTGGTCGTGCGGATGGGTTCCCACTTGCCCGCCTTGTTGTCCCAGAAGAGGCAGATAGCATAGTCGCCGCGCTCGATCTCTTTGGTGATGGTGCAGGATATGGTATAGATGTAGCCCGAACCAGGCGTGATGGGATTTGTGATATTGGTTGTGTTCGAGATCTCTCCCTTTTTGTTACCCTCGGCATCGAAGTGCGCCATGACGATTTTTCCCGAGTAGGAGGCTGTACCCCAGTTGAATACCGGCATGGTGATTGTGAAGGGGGCGCCCACGGCGTAGCTCGTGGCATCCGATGACATACCGTAGTAGGTCACCGTTTCGGTGAAGCCGACACTTGTCAGGAGCAGGTCGCGAGCTGTGGTCGTACCTTCGGGGTCGGGTACCAGATCGACGATGATATCCTGGCCTTGAGTAAAGAGGTGTGGTTTTTGGCTGCTGGCTACAATGATTACGTCATACATACCATTCGATTTTCCGCTCCAACCCCAGTTGAAGTTGAAGAGATTCTCCGTGTCGTAACCGTCGCAGATAAAGGCGTGGCCGCCGTCCGAACTGCTGCCGCTATAGAGAATCGGACGACCGGCATCCAACTCCTTCTTCAGCATTGTGATCCATTCGGTGTCGCTATAGCCACTTCGGTGAGCAAGCAGTGCCTGCTTCGAGTAGCGCATGTAGCCGGTCATCGTGGCGTAGAGGTCCGAGGTGTAGGCACCGGTCGCACCTTCGAAGTAGTCGGCCTGATTCATGACGCCCAGGTCGGCCATCAATTTGGCTACGGCATTGGCCTGCTCGTCCGTGTAGCTGCCGCCTGTGTAGTTGTCGGGCATCAGGTCGTAGTTGTAGGTGTGGCCAAAGGTGCGGCCTGCAACGCTGATCTTCTCGGTTTCGGTGGTGTAGCCCGGAGCTGTTCCCGTAGCGTGGTCGGGCCAGCGGTTGTATTTGCAAAGGATGGCTGCGGCTGTCTGTACACAACCCGTCAGGCCGCGCGAGCCCGATTTGATGGTGGGGCAGTCGCGGTTGTAGGGGTCGGTCTGGTCCCAGTTGGCCGTCGAGAGCTGTACGACGGGGGTTCCGGCGTGCAGTGCCTGCTCGTTTTGGCTCACAACGCCATTGGCGCGCGCCTCGAGAATCGTCGAGCGTACACCCTCGAGCCACCAGCGGAGGTTGGCGGGCATCTCACCCTTGCCGAAGTTGTTCTCGAGCGAGTAACCCAACACGGTTGAAGCGGCCTCGTCACCGGCGATAATGACGAATCCGGCACCGTCGGTGCGGTTGAAAATATAGAACGTAGGCTCGCTCGAGGCACGCGTGGCCATCGATTCACCGTCCCAAATCATCTCGAATTGGGGCGCGGTACGAGTCTGTAATTCCTTGGTGAAGAATTGGGCGGCTTTCGCCTCAGCCTCCGAGCGGCTGACCACTTGGGCTTCGGCCGTGGGGGCAAGCATCAAGGTCATCAAGACCAGGATAAGCGCGTAGAATTGTTTCATAGCTGATCCGTTTAGTAGTGAAAATTTCGTGCAAGATAGCTAATAATTTCGAATTATCAAGCCGCTATTGCGAAGTTTGCTCCATTTTTTTTCCTTTTTGCCACCTTTGCCAGCGTGATGGGATGGGGTAATTTCTCCTAAATTTTTGAAATTTATTTGGATATTACAACTATATCGTTTACCTTTGTATCGGCAACCGATATAACGGGCGCCGAAATAAATTCCCATCTTTTAAGGACAACCGAGTATGAACAACGCCAACAACGCCTTGACCGAAGCGGTCTATTACATCCTTTTGGCCCTGCTTGAGCCGAAGCACGGCTACGGCATCATGCAACAGACGGCCGCTTTGAGCGGGGGTCGCCTTTCGCTCTCGGCCGGAACGCTCTACGGGGCACTCGCCTCGCTGCAGGAGAAGGGGTGGATCGAGCCGCTGGGCGAGGAGGGACGCAAAAAGGAGTATCGCATCACCGACCGTGGGCGCGAGGTACTTCTGCAGGAGTTGGAGCGGCTGACCGAGTTGGTCGAAAACGGAAAAGAGTTATTAAACATTAAATAAATAAGACTATGAAACACGCAGGCGAAATGAAAAAAGCATGGCGATACTTCACCATCGCCGAGTACGACAAGGAGGAGCAGTGGCTCAACGAGATGGCACGCGAGGGTTGGAACCTGACGGCCGTAGGCTTCTGCCGTTACATCTTCCGCCGTGGCACGCCCGGGGAGTACATCTACAAATTGGACATCGTGGAGCGCACCGCCTCGGACGAGGTCAAAGAGAGCTACTTCAACTTTCTCACCGAGTGCGACATCCGCATCGTGGGCGAGTTTAAGGATTGGCTCTACCTGCAGAAAAAGGCCGCCGATGGCCCCTTTGACATGAAAGACGACACCTACGCCAAGCTCCGCACGGTCAATAAGGTCTATTCGTTCGCAGTGCGTACCCTATGCCGCTTGCTGACTGCCTTTGCAGCAGTGATCCTGATCAATGTGGTGTGTGGCGCCATCGCCTCGAGCTTCTCCGTCAGCGAGTTTTGTCACGGTATCACCTTCGGTGTATCGACCTCGGCCGTTGTGGTGCTGGCACTGATCTGGGTACCGATACTGCACAAACTCCGCCGCAAGGTAAACAAACTGATTGACGAAATCGGCGTGATTGTGTAGCGCGTGTCATTTTCTTCTGCCAAAATGTCAGCCTCGTGTCAGCCTTCGGGTTTGGCACGGGGCTTTTTGTCGCCTTTTTGTCATAATTCGGGGTTTGGTATGGCCTTTGTTCGGTTAGGAAGCGTTGCCGCGAGGAAAAAAGGCGGTGACCCCCAAAACAGAAAGTAAAATAAGTAACAAATAACAAAAAATTACAACTATGGGAAAGATTATTGGTATTGACTTGGGTACGACGAATTCGTGCGTAGCCGTTATGGAGGGCAACGAGCCCGTGGTTATCCCCAACTCGGAGGGACACCGCACCACCCCGTCGGTGGTAGCATTTACCGAGGGTGGCGAGCGTAAGGTGGGTGACCCCGCCAAGCGTCAGGCCATCACCAACCCCAAGCGCACGATCTTCTCGATCAAGCGTTTCATGGGTGAGCGTTATGACAATGTGCAGTCGGATATCGCCCGTTCGCCCTACACGATCGTGCGTGGCGACAACAACACGCCCCGCGTCGATATCGACGGTCGTCAGTACACGCCGCAGGAGATTTCGGCCATCACGCTCCAGAAGATGAAGAAGACGGCCGAGGATTACCTGGGTCAGGAGGTTACCGAGGCTGTGATCACGGTGCCCGCCTACTTCTCGGATTCGCAGCGCCAGGCCACGAAGGAGGCCGGTGAGATTGCCGGTCTGAAGGTGCGCCGCATCATCAACGAGCCGACGGCTGCAGCCCTGGCTTACGGTCTGGACAAGAAGAACAACGATATGAAGATCGCCGTATATGACCTCGGTGGTGGTACGTTCGATATCTCGATCCTCGAGCTGGGTGACGGCGTATTCGAGGTGAAGTCGACCAACGGTGATACCCACCTGGGTGGTGACGACTTCGACCACGTGCTGATCGACTACATGGCCGAGGCTTTCAAGGCCGAGCACGGTGTAGATCTGCGTCAGGATCCGATGGCTCTGCAGCGCCTGAAGGAGGCTGCCGAGAAGGCCAAGATCGAGCTCTCGAGCTCGACGACGACCGAGATCAACCTCCCCTACATCATGCCTGTAAACGGTATTCCGCAGCACTTGGTGATGTCGCTCACGCGTGCTAAGTTTGAGCAGCTGGCCGACCACCTGATCCGCAAGACCGTAGAGCCCTGCAAGACGGCACTGCGCGATGCAGGTCTGACGGCTTCGGATATCGACGAGGTGATCCTCGTAGGTGGTTCGACCCGTATCCCCGCCATTCAGAAGATTGTAGAGGATTTCTTCGGCAAGACCCCCAACAAGGGTGTGAACCCCGACGAGGTGGTAGCCGTAGGTGCCGCTATCCAGGGTGGTGTGCTCACCGGTGAGGTGAAGGATGTGCTGCTGCTCGACGTTACGCCCCTCTCGCTTGGTATCGAGACGCTGGGTGGTGTGATGACGAAGCTCATCGAGGCCAACACGACGATCCCGACCCGCAAGTCGGAGGTATTCTCGACGGCTGCCGACAACCAGCCCTCGGTGGAGATCAACGTATGCCAGGGTGAGCGTCCGCTGGCCCGCGACAACAAGTCGATTGGCCGCTTCCACCTCGACGGCATTCCGGCCGCTCCGCGCGGTGTTCCGCAGATCGAGGTTACGTTCGACATCGACGCCAACGGTATTCTGAATGTCTCGGCCAAGGATAAGGGCACGGGCAAGGAGCAGAAGATCCGCATCGAGGCATCGTCGGGTCTGACGGATCAGGAGATCCAGCGCATGCGCGACGAGGCCAAGGCCAACGAGGAGAAGGATAAGGCTGAGAAGGAGCGCATCGACAAGATCAACGCTGCCGACTCGAATATCTTCGCTACCGAGAAGCAGCTCAAGGAGTATGGTGACAAGATTCCCGCCGAGAAGAAGTCGGCTATCGAGTCCTCGCTCGCCAAGCTCAAGGAGGCTCACAAGAACCAGGATGTAGCTGCTATCGATACGGCTATTGCCGAGCTTAACGCCGCATGGCAGGCCGCCTCGCAGGACATCTACGCTCAGCAGCAGGCTCAGCAGGCTCAGGGCCAGCCCAACGCAGGTCAGCAGGCCGGCGGTGAGCAGAAGGCTCAGGCCGAGGATGTAGAGTTCGAGGAGGTCAAGTAAATTGATTTGAATAGTTTGTAAGACGGGTACCCGAAAGGGTGCCCGTTTTTTTTGGGGTTAAAAATTAAAGATTAAAAATTAAAAAAATGGGAGTTTGAAAGAAAGATTGATAAGTATGTCATCCCGAGCGAGCCGCAGGCGACGAGGGATCTACCTTAATCTCTTTTCGGGTGGGTAGCAGGGAATAGGGTAGATTCCTCCGCTTCGCGTTCGGAATGACACTTTTGCGTCATAGCGAGGAGCGGAGCGACGTGGCTATCTCGCCGAGAAACACGACGGTTGCAGGGCGTGTTCAGATTGCCACGCGCCCCGATGAGTCGTTCGCAATGACGGGAAAAAGAAACATTTAGCAGCCCTTAATAACCTTTAGCCCCCAATAAGCCCCCCCCCACACAAAAAAAAGAGGCCTCCCGACCTCTTTGATTTTTTAATTCTTAATCTTTTTCTACTCTCCCTTCTTCACGGGGTCGCAGGTGAGTCCTACGCCGAGCTTCTTGAAGATCTTTTGATCCACTTCGCTCAACATGACGGTCGAGTGTACCTGGCAACCCTTCAGTTTGGGAAGCTGTGCCAGCGCCTCGCGGCAGTTCTCGTCGTTGTTGCTCAAGAGCGAGAGGGCCACCAGCACCTCGTCGGTGTGGAGGCGGGGGTTGTGGCCGTGGAGATACTCCACCTTGGTCTTCTGAATCGGTGCGATGAGCTCCTGGGGGATCATCTTCACCTCGTGGTGGATGCCTGCCAGGTGCTTCGTGGCGTTGAGCAGCAGCGCGGCGCAGGGACCCAGCAGGGCACTCGTGCGGGCGGTGATAATCGTGCCGTCGTGCAGCTCGATGGCGGCAGCCTCGACACCCGAGAGCTCCTTGCGCTCACGCGCGGCGACCGTCGTGCGGCGATACTCGGTGGTGAGCTTCGCCTGCTTGAGCAGGAGCGAGATTTTGTTCACCTCGTGTTCGTTGTCGCCCTTGTCGGCGAGCTTGCAGAGGGCGTAGTAGTAGCGGCGGATGATCTCCTCGCGTGCCGCGTTGCAGCAGACATCCTCGTCGCTCATGCAGAAGCCGATCATATTGACACCCATGTCGGTGGGCGACTTGTAGGGGCTCTCGCCGTAGATGCTCTCGAAGATGGTGTTGAGCACGGGGAAGATCTCGATATCGCGGTTGTAGTTGACCGTGATTTCGCCGTAGGCCTCCAGGTGGAAGGGGTCGATCATATTGACGTCGTTCAAGTCGGCCGTGGCAGCTTCGTAGGCCACATTCACGGGGTGCTTGAGCGGCAGGTTCCAGACGGGGAAGGTTTCGAATTTGGCATAGCCGGCCTGGATGTTGCGCTTGTGCTCGTGGTAGAGCTGGCTGAGGCATACGGCCATCTTGCCACTACCGGGGCCGGGGGCGGTGACGATCACCAGCGGACGGGTCGTCTCGACATAGTCGTTGCGACCGAAGCCCTCCTCCGAGTCGATCAGGGCGACATTTGTGGGGTAGCCCTCGATGGTGTAGTGGTTGTAGACCTTGATGCCGAGGCGCTCGAGACGGGCACGATAGGCGGCGACGCTCGACTGGCCGTTGTAGTGGGTGATGACCACGCCGTTGACCATGAGCCCCACCTTCTCGAACTCGGTTCTCAGGCGCAGGATATCCTCGTCGTAGGTGATGCCGAGGTCGCTGCGCATCTTGTTCTTCTCGATGTCCAGCGCGCTGATCACCAATACAATCTCGGCCCAATCGCGGAGTTGCATCAGCATCTGGAGCTTGCTGTCGGGCTGGAAGCCGGGCAGCACGCGGCTCGCGTGGTTGTCGTCGAAGAGTTTGCCTCCGAATTCGAGGTAGAGTTTATTGCCAAACTGATTGATTCGCTCCTTGATGTGCTCGGATTGAATTTTCAGATACTTCTCGTGGTCAAAGCCTATTTTCATAGCGGATTCCATAACTAATTATGGAATGCAAAGCTACTCGTTTTTTGCCCTTTTACCAAAAAAAGCGTTCGAAAAATATCAAAAAACAATCCACATTTTTGAGGTTTCGCTCCTCGGCATGGGGTAAAAAAATCACGACACTCGAGGTTGTTAGCCTTTTTTTATATCTTTGCCGCTCCTTGCCGCAAAAAGTCGGCATGAAACATAACATTAACCCCGATTTATAGGTATGATATAATGTCCTTTTCGGGGAGGGTTTGAGAGAAAAATTCGCCCCAAAATTTTGTCTTGTATTAAATTAATTACTATCTTTGCACTACATAAGGAGCCTTTACGGACTACGCGTCACGAAAGGTGAAAAGGGAATCCAGTGAGAATCTGGGACAATACCAGTTGCTGTAAATCCCACTCCGTCAGGAGTTTGTTTATCGCACTCTTTGCCACTGATTGAATTCGGGAAGGCGTGATAAATGGGATAAGTCAGAAGACCTGCCTTGTGTTTTAATGGATCTCTGCCTACTGGGATATGGGTTGAAATCAACATTTTTTTAATTGCTACATTATTTTTTAGCCAAAGAAGTCTAAAAACAAGTGCGAATTGTATCTTGTTCTTCTTGCAACTGCATCGTTCTGTATGCGAATTACTCCGCTATACGCTTGAGGTGTATTCGATTGTCGGCTATTGGTATGCGCAATTAAAATCGATTGAATTAGTTGCAACATAACCCGTTAGGAGTATGGATAGTATCCAGACCAATAGCCACAAGCAGGATAAT
>JAUMXM010000011.1 GCA_030529085.1 Rikenellaceae bacterium | reverse complement strand
GCGGGTCGTTGTCTGGTGCCGGGCCTGGTCGATGTGCACGTCCATCTGCGCGAGCCGGGATTCGAACATAAGGAGACCGTGGCCACGGGTACGGCTGCGGCTGCTCGCGGCGGCTTTACGCTCGTCTGCTCGATGCCCAACCTGAACCCCGCACCCGATGCCCCCGAAACGCTCGGCGTGCAGCTGGCGGCCATCAAGCGCGATGCCTGCGTGAAGGTGATTCCCTACGGTTGCATCACGAAGGGTCAGCGCGGTGGCGGTGAGTTGGCCGCCCTGGAGGCGATGGCTCCGAATGTGGTCGGCTTCTCGGATGACGGTCGCGGTGTGCAGCTCGACGAGGATATGCTCCGCGCGATGCAGGAGGCCAAGCGTGTGGGTAAGCCCATTGTGGCCCACTGCGAGGTCAATGAGTTGCTGCGTGGCGGTTATATCCACGACGGCGAGTATGCCCGCCTGCACGGCCATCGCGGCATCTGCTCCGAGAGCGAGTGGGCGCAGATCGAGCGCGATATCGAGCTGGTGCGCGAAACCGGGTGCCAATATCACGTCTGCCACATCTCAACCAAGGAGAGTGTCGAGCTGGTACGCAAAGCAAAGGCTGAGGGTCTGCGCGTAAGTTGCGAGACGGGCCCCCACTATTTAGCCTTTACCGATATGGACCTCCAAGAGGAGGGTCGCTGGAAGATGAATCCCCCGATTCGCTCGGCCGAGGATCGCGCGGCACTGATTGCCGGTGTGGTCGATGGCACGATCGAGGTGCTGGCTACGGACCATGCCCCCCACTCGGCGGATGAGAAGTCGCGCGGCCTGGCAAAGAGTGCGATGGGTATCGTGGGTATCGAGACCGCCTTTGGTGCCTACTACACCTACCTGGTCAAGGCGGGTCACATCTCGCTCGAGCGACTCATCGAGCTGATGAGCGTCAATCCCCGCCGTCTGTTCGGCTTCGGGGGTGCTATCGAGGTGGGCGAGAAGGCCGACCTGACGGTGCTCGACACGACGCGCAGCTACAAGGTCGATCCCGAGACCTTCCTCTCGAAGGGCAAGGCGACCCCCTTTGCAGGGCTGGAGCTTACGGGATGCGCCGTGATGACGGTGGTCGATGGTGAAATTGTCTACGACGAAACAAAATAGGAATACAACAAAATAGAATTTATGAAAGCATTTACGAAGAAACTTGTCTTGGAGAGTGGCCGCGAGTTCTACGGGTATGGCTTTGGTGCCGACCGTGAGGCGATTCTCGAGATTGTCTTCAACACCGCGGTTGTCGGCTATCAGGAGATCATGTCCGATCCCGCCTATACGGGCCAGCTGGTGGTGATGACCTATCCGCTCATCGGTAACTACGGTATGGCCGACGAGGACTACGAAACGAAGACCCCCACCATTGGCGGTATGGCTGTGCGCGAGTACAACGACTCGCCCTCGAACTTCCGCTACACGCGCACCTTGAACGAGGTGCTCGAGGAGTGCGACGTGCCCGCCATCTGGGGCCTCGATACCCGCGCCCTGACCCGCGTGATTCGTGACGAGGGCACGCAGAAGGTGATCATCACCGACGCCTCGACTCCGACGGAGGAGGCGCTCAAAAAGTTGCAGGAGGCTGCGCTGCCGACCGATACGCTCCAGCGTGTGAGCTGCAAGAAGCGTTGGATGTCGCGCGTGCCGAACCACACCTACGATGTGGTGGCCATCGACTGCGGTATCAAGAATAGCCTGGTGCGCCAGCTCAACGCCGTGGGTTGCAACGTGACGGTGCTGCCCTACGATTCGACCCTCGAGGATGTGATGTCGTTCCGTCCCGACGGTGTGCTGATTTCGAACGGCCCGGGCAATCCGGCCGAGGCGGCTCCCGTCATTGAGCTCGTCAAGCAGCTGCGTGGCAAGAAACCGATCTTCGGTATCGGTCTGGGTCAGCAGATTATCGCCCTGGCCTATGGCGCGAAGGTCGAGAAGATGAAGTTCGGCCATCGTGGTTGCAACCACCCCGTGAAGAACCTCGCTACGGGTCTGATCGAGGTTGCCTCGCAGAACCACGGCTTTGTGGTGCTGCCCGAGCTGCCCGGTATGCTTTCGATTACCCACACGAACCTGCTCGACAACACGATTGAGGGTGTGGAGTGCAAGCTCGACCGCATCTTTGCCGTGCAGTTCGATCCGGCAAGTGCCGAGGCCGAGTGCCACGATTTGTTCAAGAAGTTTGTAAAATTAATGGAGGAGGGAAGAGATGCCTAAAAGAGAAGATATCAAGAAAGTGATGGTCATCGGCTCGGGTCCGATCGTGATTGGTCAGGCTGCCGAGTTCGACTATGCAGGTACGCAGGCCTGCTTGGCACTGCGTGAGGAGGGTTACGAGGTGATTCTCGTCAATTCGAACCCCGCAACGATTATGACCGATACAAACATCGCCGACAAGGTCTACATGGAGCCTTTGACGCTGGAGTATGTGGCCAAGATTATCCGCTACGAGCGTCCCGACGCCATTGTGCCGGGTCTGGGTGGTCAGACGGGTCTGAACCTGGCCGTACAGCTCGCCAAGAAGGGTATCTTGGAGGAGTGCCAGGTCGAGATTCTCGGTACGAGCTTCTCGTCGATCGAGCGTGCCGAGGACCGCGAACTCTTCAAGAGCCTCTGCGAGCAGCTCGGTGAGCCTGTGCTGCCTTCGGATGTAGCTTCGTCGATTGAGGAGGGTGTGGAGATCGCCGCCAAGATCGGCTACCCCGTGGTACTTCGTCCCGCCTTTACGCTCGGTGGTACGGGTGGCGGTTTCGTCGATAACGAGCAGGAGCTGCGCGAGATGATGCGCAACGCTCTCTTCCTCTCGCCCGTACACCAGGTGCTCATCGAGAAGAGCATCAAGGGTTACAAGGAGATCGAGTTCGAGGTGATGCGCGACTCGAACGATACGGCCATCGCCATCTGCTCGATGGAGAACATCGACCCGGTGGGTATCCACACGGGTGACTCGATGGTGGTTGCTCCGGCGCAGACCCTTACGGCCAAGGAGTTCCAGATGCTGCGTGGCTCGGCCCTGAAGATTATCCGCGAGCTCAAGATCGAGGGCGGTTGCAACGTGCAGTTTGCACTCGACCCCCTCTCGTTCCAATACTACCTGATCGAGGTCAATCCCCGCGTGTCACGTTCGTCGGCCCTCGCCTCGAAGGCTTCGGGCTTTCCGATTGCCCGCGTGAGCGCCAAGATCGCCGTGGGTCTGACCCTCGACGAGATTCGCATCGCCACGACCCCCGCATCGTTCGAGCCTACGATCGACTATGTGGTGACGAAGGTGGCCCGCTTCCCCTTCGATAAGTTCTCCGATGCCTCGAACAAGCTCGGTACGCAGATGAAGGCTACGGGTGAGGTGATGGCCATCGGTCGCACGATGGAGGAGTCGCTCCTGAAGGCTGTCCGCTCGCTCGAGACGGGTGTATGCCACATCTACCACAAGAAGTTCGACGAGTGGTCGAACGATGAGTTGCTCGCCTACATCAAGGAGGGCACCGATGATCGTCTCTACGCCATCGCCCAGCTGATTCGCAACCAGGTCGACCTGATGATGATCTACAACAACACGAAGATCGATATGTTCTTCCTCGAGAAGTTCAAGAACATCGTCGAGATGGAGTCGGTTGTGAAGAACAATGTGGGCAATATCGAGATTTTGCGCGATGCCAAGAAGATGGGCTTCGGCGATAAGTTTATCGGCCAGCTCTGGGGTAAGAGCGAGCACGAGATGTACGCCATTCGCAAGGAGAACAACATCTTCCCCGTCTATAAGATGATCGACACCTGCGGCGGTGAGTTCGCAGCCTACGTTCCCTACTTCTACTCGTCGTACGAGGAGGAGAACGAGTCGATCGTAAGCGACAAGGAGAAGATCGTGGTACTCGGCTCGGGCCCGATCCGCATTGGTCAGGGTGTCGAGTTCGACTACTCGACCGTACACGCCATCTGGTCGATCCGCGAGGCCGGCTACGAGGCGATTATCATCAACAACAACCCCGAGACGGTTTCGACCGACTACACGACCAGCGATAAGCTCTACTTCGAGCCGCTGACGGTCGAGGATGTGATGAATGTCATCCAGCTCGAGAATCCGAAGGCTATCGTCGTATCGCTCGGTGGTCAGACGGCCATCAACCTGGCCGAGCCTTTGGCCCAGCTGGGTGTGCCCATCATCGGTACCGACACGGAGGCCATCCGCAACGCCGAGGACCGAGGCTGCTTCGAGAAGATCATGGAGGAGCTGGCCATTCCGCAGCCCGAGGCTGAGGCTGTGACCAACATCGAGGATGGTGTGAAGGCTGCTGCCCGCATCGGCTATCCCGTCTTGGTGCGCCCGAGCTATGTGCTGGGTGGTCGCGCCATGCAGATCGTATCGAACGAGGATCGTCTGCGCCACTATCTCCAGACGGCCGTTGAGGTCAATGTCGATTCACCCGTCTTGGTCGACCGCTATATCATGGGTAAAGAGCTCGAGGTGGATGCCATCTGCGACGGCAAGGATGTATTCATCCCCGGCATCATGGAGCACATCGAGCGTACGGGTATCCACTCGGGTGACTCGATCAGCGTCTATCCCACCTTCAGCGTCTCGCAGGAGGTACGCGATAAGATTATCGACTACACCGTCAAGCTCGGTCTGCGCATCGGCATCGTCGGTCTGTATAACATCCAGTTCATCGTCGATGAGGCCGGCGAGGTCTATGTAATCGAGGTGAACCCCCGTTCGTCGCGAACCGTGCCCTTCCTCTCGAAGTCGACCGGTGTGCCCATGGCCCACATCGCTACACAGGTGATTCTCGGTCGCTCGCTCCGTGAGCAGGGTATCGAGTCGGTCTACGGCCAGGATAAGAGCCGCTGGTATGTCAAGGCTCCCGCCTTCTCGTTTGCTAAGATTCGCGGTATGGATTCCTACCTCTCGCCCGAGATGAAGTCGACGGGTGAGGCAATCGGCTACGACGACAAGCTCACGCGTGCCCTCTACAAGGCACTCCAGGCTACGGGTATGAACGTATCGAACTACGGTACGATCTTCGTCTCGATTGCCGACGACGACAAGCCGCTGGCGCTGCCCCTGATCCAGCGTTTCTACGACCTGGGCTTCAACATCGAGGCTACGGCCGGCACGGCCGAGTACCTGCGCGAGCACGGTGTGCGTACCCGCACGCTGCGCAAGCTCAACGAGGGCTCGTCGGAGATTATCGACGCACTGCGCCAGGGCCACGTCAGCTATGTGATCAACACGATCGACGTGAATCAGCACAACACCCGCCTCGATGGTTACGAGATTCGCCGCACGGCTGTCGAGAACAACGTGACGGTCTTCACCGCTCTTGAGACGGTGCGCGTACTGCTCGACGTGCTGGAGGAGATCACGCTGCGTGTTTCAACCATTGATGCCAAATAAATCGAGATAACTGTGTACAAGAACGCAATCTATACTATCCGAGAGAATCGCCCCTTGACCTCCGCCGTTTGGCGGATGGTCTTGGAGGGTGATACGGAGTGGATCACCCGTCCGGGTCAGTTTGTCAATATTGCCCTCGAGGGAAAGTACCTGCGTCGTCCGATCTCGGTGTCGGACTACGATGATGCGACCATCACCCTTATTTATAAAGTGGTGGGCGAGGGTACGGCGCAGATGAGCCGTATGGTGGCAGGCGAGAAGCTCGACCTGCTGACGGGGCTTGGCAACGGCTTCGATACCTCGAAGGCTGCGGAGTGCAACCTGCTGGTTGGTGGCGGTGTGGGTGTCCCCCCGCTCTACAACCTGGCCAAGAAGCTCCTCGCCGAGGGTCGCCATGTGACCGTCGTGCTGGGCTTCAATACCGCTTCGGAGTGCTTCTACGAGGAGGAGTTCAAGGCCCTGGGCTGCGAGGTGGTCGTTACGACCGTCGATGGCTCGCAGGGTGTGAAGGGCTTCGTGACGACGGCCATCGAGGCGCTGAAGATCGACTTCGGTTACTTCTTCAGCTGCGGCCCGCTGCCGATGCTCAAGGCCCTCTACGACGCTACGACGTGCGAGGGTCAGCTCTCGTTCGAGGAGCGTATGGGTTGTGGTTTCGGTGCCTGCATGGGTTGCTCGTGCAAGACCAAGTATGGCAATAAGCGCATCTGCGTCGACGGCCCCGTATTGGATAAAAATGAGGTGATATGGTAAGAGATACATCGGTAGTATTGAGTGGCTGGCGTCTGGATAACCCCGTTATTCCGGCCAGTGGAACCTTCGGCTTCGGCAACGAGTTCAAGGATTTCTACGACATCAACATCCTGGGCACCTTCTCGTTCAAGGGAACGACCAAGGAGCCGCGCTTCGGCAACCCCACGCCCCGCATTGCGGAGTGCACGGCGGGTATGATCAACGCTGTCGGTCTGCAAAATCCGGGCATCGATCACGTCATCGCTGAGGAGCTGCCCCGTATGAAGAGCTACTTCCACAAGCCGGTCATCGCCAACATCTCGGGCTTCTCGATCGAGGAGTATGCCTACTGTTGCGAACGAATCGACAAGGAGGAGCAGGTGGGTATCATCGAGGTCAATGTCTCGTGTCCCAATGTGCGCCACGGCGGTATGTCGTTCGGCACTTCGCCCGAGGCGGCTGCCGAGGTGACGCGCGCTGTGAAGGCGGTGACGACTAAACCCGTCTATATCAAGCTCTCGCCCAATGTGACCGATATCGTCTCGATTGCCAAGGCGTGCGAGGAGGCGGGTGCCGATGGCCTCTGCCTGATCAACACGCTGCTCGGTATGCGTATCGACACGATGCGCCGCAAGCCCGTCATCGCCAATACGATGGGTGGCTTCTCGGGTGCTGCGATCTTCCCCCTCGCGGTGCGCATGGTCTACCAGGTCGCTTCGGCCTGCAAGATCCCCGTCATCGGCTGCGGTGGTGTGGAGAGCGCCTCGAATGTCATCGAGATGATGATGGCAGGTGCTACGGCCGTTCAGGTCGGTGCTGCCAACCTGCGCGATCCCTACGCCTCGAAGAAGATTGTCGAGGCCCTGCCATTGGAGATGGAGCGTCTGGGCATCGAGCGTCTGCAAGATATTATCGGAATTGTAAAATAAGTAAAAAGATAGAGTTATGCTCAAGAACGACGTCATTATTGCCTGCGACTTTAAGTCGGCCGAGGATACCTTCAAGTTCCTCGATCTGTTCAAGGATGAGGAGCGCAAGCCCTTCCTCAAAATCGGTATGGAGCTCTACTACGCCGAGGGTCCTGCCATTGTCCGCGAGATCAAGCGTCGCGGCCACCGCATCTTCCTCGATTTGAAGTTGCACGACATTCCCAACACGGTCAAGAAGGCGATGTCGGTCCTCTCGCGCCTCGATGTCGATATGACCAACGTACACGCCTCGGGCACGATCGATATGATGAAGGCCGCCTTGGAGGGCCTCACGCGCGAGGATGGTACGCGCCCCCTGCTGATTGCTGTCACGCAGCTCACCTCGACGAGCGAGGAGCGCATGCAGCAGGAGTTGCTCATCGGCGCCTCGATCAACGACACGATCGTTAAGTATGCCCAGAATACGAAGGCCGCAGGGCTCGATGGCGTTGTCTGCTCGCCCCTCGAGGCCGGTATGGTCAAGGAGGCTTGCGGCAAGGAGTTCTTCACGATTACGCCGGGTGTTCGCTTTGCCGATGGCGAGGTGGGCGACCAGGTGCGTGTCACGACTCCGGCCCGTGCCCGTGAGATTGGCTCCGACTTTATCGTCGTGGGTCGTCCCATCACGGCTGCTGCCGACCCCGTAGCCGCTTATCGTCGCTGCGTGGCAGAGTTTTTGGGCGAGTAACGGCTAAAAAACCGAGATGATGAAGCGCGTACAACTCTTCTACCTTCGCAACTGCCCCTTCTGCAAGAAGGCCTTTGCCTACATCGAGGCCGCCAAGGAGGCACACCCCGAATTGGCCGCCATCGAGCTGGAACTGATCGAGGAGTCGGAGGAACCTGCCGTAGCCGACCAATATGACTACTACTATGTGCCCTGCTTCTACATCGATGGCGTGAAGGTGCACGAGGGCGGCATCTACCCCGAGGAGGTGGAGCCGTTGCTGCGTCGCGCCTTGGAATAAACGAAGAACAATATAATAAATAGGTATAAAACTATGGAGAAACTTATTGCGAAAGATCTTCTTTCGATTGGCGCCGTCTTCCTGCGCCCCGATCAGCCCTTCACCTGGGCAAGCGGCATCAAAAGCCCGATTTATTGCGACAACCGCCTGACGCTGACCGCCGTTGAGGTGCGCAAGCACGTCGAGGCAGGCCTGGCCGAGATTGTCCGCACGAAGTTCCCCGAGGCCGAGGTGCTGATGGGTACCTCGACGGCCGGTATCGCACACGCCGCCATTACCGCCACGATTCTCGATATGCCGATGGGCTACGTGCGCTCGGGTCAGAAGGATCACGGCCGTGGTAACCAGATCGAGGGTAAGCTCGAGAAGGGTCAGAAAGTCGTTGTTATCGAGGACCTTATCTCGACGGGCGGCTCCTGTATCGAGGTTGTCAATGCCCTCCGCGAGGCGGGTGCCGAGGTGCTGGGCGTGGCATCGATCTTCACCTACGGTATGAAGAAGGGTCTGGATCGCATGGCCGAGGCCAACGTGATCAACTACTCGCTCTCGAACCTCGACGCCCTTGTTGAGGTGGCTGCCGAGGAGGGTTACATCAAGGTCGAGGACAAAGAGAAGCTGATCAAGTTCCGTAACAACCCTTCGGACGAGAGCTGGATGAAGTAAATAATGTCATTCCGAGCCGTTAGGCGAGGAATCTACCGCTTTCTCTATGCGCCGATATTGGGTTTATATGCTGACCAACTCCAATAGGTCGGTGCTCTATATCGGTGTGACTGATTCGTTGGACCGACGCTTGTCGGAACATCGTCAGGGAGAGGGTAGTGCTTTTACGGCCCGATACCGTGTTACTCATTTGGTTTACTATGAGGTCTATACGGATATTCGCGATGCCATAGCGCGAGAAAAAGAGTTGAAAGGGTGGCGACGATCGAAAAAGGAAGCTTTGATTGCTCAAACCAATCCTTTATGGCTTTTTCTCGGCGAAGAGGAATAAGGTAGATCCCTCGCAGCGTTGCTCCTCGGGATGACATAATTTCCCCCTTTCTACGCTTATTTTTGAATGTTGAATTCCAAATTTTGAATCTACTCCTATGCGTCACTTAATCGATCCGACCGACCTGTCGGTACAGGAGATTCACCAGATTGTATCCCTGGCCGAGGATATCATCGCCAACCGCGATGCCTACCGCGAGGCTTGCAAAGGCAAGAAGCTCGCAACCCTCTTCTATGAGCCCTCGACTCGTACACGCCTCAGTTTCACGGCCGCGATGATGGAGCTGGGCGGTCAGGTGATCGGCTTCTCGGATGCCTCCTCCTCTTCGGTTTCGAAGGGTGAGACGGTGGCCGATACGGTGCGCGTGATCCGCTGCTTCGCCGACATTATCGCGATGCGCCACCAGAAGGAGGGTGCACCGCTCGTGGCTTCGCAGTATGCCGGTATTCCGGTCATCAACGCCGGTGACGGCTCGCACGCCCACCCGACGCAGACCCTGACCGACCTGCTGACGATCAAGCGCGAGAAGGGTCGCCTGGATCACCTCACGATCGGTTTCTGCGGCGATTTGAAGTTCGGCCGCACGGTTCACTCGCTCATCAAGGCCCTTTCGCGCGAGGAGGGGATCCGCATCTACCTCATCTCGCCCGAGGAGCTGCGCCTGCCGAGCTATATGCTCAAGGAGATGCGCGTGAATTCGAACCTCGAGTTCCACGAGGTGCGCACGATGGAGGAGGTGATGTCGGAGCTCGATATCCTCTATATGACCCGCGTGCAGAAGGAGCGTTTCCTCGACGAGGAGGAGTTCGACCGCGTGAAGGACAGCTTCGTGCTCGATCCCGAGAAGTTGCAGGCTGCCCGCGAGGATATGATCATTCTCCACCCGCTGCCCCGCGTCAATGAGATTACGCGCGCCGTGGATAACGACCCCCGCGCCGTCTATTTCCGCCAGGTCGAGAATGGTAAGTTTGTGCGTATGGCACTGATTTACACTCTTCTGCAGTGGGCCGACGAGAATAAGCCCTTCGAGAAGACCCCCGTCTTTGGCGAGGCGTATATCCAGGGCGACTACCGCTGTCCCAACAAGCGCTGTATCTCGGCTACCGAGGATGTCGATCCGATTTTCCGCTACGCCGAGGATGGCACCTTGCGTTGTGCCTATTGCGAGGCCAAAGCCAAGTAGCGAGCGAGAAATTCTCGAAGGTGATTTCTGCGTTATGCTTGTCGGCTAAATCCTCACATACGAAGAGTATGCTGCGGTTTCGCCACCTGCGCAAGCCTTGAAATCCCGCTCCGATAATTCCTCGCCGGAGGGTGTCGCAACAGCCTTTCGGTTGCCCTGCGGCAACTCTTTTGAAACAAAATATCCACCACGCCAAGCGAGTCTTGGGTGGTGGATATTCCGTTTCAAAACCTCCTAAAGGAGGCCCGAAAGGCCGCAATCGGGAGTGTACATTAAAATACTTACATTCCCTCCTAAATCCTCCCTTTGAGAAAGGGAGGACTTGCACGCTTCGGCCGATGGCCTCGCTTTGTGTGGTGCTGCTAAAATGAGCGTAGCGACCAAGTCCCCTTTATCGGCGGCGAGGCAAAAAACAACCGAAAACTCCCCGCAAAACAGCCCCTTTGTTTTGTGGATAATTTGTTAGCAGAAAAATCGGGTGAAATACTTTCTTTTTGCCTGATTTTTTCGTACTTTTGTGCGTTCGATTTTTTCACACGGCCGCAATGAATTATTTGCTCCATAAGACCACGTTTGAGGCAACTCGTTGGTCGACCTTCGGGTCGGTCTTTTTGTCGGGGCAGTGTGTGCGCGTGAAAACGAAAGAGCGCATGAAGCAGGCTCAGCAGACCCTCGAGTCCAGATAAACGCACGCCGCCACGTCCGTAAAGGATGTGGCGGCCCTCGTTTTTAGGGGTTATGGGTGTTTTGCGGAGTGCTAAAGTTTTGGTAATCAAAATAATAAACAGATAAAAGCAATGAAAGTAGGAGTTATTATGGGCTCGGCAAGCGATTACGAGGTAATGAGCGGAGCCATCAAGACGTTGGAGGAGTTTGGTATCGAGTATGAGAAGCGCGTTATCAGCGCACACCGTGCCCCCGATGCCCTGGCCGAGTGGACCAAGGGTGCCAAGGAGCGCGGTCTGCAGGTGATCATCGCAGGCGCGGGCGGTGCTGCCCACCTGCCGGGTGTGATTGCCGCCATGACGACCCTCCCCGTGATCGGTATCCCCGTGCGCTCGAAGGCGCTCAACGGTATGGATTCGCTGCTCTCGATCGTACAGATGCCCTCGGGTATCCCCGTAGCGACGATGGCCATCGACGGTGCGAAGAATGCCGCCCTCTATGCTGTGCAGATGCTGGCCCTCTCGAACGAGGAGCTTGCCGCCAAGCTCGAGGCCTTCCGTCAGAAGCAGACCGAGGCTGTCCTCGCTGTCGAGATTTAATCCCAATCCAAGCGAAAAATTAGCAAACCAGATAGATGAAGAATTTCCGCATTTTTGTTGAGAAGAAAGATCGTTTTCGCGTCGAGGCCGAGAGCCTGAAGCGAGAGCTGAATCAAAACCTGAACCTTGCGATTCAGGAGCTGCGCCTGCTGTGCGTCTATGACCTCTTCGGCTTCAGCGAGGAGCTGGTCGAGAAGTGCCGCTATGGTGTCTTTGGTGAGGTGGTGACCGATACGGTGACCGATGAGTTCGATACCGAGGGTCGTCCTTCGTTGGCCGTGGAGTTCCTCCCCGGTCAGTTCGATCAGCGTGCCGCTTCGGCCGTTGATTGTGTGCGTCTGGTCGATCCGACGGCCGACGTGCGCATCCGTTCGTCGAAACTCCTGGTCTTCGACAAGGGTGTCACGGAGGAGGCGATGGCCAAGATTCGTCACTACTACATCAACGCCGTAGAGTCGCGTGAGAAGAATCTCGACGTTCTCTCCGAGCAGGAGCAGGCCGAGGTGATTCCCGTTGAGGTGCTCACGGGTCTGCGCGAGATCCGCAGCAACGAGGCTGCCGATTATTGCAAGAAGATGGGTCTGGCTATGAATGCCGACGACCTGATGGAGGTGGTTCGCTATTTCCGCGAGGAGGGCCGCGATCCCTTCGAGACGGAGCTGCGCATCCTCGATACCTATTGGAGCGACCACTGCCGCCACACCACCTTCACGACCGAGTTGGAGGGCATCACCGTCGAGGAGTCCTTCCTCAAGGAGGAGATCGAGGGCTCGCTGGCACTCTACCTCAATATCCGCCGCGAGTTGGGTCGCGAGCACAAGCCCCTTTGTTTGATGGATATGGCCACGATCGGTGCGCGCGTACTGCGCAAGCGTGGTCTGCTCGATGATATGGAGCAGAGCGAGGAGAACAACGCCTGCTCGATCTTTGTGGATGTCGACGTGGACGGTCAGACCGAGCGTTGGCTCCTCCAGTTCAAGAACGAGACCCACAACCACCCGACCGAAATTGAGCCCTTCGGTGGTGCTTCGACCTGTTTGGGTGGTGCTATCCGCGACCCGTTGTCGGGCCGCAGCTACGTCTACCAGGCGATGCGTGTGACGGGTGCTGGCGATATCTACCAGAAGGTCGAGGATACGATTCCCGGCAAGCTGCCCCAGAGCATCATCTCGAAGAAGGCTGCCGCCGGTTACTCGAGCTACGGTAACCAGATCGGTCTGGCTACGACCCACGTGCGTGAGGTTTACCACGAGGGTTATGTGGCCAAGCGCCTCGAGGTAGGTGCTGTGGTGGGTGCCGTGAAGGCCGAGAATGTACGCCGCGAGAGCCCCACGCCGGGTGATAAGATCATCTACCTGGGTGGTCGCACGGGTCGTGACGGTATCGGCGGTGCTACGGGTTCGTCGAAGGAGCATGATGAGAAGTCGCTCGAGAGCTGCGGCTCGGAGGTGCAGAAGGGTAACGCTCCCGAGGAGCGCAAGCTCGAGCGCCTGTTCCGTCGCGCCGAAGTGACCCGCCTGATCAAGAAGTCGAACGACTTTGGTGCCGGTGGTGTCAGCGTAGCCATTGGTGAGCTGACCGACGGTCTGGATATCTACCTGGATCGCGTGCCGACGAAGTACAGCGGCCTGAATTCGACCGAGCTGGCCATCAGCGAGTCGCAGGAGCGTATGTCGGTTGTGGTCGAGGCGAAGGATGTCGATGAGTTTATGGGCTACTGCCGCGAGGAGAATATCGAGGCGGTACACGTGGCCGATGTAACCGATACGGCCCGTATGCGTATGTACAACAAGGGTCGCCTGGTGGTCGATTTGAGCCGCGAGTTTATCGACTCGGCAGGTGCCAAGCACTATGCCGAGGCAGCCATCGGTGCTGTCGAGGAGTGCAACCCCTTCGAGCGTGAGGTGGCAGGCGATTCGATCGAGGAGCGCTTCAAGGCCAACCTGGCAGATTGGAACGTTACCTCGCAGAAGGGTCTGATCGAGATGTTCGACTCGTCGATCGGTCGCTCGACCGTTCTGATGCCCTTCGGTGGTAAGACGCAGCGCACCGAGACGCAGACCTCGGTTCAGAAGCTCCCCGTCGATGGTTACACCGATACGGCCAGCATTATGGCCTATGGCTACAACCCCAACCTCGCTTCGTGGAGCCCCTACCACGGTGCTGCTTATGCCGTGATCGAGGCTGCCGCCAAGGTGGTGGCTGCGGGTGCCCGTTATGATAAGATGCGTTACTCGTACCAGGAGTACTTCGAGCGTATGACCAAGGAGCCGACCTCGTGGGGTAAGCCCCTCTCGGCCCTGCTGGGTGCGCTCAAGATGCAGGTGGCACTCGGCCTGCCGTCGATTGGCGGTAAGGACTCGATGTCGGGTACGTTCCAGGATATCAACGTGCCGCCGATGCTGATGGCATTCGGTATCACGACCGTCGATGCCAAGACGGTCATCTCGACCGACCTGAAGGGTGCCGGTCACAACATCTACCTCATCCGCCATACGGCCGATGAGAACTACATGCCCGATACGGAGCAGCTCAAGCGCAACTTCAGCTTCGTGAGCGAGCTGATCGAGGCCGGTAAGGTCTTCTCGGCTTGGTCGGTAGGTATGGGTGGTGTTGCCGAGGGTCTGGCCAAGGCCGCCTTTGGTAACGAGATCGGTGTCGAGGTTGTGATGGCCGAGCAGGCGCTCTACAACTACGCCTACGGCTCGATTCTGGTCGAGGTCGAGGGTGAACTCGACTACGAGCGCGCCGAGTTGGTTGCCCGCACCGTGAGCGAGAAGACGATCACGGTCGAGGGTGTGAAGATGCCCCTCGAGGAGCTCTTCGAGTGCAACCGCGCCAAGTTCGCCACGGTCTATCCCGATGTCTGCGAGAACAAGGCTCCCGTGATGACGTCGACCCCCGAGCCGCGCGAGGATAGCTATCCGGGCGAGGCTGTCGAGCATCCGATCGCCTACCTGCCCGTCTTCCCGGGTACGAACTGCGACTACGACACGGCCAAGGCCTTCCGTCGCGCCGGTGCCGAGATTCGCACGAGCGTGCTCTGCAACCTGGAGGAGGATGACATCCTGCGTTCGATCGAGGAGATGTGCGCCCACATCCGCGAGGCCCATATCTTTGTCCTCAGCGGTGGTTTCTCGGCCGGTGACGAGCCCGATGGTTCGGCCAAGCTGATTGTGAACGTACTCAACAACGAGTCGGTACGCAACGAGATTCACGCCCTGCTCGATCGCGGTGGTCTGATTCTGGGTATCTGCAACGGCTTCCAGGCTTTGGTGAAGTCGGGTCTGCTGCCCTATGGCCGCCTGGGTATGGTGACGACCGAGTCGCCGACGCTCTTCCGAAACGCCATCAACCGTCACATCTCGCAGATCGTGACGACCCGCATCGCTACGACCCGTTCGCCCTGGCTCAGCTCGTTCCAGTTGGGTGAGGAGCATGCCATCGCCGTCAGCCACGGTGAGGGTAAGTTTGTCGTGAGCGAGGCCTTTGCCAAGGAGCTCTTCGAGCGTGGTCAGGTTGCCTTCCAGTATGTCGATGCCGCCGGCAATCCGACTTCGGAGGCCCCCTACAACCCCAACGGCTCGTCGTATGCCATCGAGGGTATCATCTCGCCCGATGGCCGCATCCTGGGTAAGATGGGTCACACGGAGCGTTACGAGGAGCAGCTCTACAAGAACATCGCCGGCAACAAGTGCCAGCCGCTCTTCGAGAATGCCGTGAACTATTTCCGCAAGAAGTAAACAAGAACAGAAACCAACTTTTATAGGTTAGTTACACGATAGCATGAAACAGTTGGAAATGCTGTATGAGGGCAAGGCCAAGCAGGTCTTTGCCACCGATGATCCCGAGCGCATCATCATCCACTACAAGGACGATGCGACGGCCTTTAACAACATCAAGAAGGCGACGATTCTCAACAAGGGAGTCCTCTGCAACGCCATCTCGACGCTCATCTTCGGCGAGCTGAAGCGCGCAGGCATCGAAACGCACTACATCGAAACGCTCAACGAGCGCGACCAGCTCTGCCGCAAGGTGGAGATCATCCCTCTGGAGGTGATCGTGCGCAACGTGGTAGCCGGCTCGATGGCACAGCGCCTCGGCGTGGAGGAGGGTCACGAGCCCGCCAACACGATCTACGACATCTGCTACAAGAGCGATGAGTTAGGCGATCCCTTGATGAACGACCACCACGCCGTAGCCTTGGGCATTGCCTCTTACGAGGAGCTTGCCGAGCTTTATGGCGAGGCGGGCCGCATCAACAAGGCGCTGCAGGAACTCTTTGCCAAGATCAACATCAAGTTGGTCGATTTCAAGGTGGAGTTCGGTCGCACGAAGGAGGGTAAGATTGTCTTGGCCGACGAGCTCTCGCCCGACACCTGCCGTTTGTGGGATGTCGAGACGGGCGAGAAGTTGGACCACGACCGTTTCCGCCGCGATATGGGTCGTGTGCGCGAGGCCTTTGAGGAGATTCTGACCCGTTTGCAGGGTGTAGTCAAGTAAAAAAACGAGGAGCTATGTATCAAGATAAAACGATCAACGACGAGTGCGGTGTCTTTGGCATCTACGGCGTCGAGAATGCAGCTTCGCTGACCTATTACGGTCTGCACTCGTTGCAGCACCGCGGTCAGGAGGGTTGCGGTATTGTGAGCGTCGATAAGGAGGCCAACTTCCACCGCATCAAGGGCAAGGGCCTGGTGACGGAGGTCTTCAAGGGCGACGAGCTGCAGTCGATGCAGGGCGAGATGGCCATCGGCCACGTCCTCTACACGGCTGCCGAGGGTAACCGCCTGGAGAATGTCCAGCCCCTCTTCTTCCACCATCGCTCGGGCGATTTTGCCATCGCCAACAACGGCTCGCTGGTCAATGCCGCCGAGCTCGGCGAGTACCTCGAGCGTCAGGGTTGCCTCTTCCAGTCGAGCTCCGACAGCGAGATTCTGGCCCACCTGATCAAGAAGGAGGGTCGCTCGAACCGCCCCCGTATCCACTCGATTCTCGAGGCGCTGAATATGATGGAGGGTGCCTTCACGTTCCTGGTGATGACCCAACGTCGCATCTACGCCTGCCGCGATAAGCATGGTCTGCATCCGCTGGCCATCGGTCGCCTGGGCGACGGGTATGTGGTCGCTTCGGAGACCTGCGCCTTCGATACGCTCGGTGCCGAGTATATCCGCGACGTGGAGCCGGGTGAGGTGGTGACGATCGACCACCACGGCATCCGCTCGAACCACTATTCGCAGTTCAAGCACCACTACATGTGCTCGATGGAGTACATCTACCTGGCGCGCCCCGACAGCGATATTGAGGGTTGCAACGTGCATGCCTACCGCAAGAATACGGGTAAGCTGCTCTTCCAGGAGTCGCCTGCCGAGGCCGATATCGTGGTGGGTGTTCCCGACTCGAGCCTCAGCGCCGCGATGGGTTATGCCGAGGCGAGTGGTCTTCCCTACGAGATGGGTCTGATCAAGAATAAGTATATCGGTCGCACCTTCATCCAGCCCACGCAGGCGCTGCGCGAGAAGGGTGTGCGTATGAAGCTCTCGGCCGTAAGAACGATTGTCAAGGGTCAGCGCGTGGTTCTGGTCGATGACTCGATTGTGCGCGGTACCACCTCGCGCCGCATCGTGACGATGCTCAAGGAGGCGGGTGCTACCGAGGTGCATGTGCGCATCGCTTCGCCCCCGATGACCGAGCCCTGCTTCTACGGTGTCGATACGACGAGCTACGACGAACTGATCTCGGCCCGTCTTACGGTCGAGGAGGTTTGCAAGGCGATCGGTGCCGATTCGTTGGCCTTCCTCTCGGAGGAGTCGCTCTACAAGGCGGGTAACCGTCAGGAGCTCTGCACGGCCTGCTTTACGGGTAACTACCCGACGGCCCTCTACCACAACAGCAGCCGCGTGCGTTGCAAAAAATGTAAGCAATAAATTTAAAACAAGAGATAAAAAACTATGGCTCAATCTTATGAAAAGGCCGGTGTAAACCTGGAAGCCGGCTACGAAGTGGTGCGTCGCATCAAGAAACACGTTGCCTCGACCTCGCGCCTCGGCGTGATGGGCAACATTGGCGCCTTTGGCGGTATGTTCGACCTGGCAGCCCTCAAGGTGGAGGAGCCGGTGCTCGTTAGCGGCACCGACGGCGTAGGTACGAAGCTCAAGCTCGCCTTCGCAATGGATAAACACGACACGATCGGTATCGATGCCGTGGCTATGTGTGTTAACGATGTCTTGGCACAGGGTGCCGAGCCGCTCCTCTTCCTCGACTATGTGGCTGTTGGCAGCAACGAGCCCGCCAAGATCGAGCAGATTGTGGCCGGTGTAGCCGAGGGTTGCCGTCAGGCCGGTTGCGCCCTGATTGGTGGCGAGACGGCCGAGATGCCGGGTATGTACACCGAGGGTGAGTACGACATCGCCGGCTTCACGGTGGGTGTTGTCGAGCGCAAGAAGCTCATCGACGGCTCGAAGGTCAAGGTGGGCGACGTGCTGGTAGGTGTTGCCTCGAGTGGTGTTCACTCGAACGGCTTCAGCCTCGTGCGCAAGGTGGTTGCCGACTCGGGCCACGACCTGCACACCGAGTATGAGGAGCTGCCGGGCAAGAAGCTCGGTGAGGTACTCCTCACCCCGACCAAGATCTACGTGAAGCAGGTGCTGGAGGTGGTTCGCAACTGCGACGTGCACGGCATCAGCCACATCACGGGTGGTGGTTTCGACGAGAATATTCCCCGCATCCTCAAGGAGGGTCAGGGTATCGAGGTTACGGAGGGCTCGTGGGAGATCCTGCCCGTATTCCGCGCCCTGGAGAAGTGGGGTGGTATTCCCCACCGCGAGATGTTCAACATCTTCAACATGGGTATCGGTATGGTTATCGCCCTCGATGAGTCGGAGGCCGAGAAGGCCATCGAGATCCTGACCGCCCAGGGCGAGAAGGCCTCGGTGATTGGTCGTGTAACCGATACGGAGGGTGTCGTAATTCGCTAAAAAGGCGGTTGCGGTGAAACGCATTGCGGTTTTTGCCAGCGGCGAGGGGACCAACTTCGAGGCGATCGCGGCAGCAGCGGCGCGGGGCGAGATTTCGGCCCGTGTGGTCTTGCTTGTCTGCGATAAGCCCGAGGCCAATGCAGTGAAGCGTGCCGAAAAATACGGCATTCCCTGCTTTGTGTTCCGCGCCAAGGAGTATGGCTCGAAGGAGGCCTACGAGCGCGAAATCGTGATGCAACTCCAAGCTGCGGGTGTCGAGCTGATCTGCCTGGCGGGCTATATGCGCCTGGTGGGGGAGACCCTGCTCGAAGCCTATGAGGGGCGTATCATCAATGTCCACCCCTCGCTCCTGCCCGCTTTTCGAGGTGCACGCGCCATCGAGCAGGCTATGGAGGCGGGCGTGAAGGTCTATGGCGTGACGATTCACGAGGTAGACCGCTCGCTCGACGGAGGTCGCATCCTCGCACAACGTGCCTTCGAGTACTACGGCGAGGATCAAGCCGAATTGGAGATGCTGATTCACCAAACCGAATACCCTTTGTATATCGAAACAATACAACGTGTAATCAATAAAAAACAAAAATAGCATGAGAGCATTAATTTCTGTAAGTGACAAGACGGGCGTTGTGGAGTTTGCCAAAGAGCTCCGCGCCCTGGGCTGGGAGGTGATCGCCACGGGCGGTACGATGAAACTGCTGGCCGACAGCGGTGTTGAGGTGATCAACATTAGCGATGTAACGGGCTTCCCCGAGATCTGCGACGGTCGTGTGAAGACCCTCCACCCGAAGGTACACGGAGGTCTGCTGGCTCGCCGCGACGATGAGAGCCACCTTAAGGCGCTGAAGGAGAACGCCATCGAGTTTATCGACATGGTCTGCGTAAACCTCTATCCCTTCCGCCAGACGATCGAGAAGGAGGGCGTAACGATGGAGGAGGCTATCGAGAACATCGACATCGGTGGTCCTTCGATGCTCCGCTCGGCTGCCAAGAACTGGAACGATGTGACGGTTGTCTGCAACCCCGAGGATTATGCCCAGATTATTGCCGAGATTAAGGCCAACGGCAACACCGAGAAGGCTACGCGTCTGCAGCTCTCGGCCAAGGCCTACACCCACACGGCACAATATGATGCCATGATCGCCACCTATATGCGCAAGCAGGCCGGCCTTAACGAGAAGCTCTTCCTCGAGTTCGACCTCAAGCAGTCGCTGCGCTACGGTGAGAACCCCCACCAGGAGGCGATGTTCTATGCCGAGAAGACGGCTGTGCCCTTCTCGCTCGCTTCGGCCAAGCAGCTGCACGGCAAGGAGCTCTCGTACAACAACATTCAAGATGCCAACGCAGCCCTGGCCATCGTGCGCGAGTTTGATGCCCCCTTCTGCGTGGGTCTGAAGCATATGAACCCCTGCGGTGCTGCCATTGGTCAGGATATCGTGGAGGCTTGGACGAAGGCTTACGAGGCCGACAAGGTCTCGATCTTCGGCGGTATCGTAGCCGTAAACCGTCCCCTGACGAAGGAGGCTGCCGAGCTGATGAAGCCCATTTTCCTCGAGATCATCATGGCTCCCAAGTTCGAGGAGGGTGCACTTGAGGTGCTCACCACGAAGAAGAACCTGCGCCTGATCGAGGTCGATATGACCAAGGACGACAGCGTTAAGAAGCAGTATGTCAGCGTGATGGGTGGCCTTCTGGTACAGAATCTCGACAAGCAGACCAAGGAGGTCGTAGCCGAGATGTGCGTTACCGAGAAGCAGCCCACGGCCGAGGATCTGGTTGATCTGAACTTCGGCTGGCGCATCGTGAAGCACGTTAAGTCGAACGCCATCGCCGTTGTGAAGGATGGTGTGACGCTGGGCGTAGGTGCCGGTCAGATGAACCGCGTAGGTTCGGCCGAGATCGCCCTCAAGCAGGCCAAGGCTGCCGGTGTTACGGAGGGCCTTGTACTCGCTTCGGATGCCTTCTTCCCCTTCGACGACTGCGTGACGCTCGCCGCCGAGTATGGTGTGACGGCAATCGTGCAGCCGGGTGGCTCGGTACGCGACGAGGATTCGATCCGCAAGGCCAACGAGCTGGGTATTGCGATGGTATTCACGGGTATGCGCCACTTCAAGCATTAGGCGAAATTTTTCAAATTCGCCTAATGCTTGCCTTCGGCAAGTTATATAGACAATCCCTCTAAATCCCCCTTTGAAAAGGGGGACTTAATAAAAAATTATAGAGAATGAAAGTATTAGTGATAGGTTCGGGTGGTCGTGAGCACGCCATTGTCGATGCTTTGACCCGCTCGCCGCAGGTAGAGAAGATTTTTGCCGCTCCGGGTAATGCCGGTATGGCTGCCGTGGCCGAGTGCGTGGCCATTCGTGAGACGGAGGTCGAGAAGCTGGCCGACTTTGCCCAAGCAGAGGGTATCGAGCTGACCGTTGTCGGCCCTGAGGTGGCGTTGGCTGCCGGTGTTGCCGACTGCTTCAAGGAGCGCGGCCTGCGCATCTTCGGCCCCTCGAAGGCGGCTGCCCGCATCGAGTCGAGCAAGGAGTTTGCCAAGGAGCTGATGGCCAAGTACAACATCCCGACGGCAGGTTTCAAGGCCTTCACCGACTACGAGGAGGCTTGGGCCTACGTTTCGGGTCGCTCGTTCCCCGCCGTGCTCAAGTACGACGGTCTGGCTGCCGGTAAGGGCGTGGTGATTGCCCTGACGGCCGAGGAGGCCGAGGAGGCGCTCAAGGATATGCTCCTCGACACGAAGTTCGGTCAGGGTAAGGTGGTGGTTGAGGACTTCCTCACCGGCCCCGAGTTCTCGTTTATGTGCTTCGTATCGGGTGAGAAGGTGTGGCCAATGCAGCTCGCCCAGGACCACAAGCGCGCCTACGACGGCGACAAGGGTCCCAATACGGGCGGTATGGGTGCCTATTCGCCCCTGCCCTTCGTGACGGCCGAGGATGAGGAGTACGCCCTGAACGAGATCCTGAAGCCCGTGGCGGCTGCGATGGTCAAGGAGGGTTGCCCCTTCGAGGGTGTCCTCTACGGCGGTCTGATGAAGACCCCCGACGGCATCAAGGTCATCGAGTTCAACGCCCGCTTTGGCGATCCCGAGACCGAGGTGGTGCTGCCCCGCCTGAAGAGCGACATCGTCGATATCTTCTGCGCCGTGGCCGACCACACCGAGACGGAGCTCGAGTGGCACGACTTTATGACCCTCGGTATTGTTCTCGCCTCGAAGGGTTACCCGGGCGACTACAAGAAGGGTGTCGAGATTGGTGGTCTGAACAACGTGGAGGGTACTCTCTTCCACATGGGTACGAAGGCCGAGGGGGAGAAGATCCTCACAAACGGCGGTCGTGTGCTCTTCGTGGTAGGCAAGGGTGCTACGCTCGACGAGGCACGCCAAAATGCGCTGGCCGATGTGGCCCGCATCGAGTGCGACAACCTCTTCAACCGCACCGATATCGGCCACTATGCCTTTGATAACAAATAAAACGAAACGATATGATTATCAGTGGTAAAGAACTGTCGGCCAAGATGAAGGCCGCAATGGCCGAGGAGGTCAAGACCTTCCCCGCGAAGTATGGTCGTGTGCCTCACCTGGCTGTGATTTTGGTGGGTGACAACCCCGCAAGTGTCTCCTACGTGACGGGCAAGGCGAAGGCTTCGGCCGAGGTGGGCATCCAGAACTCGACGATCCGCCGTGAGGCTACGATCTCCGAGGAGGAGCTCCTGGGTCTGATTGCCGAGCTCAACGCTGACGATACGGTCGATGGTATCCTGGTGCAGCTGCCCCTCCCGAAGCACATCTCGGAAGATAAGGTGATTGCCGCCATCGATGTCAAGAAGGATGTCGACGGCTTCCACCCCGCCAACGTGGCTGCCCTGTGGCAGAAGCAGCCCTGCACGCTCCCCTGCACCCCGAAGGGCATTATCCGTATGCTCCAGACGGCAGGCGTTGAGATGGCAGGCAAGGAGGCGGTGGTCATTGGCCGCTCGAACATCGTGGGTCTCCCCGTCTCGAAGCTCCTCCTGGATCAGAACGCGACGGTAACCATCGCCCACAGCCGCACGAAGAACCTCGCCGAGGTGACCCGCCGTGCCGAGATCCTCGTGGTGGCCATCGGTCGCCCGAAGTTCGTAACGGCCGATATGGTCTCCGAGGGTGCTGTGATTATCGACGTGGGTGTCAATCGTGATCCCGAGACGGGCAAGCTCTGCGGTGATGTCGATTTCGCCGCCATCGAGCCGAAGGCCTCTGTTATCACCCCCGTTCCCGGTGGTGTGGGTCCGATGACGATTACTTGTTTGATGGAGAATACGATCGAATGCTTCCTCAAAAGTCGTTAGAGCGGCTCTTTTGGCGTTAAACTGCAATCCCGAAGTTCCTCACATACGCCCAAGTATGCTGCGGACTTCGGGATTTTGTTTGCCTAAAAATAGCTCGTTCCAACGACTTTTGTGCTGACTACGCAGGCCTTGAAATTCCTCGCTCATAATCCTTTGCAGAGCCTAATATGAAAATCCCCGTAGTCGAAGGACTGCGGGGATTTTGTTTGCCTAAAAATAGCTCACTCTATGGGTTTTTGATGGAAGGTTTAGATGGTCTTGGGCTTTTGCACCATGCGAATTATGAGCGACAGGCCATAGACAATCAGGCCCCAAATCGGTGCAATCACGGCAGCTCTTACACCACCGCAAACCACCGCAGGAGATATATCTCCGGCCTGCATCAGCACGCTGTTGGCCTGAAAGATGCCAATCAGGAAGCCGCAAATACCAATGACGAGTGCCAACAACCCCAACTCTTTCACGCGTGAGGGCATCTTCCATGCGGCTAAAAAGATGCCGACCAGGCAGAGGGTGATGAGCGACATATAGAGCGGGTTGCCCGTGCAATAGATTTCGTAGAGTGTGAATTGAGGAACAGCCACCGCCGGGTAGAGCGTTACTTCGCCACTCTCGGGATTGGTAGCAGAGGGTTCATTTTGTGCGATTACGTTCGTGAGCGTGGCGAGCGTAAAGAGGAGAATCAGTAACTTTTTCATGGGTTTTTTTCTTTTGGTTTAACAATCGTGTTGGGAATTCCGCTACTGCAAAGATAGGGTGTAAGGGGGCGTTTTTGCAAGGTCGAAACCCCCGATAGGGGTGTTAAAACCCCCAAGTTGCCCGTCGGTGCTTTTGCCGAAAGCCATTTTTCGCTATCTTTGTCCTATGCGAACACTCCTGACGATACTCTATTGGGCTGTGTGCCTGGTGGTGCTGGCGGCGATTCTATCCTCGCTCGGCTATCCCTTTGCCGATTCGATGTTCGTGGGGTCGATGTTCCTGCCCGGGTTGTTGATGATTAAATACTTCCTGCCCCAAATCTCGTTTCGTCCGCTCCGACAGGGGGTGCTGAATCTCGTGTGGTTGGCAACGGCCGCCTTGGTGCTGACCTTTATGCTGCTCTTTGTGGTGAATGCCGAGCTGGAGGTGGGGCTGTTTGGCAACATGAACTTTCCCCCGTTGTTGGGTAACCCGATTTTCTTGCTCTTTGTCTTGGCCGCTTTGGCCCTGCCCGAGTATCTGTTGGATAACTACCTCAAGGAGCGCGAGGCGGCACGTCCCCAAACGGTCGATTTTATCTCCGAGCGCAGACACATCATCCTTCCCACGGAGGAGATTCGCTACATCGAGTCGCTCGATAACGAGGTGGTGGTACATACTGCATCGGGCGAGAAACTCCGCACGCGCACCCCGATTTCGCGTTGGGAGGCGACCCTCAACGAGCTGCACTTTGTCCGCATCCATCGCGCCTATATCGTGCGCCGAGCTTTGATCCTTCGCGCCTCGCGCACCGAGGTCGAGTTGGAGGGGGTAACGCTCCCCGTCTCGCGCAAATATGCCGACCGAATAGCTGATGGAAATCTTTAGTTCTGCGTGCTCAATTTAATGTGTACTTTTGATTACGGATGAAAATTTCCACCTCGGTTAGCTCCATCTAAGGAGCGAAGCGACTAAGCCTCCCTTATCAAAGGGAGGTTTGGAGGGATTGTCTATATTTTTTTATTTATAGGACAATTTCACATAGGAGTCGCTTATCTCAGCCTTTTGTCGCCACCTTTAGGTGGCTTTGCAGAAAGAGAAAATCCACCTTCAAGGTTTGCTTGACAGGTGGATTTCTCTTTTGCAAATTGGTTGCCATATGGCAACCAAAAGGCTGCACGGTTTTTTTAATCCAGCATCATAAAAAAAGCCACCTCCGATATGGGAGGTGGCTTACTTGCTTAAAGGCCTCTATTACAAAGCACCAATCTCGTAGAGTGCGTTGTTTACCTTGCGCGTAGCGTCGGCCGAAGCGGCGAACTTGGCCTGCTCCTCCTTCGTGAGGTCGATCTTCAGGATCTTCTCAACGCCCTTCTTACCCAGCACGACGGGAACGCCGATGCAGATATCCTCCTGGCCATACTCGCCCTCCAGATATACCGAGCAGGGAACGATAGCCTTCGTGTCGTTAATGATGGCATCCACAACCGATGCTCCGGCTGCACCCGGTGCATACCAAGCCGACGTGCCGAGCATCTTCGTGAGCGTAGCACCACCTACCATCGTAGCGGCTGCAACCTGCTCGAGCTTCTTCTTCGAGATGAACTGCGAAGCGGGAACACCCTTGATCGTAGCCTTCGACAGGAGCGGAATCATCGTCGTATCGCCGTGGCCACCGATTACCATACCGTCGATGTCCTGGATACCTACACCCGAGGCCTTCGACAGGTAGCAGCGGAAGCGCGACGAATCGAGCGCACCACCCATACCGATTACGCGGTTCTTCTTCAGACCCGTAGCCTTCAGCGTGAGGTAGGTCATTGTATCCATCGGGTTCGAGATGATGACATACATCGCCTTGGGCGACCACTTCGAAGCGTTCTCAACCACCGACTTCACGATGTTGGCGTTGATGCCGATCAGCTCCTCGCGCGTCATACCCGGCTTGCGGGGAATACCCGACGTGATGACGATCACATCCGAATTGGCGGTGGGCTTGTAACCCTCGGCGTCGGTAGCCGTGATACCTACGAGCTTCGTCTTGTAGCCGCACGTAGCAGCAGCCTGGAACATATCGAGCATCTTGCCCTCCGACAGACCCTCCTTAATATCGACCAATACCACCTCGCTGGCGATGCCGCGAGCAGCCAATACATTCGCGCAAGTTGCACCTACGGCACCTGCACCTACAACAGTAACTTTTGACATTTCTTTTTTATGTTTTTTTGAATTCTTCTCCTCTTAGCCGATCAGCTCCTCATACTGAGCCGGGGTCAGCAGCGAATCCCACTCGGCGGGGTTCGAGATCTTGACCTTGATGAGCCAACCCTCGCCATAGGCATCCTTGTTCACGAGCGAAGGATCGGCATCAACGGCCTCGTTGAACTCGATCACCTCACCACTCATCGGGCAGAAGGCGTCGCTGACGGTCTTCACGGCCTCGATCGAGCCGAAGACCTCGCCGGCTGCAATCTCCTCGCCTACGGTCGGAACATCGACAAAGACGATGTCGCCCAACTGACTTTGTGCAAAATCGGTGATACCAATCGTGGCTACATCACCCTCTACCAAACACCACTCGTGGTCGTTCGAATACTTCAGATTAGCAGGTACGTTGCTCATAATCTTTACGTTTTTTGATAAAATTATTTGATGCAAAGATAGTTGTTATTTTCCTAACAGCAAATAGAAAAGCTACTTTTTTACGACAAATTCAACCTCCTTGAAACGGTAGGCTGAAATCTTGCCCTCAGCATCTTGCAGCCGCAATTCTCCTTGAGGCTCAACGCCCAGGATGGTTGCCTGGAACTCCTCTCCGTCGGGCAGGCGAAACAGCTGCAATCGGCCGCGTCGGTAGAGGGCCTCGTGATAGGCCTTTTGCAGGGCCGTATGCACACCCTTCTCGAGCTGCAAAAAGCGTGCTGCAAAGCACTCCTCGAAGGTCGCAAGCACCTCCTTGCGGTCGAACTGCTTGCCGGCGATTTGGTACATCGACACGGGGTTGGGCAGCGTGGGGTCGAAGGCCTCCTGATTGACATTGATGCCGATGCCGATCAGCGTACGATTGAGCTTGGCGCCGGCGTAGAAGTGTTCGATGAGGATGCCGACCAGCTTTTGGTCGTTGTGGTAGATGTCGTTGGTCCACTTAATCCGGGTCTCGATGCCGAAGCGGGCAAAGGTGTCGACGAGCGAGAGTGCCGCCACCTGCAGCAGTGCGAACTGCTCGGCGGCAGCCAGGAAGCGCGGCTCGGCCACCAGCGTGAAGGTGAGATTCTTCCCCTCGGGGCTGACCCAGGTGTGACCGCGCTGTCCGCGTCCGGCTGTTTGTCGTTCGGCGCAGACGATGTCGCCGTGGCGGTATTTCGCCTCGCGCGCAATGTCGTTGGTCGAAGTCACCTCTTCGAAGTGGTAGATCATCTCGGAAAGGTTATTTGGTGGCGAAATATTTCCAAAGCGGTGCGGCATGCAGGGCCTGAACGATGCGGTCATCGACCAGCAGGGTGCGGAGCTCCTCCTCCTGCATCAGGTGGATGTCGATATCCTCGCTCTCCTCGGCATGCTGCTCTTGCTGGCGTACCACCCCCTCGGCCACAAAGGTGTAGCTGTGGTTGGTGTGGTTCGTCGGGTTGGGCGATGTGACCATCAACAGCCGCCACTGACCACCGCCATAGCCCGTCTCCTCCATCAGCTCGCGTTGAGCCGCTTCGAGGGGGTTCTCGCCGTCATCGCAACAGCCGGCCACCAGCTCGTAGTGGGTCTCGCCCAGCGCGTGGCGATATTGTGAGATCATCACATAGCTTCCCTCCGCGGTGCGGGCGATGACATTGACCCAATCGGGGAATTCGAAGATGTACCAATTGGGTACTACGGCACCCGAGGGGAGCTCAACGCGCTCGCGACGTACCGTGTACCACGGCTCGTGCGAGAGGTATTCGCTCGAAAGCACCTTCCAGGGGCGGTGTGCAGGTCTTTTTACCATGCCATGCAGGTTTAGCTGATGTTGAATTCGCGGAGCGTGTCGTTCAGCGAGGTCTTCTTGTCGGTCGACTCCTTGCGGCGGCCGATAATCAGGGCGCACGATACGCTGTACTCGCCGGCGGGGAACTGCTTGCGGTAGCTGCCCGGAACTACGACCGAACGGGCGGGGACATAACCCTTGTAGGTTACGGGCTCCGAACCGGTTACATCGATGATGTGGGTCGAGCCGGTGATCACCGTATTCGAGCCGAGCACCGCCTCGCGGCAGACGTGAGCACCCTCGACGACAATCGAGCGCGAGCCGATGAAGCAGTTGTCCTCGATGATGACGGGGGCTGCCTGGACGGGCTCCAGAACGCCGCCGATACCGACGCCGCCCGAGAGGTGTACATGTTTGCCGATCTGGGCACACGAACCCACCGTAGCCCACGTGTCGACCATCGTGCCCGTATCGACATAGGCGCCGATATTGACATACGAGGGCATCAGAATCGCACCCGGTGCGATGTAGGCACCGTAGCGTGCTACGGCCGAGGGAACAACGCGCACGCCGAGCTTGTCGAAGTCGTGCTTGAGCTCCATCTTGTCGAACCACTCGATCTCGCCACCCATCATCTTGCGCATTGGCTGGATGGGGAAGAAGAGGATGATCGCCTTCTTGACCCACTCGTTCACCTGCCAGAGGCTCTTCTCGAGGTCGATCGGCTCGGCCGTGCGCAGCTCGCCGGCATCAACCATGCGTACCACTTCGCGGATGGCCGCCTCGGTGGCGGGGTCTTTGAGCAGCGTGCGGTCCTCCCACGCTGCCTCGATGAGTTGTTGCAATTGTTTCATATCTTTATTCGGTTGTTTTTGTTCTTTTTAATTCACAAAGATAGGAAAGAAAATTCAATTTGCATAGCAAAGGCCTGCCCGAAGATCGGACAGGCCTCAACAAGAATAGTGAAGGGTCGTTTTATTTGTTTACCGACGGGCACCATTTGCCGGAGGGATCTACGGCCATATCGAGCTTGTTGTTCTCCTCCTTGCCGTTGCCATAGATGAGTTTTACCTCCACCTTGGCGGTCTTGCCATCCTCGGCAATCTCTTCGCCAATCACCTCGACGGCCTTCAGACCACCCTTGGCCTCTATCTGGGGTGCAGCCTTCTCCTGCAACATCGAGAGTACCATGGTGCGCATCTGCTCGGCTTTGGTCTCATCCTCGCCAAAATAGAAGCAGTCGACAGCACCTTCGTAGTCGCCGTCAATGATCATATCATACACCTTGGCAGCTACATCGCTCGGCGTTGCGGCGCCACCACCACACGAAACCATCATTACGGCCACAAACAGGGCGCAAATAGCAAAAATTTTCTTCATAACGCTTGGGTTTTAGGGTTAATAAATAGGTTTTAAAAGGTTGCTTTGTGTCAAGTCCGACGGAAAGATGTAGCTCCCCGAAAGGCTTGGAAACGAAATCTCGGTACGTCGTCCTTCGCTCAATGTAATGCCCTCCAATCCAAAGAGATACTCGACCAATTCGGTGCAGTACAATCGGGTTGTGTCGCTCAGATCGTAGTCATGGTCGAAGGGGACCTGCATTCGACTCAGTCGCACGGCATTTCGGGCAATTCGTTCTCTCTGTTGCTTCTCAATCTGTGGGCGGTAGAGTCCGAAGTCGGCATGGGGGTAGCGTCCCAAAAAACGCGCCACCTCTTCGCTCTTTACGCGGTCAATGTCCCCCTTGAACTCCGGTTCATGGGGTACGGCGTGGATCACCTGCCACCCCTCTTCGCTCCGCACCACCAGCCCCACGTGCGAGAAGTTTCCCTCTCGGTCGAGCGAGGTGACCACCTGTCCGACAAAGCCCGTTCCTCGCCGAAACAGCAGGTCGCCGACCTCGAGTTGTTCGGTCAGCTCGCGATAGGTTGTTTCGGGTTGGCGATTCGGTGCATTACATCCTGCAAGTAGCCATAAAACGATGCCTATGGTGAGGGGCATGCGCATATTTGTCGATCGATTTTTTACAAATATAGAAATTTCGTTACAATTTGGCGATTTTTTGGTTCGCTATTTCTCCGCGACGGCGAAAAAAAAGCGCTTGTGGGTTAATAACACCTTTTTTTAGGGTCGAAAAGGGTGGTCGTCGTGACCATTTCGGGCGTTTCGTTTTTAATTTTTCATTTGATTTGCTACCTTTGTGGCGTTAAAACGAAAGCAATGAAAGTTTATAAGTTCGGTGGTGCGTCGGTCAAGAATGCCGACGGTGTAAGAAACCTGCGTCAGATTATCGACGAGGAGCAGCAACTCTTCATCATCGTCTCGGCGATGGGTAAGACAACCAATGCCTTGGAGCGTGTCTTTGCCGCTGCCCAGCAGCAGGACGCGACGACGGCTCAGGCGGAGATTCAATCGTTGCGTGAGGCCCACGCGGCGATCATCAACGACCTGTGGCACGGCGAGCATACGATCGAGCGTGTCGAGGCGCTCTTTGCCGATTTGGAGCAGTTCGTGACCGAGAACAGCTATACGAGCGAGGAGGCCGAGGCGTGGTATGACCGCATTGTGGCCTATGGCGAGTTGGTCTCGACGACCATCATCTCCGAATATCTGAACTATGCCGGCTTGAAGAACAGCTGGATCGATATGCGTCAGGCGATTCGCACCGAGCAGCGACACAAGGATGCCGAGGTCGATTTGGAGGCCTCCGCACCCCTGCTGAAGGGTGCCATTGCGGCTGCCGGCGGCTCGATCTTCGTGGGTCAGGGCTTTATCGGTGGTGCTCCCGATGGTACGACGACCACCCTCGGTCGTGAGGGCTCGGACTACTCGGCGGCGGTCGTGGCCAACATCCTCGATGCCGAGTCGATGGCCGTATGGAAGGATGTGGACGGCGTGCTCAATGCCGATCCCAAGATCTTCCCCGATGCCGTGCAGATTGCCGAACTGAACTACCTCGATACGATCGAGTTGGCCTACAGCGGTGCGCAGATCATCCACCCGCGCACGATCAAACCCTTGCAGAACAAGAACATTCCGCTCTACGTGCGCCCCTTTGGTGATAAGCGCAAGCCGGGCACGGTGATTCGCGGTATGTCGGCCAAGGTCGATGTGCCGATCCTCATCCTGAAGAAGGATCAGGTGCTGCTCACGATTCGCTCGCGCGACTTCTCGTTTGTCTTGGAGGAGAAGTTTGCCAAGATCTTCGCCCTGTTGGAGAAGTTCCGCGTCAAGGTGAACCTGATTCACAACTCGGCGGTCAATTTGAGCCTCTGCGTCGATAAGTCGTGGCACATCAGCGAGGCCGTTGCTGCTCTGCGCAAGGGGGGCTTCGATGTGATGAAGGCAGAGGATATGGAGCTGCTGACCATTCGCGGCTATACCGATGAGTTGTGGCGCAAGTATGCCAAGGGCCCCCAGGTCTTTGTCAAGCAGTCGACCCAGACCACGGTGCGCATCGTCCGCAAAAAGAGATAGCGACGCACGCGATAGGATTTATAGAGGGTTGTCGAATTATCGGCAACCTTTTTTTGTGCTCGGAGCAGTCGGGGTCTCAGGGTGTGATGTGAAGCTATCATTAAATTTTCTCCTTTCGTTTTTCTTTTTGAGAAAAACTTCTTAAATTTGTATAGATGTAGCTATGGCTATATCGCAACGACCAATTTTAAGGAGGAAAAATTATGGCAAACGAGCTGACCAAGCGCGAAGCAAAGAGTGATCTTCGTTACCTCAAACTGCTTGCACGCGACTTTCCGACCGTATCGAGTGTGACGGCCGAAATCATCAACCTGGAGGCGATTCTCCACCTGCCCAAGCCCACGGAGCACTTCCTGGCCGACCTGCACGGTGAGAACGAGGCCTTCCAGCACGTCATCCGCAACGCTTCGGGTAACATCAAGCGCAAGGTGGGCGAGTTGTTTGGTCAGGAGCTTACACCCGATCAGATCAAGGAGCTCTGCACGCTGATCTACTACCCCGAGCAGAAACTCAAGTTGGTGCGCCGTGCCGAGTCGAACCTCGACGAGTTCTACACCACGACCCTCAATCGCCTGATTATCCTCTGCCGCGATGTCTCGTCGAAATATACCCGCTCAAAAGTACGCAAGGCCCTCCCCGAGGAGTATGCCTACATCATCGAGGAGTTGCTGCACGAGACCTCCGACGTGAGCAACAAGCAGGCCTACCTGAATGTGATTGTCAGCACGATTGTCTCGACGCGCCGCGCCGCCGACTTCATCGTGGCCCTCTGCTACCTGATTCAGACCCTTTCGATCGATCGCCTCCATATCCTGGGCGATATCTTCGACCGAGGCCCCGGTGCCCACCTCATACTCGACACCTTGTGCGGTTACCACCACTTCGATATTCAGTGGGGTAACCACGATGTCTTGTGGATGGGTGCTGCGGCGGGTAATATGTGCTGCATCGCCAGCGTGCTGCGCCTCTCGTTGCGCTACGCCAACACCCTCACGTTGGAGGATGGCTATGCAATCAATATGGTCCCCCTGGCCACCTTTGCCATGGAGACCTACGCCGACGACGACTGCCGCGTCTTTGCCCCCCATGTCGAGGAGAACCGCCCCGACCTTAACGAGAAGACCCTGCGCCTGATTGCCCAGATGCACAAGGCGATCACGATCATCGGCTTCAAGCTCGAGGGGGCCATGTGCAAGGCCTATCCGCAGTGGGGTATGGAGCACCGCTGCCTCTTGGAGCATATCAATAAGGAAGCGGGCACGATCACGATCGATGGGGTGACCTATCCGTTGATCGACACGAATTTCCCGACCCTCGATCCGAACGATCCTTACACCCTGACGGCCGAGGAGGCGGAGCTCATGGAGCGCCTCAAGCACTCGTTTATGATCAGTGAGCGCCTGCGCACCCATGTGGGTTGCCTTCTTTCGCACGGCGGTATGTATGAGATCTACAACTCGAACCTCCTCTTCCACGCCTCGGTGCCCCTCAATGCCGACGGATCACTGCGCGAGGTGACCATCGGTCAGACGACGGTCAAGGGCAAGGAGCTGATGCAACGCGTCGATCAGCTGGTGCGTACGGCTTTCGATCTGGGTGCCGATAACGAGGAGCGCAAGTTTGCCACCGACTACTTCTGGTACCTCTGGAGCGGTGCCGATTCGCCCCTGTTCGGCAAGTCGAAGATGGCAACCTTCGAGCGCTACTTCATCGAAGATAGCGCCACGCACACAGAGTCGAAGGGGGCATACTACAAGCTGCGCGACTCAGCCGAGGTGTGCGAAGGCATCCTCGATGAGTTTGGTGTGACCGGATCGCACCGCCATATTATCAACGGCCACGTGCCGGTGCGTGCCGGCAAGGGTGAGAATCCGATCAAGGCCGATGGCCGTCTGATGGTGATCGACGGCGGTTTTGCCAAGGCCTACCACAACAAGACGGGTATCGCGGGCTATACGCTTGTCTACCACAGCCGTGGTTTCCAGTTGGTGCAGCATGAGCCCTTCAAGTCGGCCGAGGAGGCGATTCTCAACGGTACGGATATCCACTCCACAACGCAGATTGTCGAGATGATGGGTCGTCGTGAGATGGTGCGTGACACGGATATCGGCCGCGACCTGCGCGAGCAGATCGAGGATCTGAAAAACCTGCTCCACGCCTACCGCCGAGGCTACATCAAGGAGCGATAGAGCCGAGGGGCAAGAGCAAAGAGCAAAGAGAGGCACTCAAACGAGTGCCTCTCTTGCTTTATTGGCCGAGTTTCTTGATGGCTCGTTCCAGGTAGGTCTCGATGTCGCGCTCGACGAGTTTGTAGAGCGGACAATCGGTATAGTTTTCGTTGTCGAGCAACACGTCGCGGATCGAACGCGTGGCATTCTTGTAGTTCGAAATCTCGTTCTTGAGGGCCGTGCCGCGCTTCTCCGAGGCGTGGATGCGGGCAATCGACATCTCTTTGAGCTTCTCGCAGACGGTCTGCAGGCAGATCAGTACGACGTTGTCCATCAGCGTGTGGCCGTGCATGTAGAGGTAGGTCGTCTCGGGGGTGACACCGCGGGCGGCGAGCAGCTGCTCGAAGCGCTTCATCGGCTCGATCATCTTCGGATTCTTCTCGCGCAGCATCCTTTCGCGGCGGGCCACATTGCGTCCCAGCCAGAGCAGCGTGTTGTCGCCGTTGTTCGAGAGGTCGAGGTAGCCTAAGCGCACCGCGGCACGGAAGTCGGCCAGGGGGAAGACGTGGTGGTGCTCCATCTGGGCCGAGAAGGCGTACCAGACAAAGAGCGGATAGATCGTCTTCGAGTATTCGGCCATGAAGCGCACAAAGTCGAAGATACGCGTATCGTTCTTTGTTGCCTTGACGCATACATTGTGCAACGAGGGTGCGTAGCAGAGGAAGTTCTCGGTGGCGTAGGCGTAGGTGTGGAACAGGAAGGGGGAGTCGTTGACCAAGTGGGCCGTCTCGGTAGTTCCTTCGAAGAGGTAGTCGAAGTCGGAATCGACGCAGAGCAGCATCTCCTCCGACGAGCGGGGAATCATCCCCAGGATCACCTTCTTACCCTTGGGCAGGTCGCCACGGTCGGGCACCGAGATCTCGAAGCGGATGTAGGGGTTGCGGAAGTGGTCGAAGATGGCGCGCCAGAAGGCGACATCCTCGTACCCCTCGACATAGACCTTCACGAGTTGCTTGTCGGAGGTGTCGGGCAGGGGTGCAGGGAGTCCCGGGTTGCGGTCGGTCTTACCGAAGGGGTTGAGCCGCGCAATGGTTTTTGTGATGTTGTAGGCCATATATTATACCGTCTTATGACAAAGATACGAAAAAAATGGCTAAATTTGCGCATAACGAACTACGAAGCAACTAATTTTAACGACGCTATGGCGAATAATGATTGGAAAGCACGTCTGGGTATGGTCTATTCGACCAATCCCGACTTTCAATATGCAACCGACGACGAACCCGAAGTCGAGACCCTGGAGCCTGCCAAGCAGGATCTGCGCATCTGGCTCGACCGCAAGCAGCGCGGGGGCAAGGTGGTGACCCTCGTAAAGGGTTTTGTGGGCACGGAGGAGGATCTCTCGGCGCTGGCCAAGCTGCTCAAAACCAAGTGTGGTGTGGGTGGTGCCGCGAAGGAGGGCGAGATCCTGATCCAGGGCGACCACCGCGACCGTGTGGTCGAGATTCTGCTCAAGAGCGGCTACCGCTGCAAGAAAGCAGGAAATTGAGAAATTTAAAAATTAAAGATTAAAAATTGGGGAAAACCTATAACGACTTATAGCGACCTTAAAAACTCAAAAAAAACAAAATTACAATGAGAGGATTGAAGGCTTTGGTGCTCGTGGCGATGCTCTTTGTGTGGCAGGCTGCCGAGGCACAATATTATAGTTGGGGCTCGGATGCTCCGATGCGTTGGCAACAAATCAAGGGCGAAGGCGTTGCTGTCATAGCCCCCGATACGACCATCGAATTGGCGCGTCGTACGCTCCATTACATCCACGCTGTGCAACCCTACGTGGGGGAGGGGTTCCGTTATGGGGCGCTCGATATCCCCTTTGTGCTTCATCCCGAGAACAGCGAGTCGAATGCTCTGGTGATGTGGCTCCCGAAGCGTGTCGATTTCCTCACAACTCCTGCTGTGGAGAGCTACTCGATGCCCTGGATCAAGCAGCTTGTGGCCCATGAGTACCGCCACGCCGTGCAGTACAACAACCTCAATCGGGGTGTGCCGCGTGTGCTGAGCCGGTTCCTGGGACAGCAGGGATCGGTGACGGGATTGCTCTTTATGCCTTTGTGGGCCTTGGAGGGCGATGCCGTGATGAACGAGACGGCCATGTCGACCTATGGCCGAGGCCTGCAACCGCGCTTTTCGCTCGGCTATCGTGCCATCGGGCGCGCTATCGGCTTGAGCTACAAGGGTAAGGCACGCAAGAATATCGACCGCTGGTTCTGCGGCTCCTACCGCGAGTATATCCCCGACCACTACGAGTTGGGCTACCAAATCAACCGCTACGCCTACGATCGCTACGGCGAGAATATCTGGGATAAGGTGGGACGCTACGGGGTCCGCAACCCCTATGTTTTTGCCACGACACACGTCGGATTGAAGCGCTACTACAACACGACGACCAACCAACTCTTCGCTGAGACCTTTGCGGCGCTAAACGATCATTGGGAGTCGCAACCTGTGGTGGATGAGAGCTCCAAGATCCTCACACCGCTGCCCGAGAAGAACTACACGACCTACCGCTACCCCTTGCAGCTCAACGAGGCGGAGGTGGTCGCCTTCAAAAGCGACTACGCCCGTACGACTCGCATCGTGATTATCAACGAGGGGGGCGCTGAGCACCACATCGCCCATGTCGGAGCACTCGCTACACGTCCGTCACTCCACGACGGAGTGCTCTATTGGGCGCAATACGAGCAGTCGAAGCTCTTCGAGGAGCGGGTCTATACCCGTCTGTGGCGCCTCGACTTCAACAGCGAGCACCAGCGTCCCGAGCGCATCGCCGAGATTAAGAACGGCCTCTATCCGACCCCCTCGGAGCGTGGCTTGGCTTGGGTGGAGTACCGCCCCGAGGGTCGCTATCGACTCATCGAGAATGGGGATACGGTCTACACGTTGCCCATCGGTGTCGAACTGCACGGCCTGGCGTGGGACGATATGACCAAGGCCTACTATGCACTGCTGACCGATGATGCCGGTATGGCCCCCGTGCGCCTCGACCGCGAGGGTATACACCCCCTACGTCGTGCGGCTTATGTCACCTTGAGCGGCCTGACGGCGCGCGATGGCAAGCTCTACTACGCTTCGATCGCCTCGGGCAAGGATGAGATCCACTGCTTCGACCTGATGACGACCGACCTCGAGACGCGCCTCACCGAGTCGGCCTACGGTGCTTTCGACGCCTCTCCCTCGGCCGAGGGGCTGCTTATGACCACCTATTCGCGCCGTGGCTATGCCGTAGCGCGTCTGACGGAGCCCAAGAGCGATACGATTCTTTGGTCGCGAACCCCCGAAAACCGACTCAATCCCGCCTATAAATCGTGGCCTACGATCAACCTCGATACGGTGCACTACACCCCCGAGTTGGCCCGGAAGCAGCGTGCAGAGCGCCCTGCAAAGCGTTACTCGCGCCTGGGACACGCCCTGGCGGTGCATAGCTGGGCACCCCTCTCGTTCGACCCCTTTGAGGTGATCGACGAGCACGAGGCTGATCCCAACATCGGCATTACGTTCCTCTCGCAAAACCGCCTCTCGAACACCGAGGCCTACGCCTCCTACGGCTGGCAGCAGGCGAGCGGCTCGTTTGGTAAGTTTGGCCTGCGCTACAACGGCCTGGGTGTGCGCCTCTCGTTCGATGCGATGGTGGGCGGCAACCAGCAGGTCTACTCGGTGGGCTACTACGACGAGGAGCAAGAGAAGAATATCTTCCAGCCCCTGCCGCAACAGAAGGATTACTACTCCCTCTCGGCTTCGGCCCTCTTGCCCCTGCTCTTTGATCGGGGTGGTACGATTCGTCAGCTGACCTTTGGTGTCGGCTACAACTACTCGAACGGCATGGTGACCGATTTCGATCAGATCGAGTGGGGCGACGGCAAGATTGCCAACATCGAGACGTTGGGCTACAACGAGGGGTTGCACAAACTCCAATTCACCGCCGCCTATGCTGTGCAGGCACCCCTTGCCTACCGCGATTTCCTGCCCCGTCTGGGTTTCGGTGCGCAGGTGGGTTACGCCGTGAATCCGACCAACAGCGACTTTGCCAACCTCCTCTCGCTCTATGGTAACCTCTACCTGCCGGGTGTGGCTCCCCACCACTCGATCCAGGTCGAGGGATCGTATCAAAATTCGACAGGAGGCTACCGCTACCCCTCGGGTTATGCGCCGATTGGTTACAAGTCGGCGGCTCTGCTTCCGCGTGGATTCACGACAGCCAATATCCTCTCGGATAACTACTTATCCTGCTCGTTGAACTACCGCATGCCCCTCTGCTATCCCGAGTGGGGTATCCCTTCGGTGCTCTTCATTAAGCGCATCCGCCTGGGAGCAGGATTCGATGCGGCTCGCTTCGACTATGTGGGCCACGAGCGGCAAATCTGGTCGGTGGGTGGCGAACTTTCGTTCGACTTCAACGTCCTGCGCATGCCCGACTCGGCCACCTCGTCGCTGACGATCGGCTGCTTCCGTCCCTCGCAGGGCGATGTGTGGATCTCGGCCTCGTTGGGACTTCCGTTCTAAGTGATTTTCAATTATCGAAGATAATTTGAAAAATAAGTCGTATCTTTGCGCCGTTATACGGTAAACAATTTGGCTATGGCAACACAAAATAAGGGGAAGGTAAGCCCGAAAACAATTCGTTTGATCTGGATGATCTGCTTCGCGCCCGTCGCTCTGGTGGGCGTGATGATGCTGCTCGCGGCGCTGGGCGTCTTTGGACGTATGCCCTCGTTCGAGGAGTTGGAGAATCCGAAGTCGAACCTGGCCACCGAGATCTACTCGGAGGATGGCAAGGTGCTCTCCACCTTCTTCATCCAGAATCGCTCCTATGTGCAGTATGACGACCTCTTCCCGCAGGATTCGTCGCGTTTTGTCTACCTCGATGAGCGCAACGTACCCCCGGTCATTGCCGCGCTGATTGCCACCGAGGATGTCCGCTACCACGACCATTCGGGTATCGATATCCCGTCGCTCTTCCGCGTGGCGGTGAAGACCGTGCTGCTGCAACGCTCGTCGCAGGGTGGTGGCTCGACCATCACGCAGCAGCTGGCCAAGAACCTCTTCCCGCGCGATACGGTGCGCAACCGTGGTAAGATTGTCAAGACTTCGAAGCTCGTCATGTCGAAGTTCAAGGAGTGGATCACGGCCCTGAAGCTCGAGTACAACTATACGAAGGAGGAGATCGCCACGATGTACCTCAATACGGTCGAGTATGGCTCGAACGCCTATGGCATCAAGTCGGCGGCGCAGACCTTCTTTGGCAAGGAGCCCCACGAGTTGGCCGTGCAGGAGGCTGCCGTGCTGGTGGGTGTAGTCAATGCTCCGACCCGCTATTCGCCCGTGCGCAACCCCAACAACGCCCTGAACCGCAGAAACCTCGTCTTGCAGCGTATGCGTGTGGCGGGTGCTCTGTCGCGTGCGGAGTGCGACTCGATCTCGGCGCTGCCCATCGTCTTGAACTACAAGCCCATCTCCCACAATGCCGGTACGGCGACCTACTTCCGCGAGATGTTGCGCCTGACGATGACCGCCTCGAAGCCCCGACGCAACAACTTCTACAACGAGTGGGACTACGAGCAGGCCCTCAAGGAGTATGAGGAGAATCCCCTGATCGGCTGGTGTCACAAGAACGAGAAGGCCGACGGTACCCCCTACAACATCTACCGCGACGGTCTGAAGATCTATACGACGGTCAATTCCAAGATGCAGCTCTATGCCGAGCAGGCGGTGCAGAAGCAACTCGAGACCTCGATTCAGCCCCAGATGGATGCCCAGTATCGCTGGACGAAGACCCTCTTTGTCGATACCGAGCCCGAGGAGCGTGAGCGCATCATCCGCCGTGCTGTGCGTCAGTCGGATCGTTGGCGCGAGATGAAGCAGGCAGGATTCTCGGAGAAGGAGATCGAGGCCTCGTTCGATGTGAAGTGCCCGATGAAGGTCTTCACCTACAAGGGGGAGCGCGATACGTTGCTCACGCCCCGCGATTCGATCCTCCACCACAAGCGCATCATGCGCGCCTCGTTTGTGGCCATCGATCCCCATACGGGCTTCGTGAAGGCCTATGTGGGCGGCCCCAACTTCCGCTACTTCAAGTACGATATGGCCAAGCAGGGCAAGCGCCAGATCGGATCGACGATCAAGCCCTTTGTCTATACCTTTGCCATCGACCACCTGGGTCTGACCCCCTGTACGATGGTTCCCAACCTGCCCGTGACGATCGAGACCTCGAACGGCCAGGCCTGGTCGCCCAAGGAGGCAGGTAAGGTGGAGTACGACGGCGTGCTGCACCCCCTGATGTGGGGCTTGGCTTTGAGCCGCAACAACTACTCGGCTTGGCTCATGAAGCAGGCCAAGGAGCCCGAGGCGGTGGCCGACTTTATCCACAACATGGGCATCCGCAGCTACATCGACCCCGTGCCGGCCCTCTGTGTCGGCTCCTCGGAATCGAATGTCTATGAGCTGACGAGTGCCTTCTCGACCTTCGCTAATGGCGGTGTCCACAACGATGCCATCTTTGTGACGCGCATCGAGGATCGCCACGGCAACCTCATTGCCTCGTTTATTCCCCAATCGCAGGATGCCATCAACGAGCGCACGGCCTACACGATGCTGCAGATGCTCAAGCGTGTGGTCGATAGCGGTACGGCGGGTCGTCTGCGTTGGATGTTCAACCTTGAGGGTGTCGAGCTGGGTGGCAAGACGGGTACCTCGAACGAGAACCGCGATGCCTGGTTTATGTGCGTGGCGCCGCGCCTGGTGGCGGGTGCCTGGGTCGGTGGCGAGGATCAGCAGGTCCACCTTCGTTCGCACGGCGAGGGTAGTGTTCTGGCTCTGCCGATCGTGGGCGACTTCCTCAAGCGTGTCTACGACGACGGGTCGCTCGGTGTGAGCCGCTCGGATCAGTTTGTGCGCCCCACGATGATGCCCGACTACAACTGCCCGATGTCGGTCGAGCCCGGCTCGGAGAGCGCTGTCGATGGGTATGCTGAGGATGAATTCTTTGAGTAAACAAAACGTTATAAAAGACTTCTATACAAGATGAAAGTAGCTATTGTCGGTGTTTCGGGTGCTGTGGGCCAGGAGTTCCTGCGCATCCTCGAGAAGCGTAATCTTCCGATCGATGAGTTGGTGCTGTTCGGCTCGCCCCGCAGTGCCGGTACGACCTATACGTTCCGTGGCGAGGAGCTGACCGTGAAGCTCCTTCAGCACAACGACGACTTCAAGGGTATCGATTTCGCCCTCACCTCGGCCGGTGCCTCGACCTCGAAGGAGTATGCCGAGACGATCACCAAGCACGGCACGATCATGATCGACAACTCGTCGGCCTTCCGCATGGACGAGGATGTGCCCCTGGTGGTGCCCGAGGTCAATGCGGCCGATGCGAAGAATCCGCCCCGCGGTATCATCGCCAACCCCAACTGTACGACGATTCAGATGGTCGTGGCACTCAACGCCATCGAGAAGCTCTCGCACATCGAGCGTGTCCACGTCTCGACCTACCAGTCGGCATCGGGTGCCGGTGCGCAGGGTATGGCCGAGCTCGAAGCGCAGTACGGCGAGTTGGTGCGTGGCGAGGAGCCTACGGTGAATAAGTTCGCCTACCAGCTGGCCTACAACGTCATTCCCCACATCGATGTGTTCCAGGAGAACGACTACACGAAGGAGGAGATGAAGATGTTCCACGAGACGCGCAAGATCATGCACTCGGACATCCGTGTCTCGGCGACCTGCGTGCGTGTACCCGTGATGCGTGCCCACTCGGAGAGCATCTGGCTCGAGACCGAGCGCCCCATTTCGGTCGAGGAGGCCAAGGCGGCCTTCGCGGCAGCCGAGGGTGTCGTGGTGTACGACAACCCCGCCGAAAAGGAGTATCCCATGCCCCTCTTCCTCGCAGGTTGTGATCCTGTCTATGTGGGTCGCATCCGTAAGGATCTCACCTCCGAGCGTGGCCTTACCTTCTGGTGCGTGAGCGACCAGATTCGCAAGGGTGCCGCCCTCAATGCGGTGCAGATCCTCGAGAGTCTGATCTAAGGGTCGCTAACGATGATTAAAGAGGTGGTCGGGATTTCGGCCACCTCTTTTGTTGTTGTAATATAAGTCGTTATTGGTCATTATAGGGATTTCTTTAGCCGCCCTTTTTCTCTTCTTTCAAACTCCCAATTTTTAATTCTCATTGCTCTCTTTCTTCTTCGTAACGTTTCTCAACTACTCGCCAGTCGATCAGTCGCCAGGTGGCGGCTACAGCCTCGGCGCGGCGGTTGCGGTAGTCGATGTAGTAGGCGTGCTCCCATACGTCGAGCGTCAGCAGGGGTTTCACGCCGTGGCGTATCGGGGTCCCTGCATTGCGGGTCGAGAGGATTGAGAGCTCCCCTTGGTCGTTCTCCACGAGCCATACCCAGCCCGACCCGAAGAGTGCGGCTGCCGCATCTTTGATCGCCGTGTGAAGCCCGTCGAGCGAGCCAAAGTCGCGGTTGATGGCCTCCAGGAGGGGCCCTTTCGGCCCATCGTGTGGCTTGGGGGTGAGCTGCTCGAAGAAGAATTCGTGGTTCCAGACCTGGGCGGCATTGTTGAAGAGTGGTCCATCCGATTCGAGGATGATCTGCTCGAGGGGCATCGCAGCATAGGGGGTCCCTGCCGTCAGCTCGTTGAGCTTCAGGATGTAGCCCACGTAGTGCTTGTCGTGGTGGTAGCGCATCGTCTCCTCGGAGATGGCGGGGGAGAGTGCATCGTAGGGGTAGGGCAGCGGCTTCGGCTCGAAGTGCGGCGCATCGGCAATAACAGTTGTCATAAGTCCAATAGATAGTAAATAGGTAAACATAGCGGTCACTTTTCCTCTCTCCCTGCAAACAAAATGCCGAAACCCATGCGGATTTCGGCATTTTATTGTGATTGACGCTCTCGGCTTAGAGATTCTCCAACGTGTAGTCGATCATCTTTTGGCGTACGTGGTAGGTGTCGTTGGGCAGCATCGAGTGGTTCTGATCGGGGTAGATCATCATGTCGTACTGCTTGCCGGCGCGATTCAGTGCGCGTGCCATCTCGATCGTATTCTGGAAGTGGACATTGTCGTCGGCCGTGCCGTGGATGATCAGCAGGCGCGTCTTCTTGTCGTCGAGCATGCGGGCGAAGTTGATGGGCGAGTTATCGTCGTAGCCTGCGGCGTTGTATTGGGGCAGGTTGTTGTAGATCTCGGTGTAGATCGTGTCGTAGTAGCGCCACGAGGTGACGGGGGCCACGGCGATCGCCATCTTGAAGAGACCCAGCCCCTTCAGGGCGCATCCCAGGGCCATGAAGCCGCCATACGACCAACCGTAGATGCCGATGCGGTCGGCATCCACGTAGCTCTGCTCGGCCAGGTGGCGGGCAAACGAGAGCTGATCCTCGACCTCGAGCTGCCCCAGGCGACCGTAGGTGAGCTTCTTGAACTCCTCACCGCGGAAACCGGTACCGCGACCATCGGTGCAGGCCACCAGGTAACCCTTCTCGACGAGGGCATCCTCCCAACCCATCGACCAGCGATCCTCGACCGACTGCGAGCCCGGGCCCGAATACTGCGTCAGCAACACGGGGTACTTTTTCGTGGGGTCGAAATCCTTGGGCTTTATGATGTAGGCGTTGAGCGTATCGCCACGCTCGGTGGTGAAGCGGAAGAACTCCTTGACGGGGCGTGCCGTGTAGGCCAGCTCCTCCTTTAACTCGCGGCTCTCGCGCAGGGTGCGCACCTTTTCGCCCTCACCCGTGGCAATCTCCACACAGTTGGGGGTCGTAGCCGACGAGAAGGTCGAGATGTAGTACTTCATGCCGCGACTCGGGGCAATCGTGTAGTAGCCCTCACCCTCGGTCAGGCGCTGTTTATCCTTGCCGTCGAGGCGGATGCTGTAGAGGTTGCGGCGCAGGGGTGAAGTCTCGGTCGAGAGGTACCATACGCGCTTGCCATCGGTACCCACAAGCTGCGTCACCTCCCACTCGCCACGTGTAATGGGGCCCTGCAGACCGCCACGTACCGTGTAGAGGTAGAGGTGCATGTAACCCGTGTGGCTCTCCTGGCGTACGATGAAGCGATTCTTGTCCAGGAAGGTGATCGTGTGGTCGTCGACGCGCTCCACATATTGGCGGGCACGCTCCTCGTAGGCGACGTGCTGCGCCCCCGAAGGCTCGCAAACGACCATCTCGAAGATGTTCTGTCGGCGGTTGAGGCGGTAGTACCAGAGGCGACCATCGGGCGTGTAACCGATGCGCGGGATGTATTGATCGCTCTCCTTGCCGGTGTCGATGCGCTGCTTGGCACCCGTCAGAAGGTCGATGGTCCAAAGCTCGACGATCGAGTTCTCCTCGCCCGCCTTGGGGTACTTGAAAGAGTAGGCCTCGTTGTATAGCTTCGCATCGAAGCGCATCATCTGGAACTCTGCCACGCGGCTCTCGTCGAAGCGCAGGAAGGCCACCTGACGGCTGTCGGGCGAGCAGGCATAGGCTGCCGTGTTGCCCAGCTCCTCCTCATAGACCCAGTCGGTCGTGCCGTTGATCACCTCGTTCCAGGCACCGTCGGTGGTGAGCTGGCGGCTCTTCTTCGTGGCGATGTTGTAGACCCAGAGGTTGTTCTTGTCCGAGTAGATGATTTGGCTGCCGTCGGGCGTGAACTGTGCATCGCGCGGCGCTTGTGCCTCGGTCATGATCTGCTCGCAGCGACCGTTGGCCACCAGGAAGTAGCTCGTCGTGTAGGAGTGGCGGTAGATGGGGGTGTAACCCGAGGCAATGAGGATCTGCTTCTCGTCGCCAGAGAAGGCGTAGTCGGTGATCTCGATCTGGCGTGCCGATTCGGGTAGCAGGCTCACGCCCTCGTTCTTCAGGGCGTAGCTGTAGCGGCGGATGTCGCCGCGCTCGAGCACCGTGTAGTGCTCACCGTCGGCCATCGAGCGGATGCCGCGCACCGTCTCGTTCATGGCGCGCAGACGGGCAATCTCGCGGTATTCGTTTTGTGCGGTGGCCACGCTGCAGAGAAGCAGGGCGGCCCAGAGAAGTAATCGTTTCAAAATAGCTGTCGTGGGGGTTAAATATCCTTTGTATTGAATTCGTAGCCCAGGCGCTTGCCCGTTACAAATTTCGAGTTATCCATCTTCGAGTTGAACTGATCGACCGTCACGCGCTTGAAGAGCTCGTAGGGGGGCATCAGCGGATCGAAGTCGAGCGAGAAGTGCACGGCCTGCTCCAGGATCGGGAGGAGCGTATCGCGCTCGATCTCCTGCTCGCCGAAGCGATCGGCGGTGAGCGACTGCTGGCCGCGACCCTCGACAAAGTAGCAACCCTCGCGGTTGATGAAGATGCGCCCGATGAGGTAACCTTCGTCGGCGTTGCGGTTGAGCTTGAACGAGTCGGAGAGGAAGTTGTAGATGTTGATCACACCGCAGTAGGCGCGGGTGGTGTTCTCCTGCACATAGGCATTCTGCCACACGGCGTGCTCCTTGTTGAAGACAAAGACGTCGGTGTGCATCTGGAAGATGAGCAGGTCGGAGGCCACCTGCAGCTGCGCCTCGTATTTACCGCGGTCGCGGTACTCGAGTCTGACGCGGCGGTCGAGCTTCCCTTCGAGTGCATCGTCCAATTCCGAGGCCATCTCCAGCAGGGTCTCCTTCAGGAGATTCATGGCCGAGAAGGTGCTGTCGAAAACTTTCTGTTTGAGGGAGGATTTGCGGATGATCTGCTCCAGAATCTGCTCCCTGAGTTGGCTGTTATCCATCTTGTAGTAGTTTTATTTGATGCGAATTTTGCGACCTTCGGCCAGCTCTTCGTGGCCCTTGAGTCGGTTCATCTTTTCGATCGAACGGGTGCGAATGCCGTATCGCTGACCGATGGCATAGGGGGTCTCGCCCTCGCGGCAGAGGTGGTACTCTTTGCGCCCCTTCCAGCGGCTCTTCTTGCGCTCGATGTAGACCACTTCGTCGGTCATCGGCTGGGCATCCTTCTCCTTCAGATCGTTGAATTTACGCAGGTTGCGGGCCGAGATCATGAACTTCGAGGCGATATTCTCGAACGTGTCGTTCTCCTTCGAGAGGATGTAGTAGACCTCGTTCTGCTCGTAGATGTTGTATCCCTGGTGTGCGTTGATCGTCACGCGGTAGTTGTCGGGGTCGATTCCCGTCGAGGCTTGGTGGTCGTTGGTGCTCGACTGCGAGGCGAACCAGGCGTCGGGATCCTTCTGCTCGTTGCGGTGTTGGGCATAAAGGTTGTCGCCGTTGGGCTTGTCGAGCAGGTAGAGCTTCGCATCCTCGATGATGCGCACCAGACGCTCGGCATAGTCGGGAGCCGTCGCGTAGCCGCAGGCCTTCAGACCGCGTGCCCAGCTGTGGTAGTCGTCCGAGGCGTAGACAAAGAGCGAGTCGTAGCGGGGCTGACGATCGAGAAACTCGGCGTGGTCGTCGTAGGAATCCTCGACCGTGGGGTAGGCACGGAAACATTCGCCCTTCTCATCGTCGTCGTGGTAGACCTTCTCGCCCGTCCAGTCGCGCTTGCATTTGATGCCGAAGTGGTTGTTCGACGAGCGCGAGAGGGTGCTGTTGCCGCAATCCGACTCGAGGATGCCCTGAGCCATGGTAATCGAGGCGGGAATGCCGTAACGCTCCATCTGGTCGATGGCTATATGTTTGTAGCGCTCGATGTACTCTTCGCGCGTTTGGCGGGTGGGGCGACTTTGCGCCAAGGCTGCTTCGATGGTCAAAACAAGAACAAGAAGCAAGATTCCGCCGAAAACGATTGATTTTTTGAAAATAATCATTATCTTTGTTAAATGATACCGAATACAAAGGTAGATTTTTTTCACGGAAAATACAACTAATAAAAAAACGATAGAGAATGTTTACGGAAAACGCTAACCGCATCTTTGAGCGCGTGATTGCCGATTATCACCGCTGGGATGACGTGGATCATCCGATGGAGAACCCTTTTGAAGCGGGCTCGCTCGATGCACTGCTCTACCACAAGAATTGGATTGATACGGTCCAGTGGCACCTAGAGGATATCATCCGCAACCCCCAGATCGACCCCGTCGAGGCGTTGGCCATCAAGCGCCGCATCGATAAGTCGAACCAGGATCGCACCGATATGGTCGAGTATGTCGACTCCTATATGCTCGAGAAGTACAAGGATGTTGAGGTGGCTGCCGATGCACGCCTCAATACCGAGACCCCGGCGTGGGCCATCGACCGCCTCTCGATCTTGGCACTCAAGATCTACCACATGGGCGTTGAGACCAAGCGTGAGGATGTGAGCGAGGAGCACCGCGCTGCTTGCCAGAAGAAACTCGATGTCCTCCTAACTCAGCAGGTCGACCTTTCGCGCGCCATCGAGGAGCTGATCGAGGATATCGAGGCGGGTCGCAAGTATATGAAGACCTACAAGCAGATGAAGATGTACAACGATCCGGCACTTAACCCGGTGTTGTATGGCAAGAAATAACCAACTACCGAAGCATCTGCTGGTGCTTCGTACCTCTGCGATGGGCGATGTGGCAATGCTGCCGCACGCCCTTCGTGCACTTTGTGCGGCCTATCCCGACCTGAAGGTAACCGTTGCTACGCAGGCGATGTTCAAGCCCTTCTTCCGAGGGTTGAACGTCGATTTCCTGGAGGTGAAGGTCAAGGCCGAACACCACTCGGTGGTCGGTATGTGGCGCTTGGCGCGTGAGGCGCGCAAGCTGGGGGTCGATGCCGTGGCCGATGTGCACGATGTGTTGCGCTCGCGCGCCTTCGCGCTCTCGATGCGTCTGCACGGCATTCGTGTGGCTACGATTCGCAAGAGCCGACTGGCCAAGAAGCAGGCCATCGGCTCGGGTGGCGACTTCGAGCCCCTGACCCACTCGGTGGTGCGCTACTCGGATACGTTCCGTCGTCTGGGCTTCCGCTTCGAGGACCCTCAGCCGGCTACGAAGCCCTGTTGGGAAAACCCGATGGGGGAGAAAAAGGGGCTTTGGATCGGCTTTGCCCCCTTCTCGGCCCATGCCGGTAAGACCTATCCCGAGGCGCAGAGCCGTGCGCTTGTAGCCCTGCTGGCGGCGCGTTACGACCGCATCTTCATCCACGGTGGCGGTGGTGCCGAGCAGCAGTTTGCCGAGGAGATGGAGGCAACGTATCCGAACGTGACGGCCCTCTTTGGCAAGGTACGCTTTGCGGGCGAGATGGAGGTGATGGCTGCCGAGGATTGCATCGTTTCGATGGACTCGATGGCCATGCACATGGCCTCGCTGACGGCGACCCCCGTCGTTTCGATCTGGGGTGCCACCCATCCCAATATGGGTTTCCTGGGGTGGGGTGTCGATCCGAAGTGTCTACTCCAAGCCAATATGGCGTGTCGCCCCTGCTCGGTCTTTGGAGCCAAGCCCTGTCGCTACGGCGATTATCCCTGCATGAAGGCGATAACCCCCGAAATGGTGGTTGCAAAAATAGAAGAGGTTGTCCGATAAAGACAACCTCTTTTTTTATGCGTCTGTTTCTGCTTTTGGGGCGTTGCGCTCGGCGACGCGGATGCTGTACTCGTAGAGCCCCATGAGGGGGATGAGCACCAAGACCATCGAGAAGGCGTCGGGAGGCGTGATGAGGGCCGCCAGGAGTGCTAACGTCAGGATGGCGTGGCGGCGGTAGCGGCGCATCCACGCGGCTGTGAGCAGCCCCATGCGGCTCAAGAGTTGCACCAGGAGGGGTAGCTGGAAGAGCAGTGCGCAGGCCAGGGTCGATTGGATGACGGTCGAGAGGTAGGAGCGCGCATCGATCATGTTGACGATCTCCGAGCTTGCCGTGTAGCCCGCCAGGAAGTTCACCGCCAGCGGTGCGATGACCAGGTAGCCGAAGGCGATACCCAGCAGGAAGGCTCCCACAACACGCCCTGCCAAGGAGCGACAGGCGGCCTTCTCGTGGGGGTGGAGGGCTGGCTTCACGAAGCGCCACAGTTCCCACACCAGGTAGGGAAGGGTGGCTGCGAAGGCTGCAATGGCGGCAATTTGGAGGTGCAGGTTAAACTGACCGGCCATCGTGGTGTTGATGAGCTGCATCCCCGTGAGGCTCGGCAGCGTGTAGTCGATACCCGACCAGACGGCGAGCTGCATGAGCAGTCGGTTGGTCGGAAAGGGGGCTTGCAAGGGCCCGAACAGAAGCGAGTCGATAAGCACCCCTTTGCAGAGAAAGGCTGCCACGAAGAGCGCACAAAAGAGCAACGCGCTTCGCACCAAATGGGGGCGAAGCGCATCCAGATGTTCGTAGAACGACATCTGATTCTCGTCGCGCTTGGGTTGCATGGCGACTCTATTTTTTCTCCTCGTCGGTTCCCTTCTCCGACTCCTGCTTTTCGTTGAGTCCCTCCTTGAACTCCTTGACGCCACGACCTACGCCGCGCATCAGTTCGGGAATCTTCTTGCCGCCAAAGAGCAGCACTACGAGCAGTACGAGGACCAGAATCTCGGTCAGGCCAAGACGGCCCAAAAACAGAGGCGTAAACATACTTAATATAGGTGTTTAGAAGAGATACTTTTCGGTTTTAACTTTAGTCACGAGGCGGAAGATATCCTCCCAGGCCTCCTCGCCGAACGTAGTGCCGATCACCTCGATAACCTTGCCTGCGGTGATGGCACCGATCGTGCCGCACTGGCGCAACGTGAGCCCCTGGCACATACCGGCCAGGAAACCGGCAGCGTAGAAGTCGCCTGCACCCGTCGTATCGACGCGCTTGGCGGCGGCCATGATGCCGACGTGGACCACCTCGCCCTCGTGCTTGATCAGGGCCCCCTTCGTGCCGATCTTGACGATCGTCAGCTCGCACATCTCCGAGATGTATTGCAGGGCGTTGATCGGCTCGGCCTCGCAGCTGAAGGTCTTCGCCTCATCTTCGTTGGCAAAGACGATATCGACATAGTTCTTGACCAGGCCGCGCAGGAACTCTAAGTTCTCGGCCACGACGTTGAACGAGGCGAGGTCGATGGCAACCTTCAAGCCACACGCCTTGGCCGTGCGTGCCGTCTTCTCGATCAGGGCGTGGTTCTGCACCAGGTAACCCTCGACATAGAGGCAGTCGTAGCCCTCGAAAATCGAGGGGTCGATCTCCTCGGGCTCGAGCTCCAGGGCAGCACCCAGGTGGGTGACCATCGTGCGCTCGCCATCCTTCGAGATGAGCGATACACACTCGCCCGAGGACTCCGTGCCGCGGAAGATAAAGGGCTCGACCTTCAGGTTCTCAAGTGCCTTGATGAAGAAGTCGCCCGTCTTATCCTGACCCACCTTGCCGATGAAGCCCACCTCACAACCGAGGCGTGCCATGGCGCGGATGGTGTTGCCCGCCGAGCCGCCCAACGAGAGCGAGCGGGGAAGACCTGCCAGCGTCTCAGAGATTTCGTGTTGCAGCTGGCTGTCCACGAGGCTCATCGAGCCTTTGGCCAACTTAAAATTCTTCAGAACCTCGTCCGTGCGGAGGTTGACCAGCATGTCGGTCAGGGCATTTCCAATGCCTATTACGCGTTTCATCTATGTTTTTTGCTTGGGTTTGCTTGGGGTTCGGGTTGCTTAAATCGAGAGAATCTTGACCAGCTCGAGGTGGTTGCGCACAATCTCCTTGCGCTGCTGCAGCGCCTTGGCGATGGGCACGTAGGCGATCTTGCCGTTCTGGATGCCGATCATCACGTTGCGCTGACCCTCGGTGATGGCCTCGACAGCGGCGTAACCCATGCGCGAGGCGAGGATGCGGTCGCGTGCCGAGGGGGAGCCGCCACGCTGGATGTGACCCAGAATCGTCACGCGGGCATCGTACTCGGGGTACTCCTTTTTTACGCGCTCGGCCAAAGCCGTAGCACCACCCGTCTCGGGATTCTCGGCCACGATGACGATGGCCGAATTCTTGCTCTTGCGGAAGCCGTTGCCAATCAGCTCGGCGAGTTGGTCGACCTCGGTGTCCATCTCGGGGATGATGGCCGCCTCGGAGCCCGAAGCCAGCGCACTGTAGAGGGCCAGGTAGCCCGCCGTGTGTCCCATCACCTCGACAAAGAAGAGACGCTCGTGCGACGAAGCGGTGTCGCGGAGCTTATCCACCGAGTCGATGATCGTGTTGAGGGCCGTGTCGTAGCCGATCGTGTGGTCCGTGCCACCCAGGTCGCGGTCGATCGTGCCGGGCAGACCCACGATGGGTACATCGTACTCCTCGGCGAAGATCTTGGCTCCGGTCAGCGTGCCGTCGCCACCGATGACCACCAGGGCATCGATGCCGGCAGCCTTCATATTCTCGTAGGCGATCTTGCGGCCTTCGGGGGTTGTGAACTCCTTGCAACGGGCCGTCTTGAGAATCGTACCACCCAGCTGGATGATGTTCGAGACGCTCTTCGATGTGAAGTTGAGAATCTCGCCCGTAACCAAACCTTTATAACCGCGCATGATGCCCTTCACCTCGAAACCGTGGTAGATGGCGCTGCGCGTCACGGCACGAATTGCCGCGTTCATGCCCGGGGCATCACCGCCCGAGGTCAAAATACCGATACATTTTACTGCTGCCATAGCTTTTTTATGATTTGCACATTTGGTACAAAGATACTAAAAGCAAATGAAAAATT